>PQXC01000001.1:0-20110 GCA_003194435.1 Candidatus Methanophagaceae archaeon | reverse complement strand
TCCAAATGACTTTTTCCGCTTAACCTCTCGATATTTTGGTTGAACTTGCTGTATTTTTGCTTGATTGTCTAAAACAGCCATTTTTATTTGTTTTTCGTGTGATGTTCCCCCTTCAGAACTACACCCATTCGGAAGTACTGGTGGAACCGGTGGATTTTTAGCACAAAGCTATCAGCACATGAAAGTCCAGACAAAACGCAAACTCCTGAGTGAATGTAACCTGTGGTGTATCGTAAGCCTGCCACCAAAAGTATTCGTAAATGCCGGAGCAGCCAGTAAAACCAATCTTTTATTCTTCACCAAAGGAGAAGCAACAGAGGAGATATGGTATTACGACTTATCCGACCTCAACATAACAAAGAGGCAGCCTTTGACGATTGCGCATTTTGAAGAATTCTTCAAGTTACTTCCCAAGAGGGGAGTTTCCGAGCGTTCCTGGTGTGTTCCGATTGAAGAAATCGAGGCAAAAAATTATGACCTGAAAGCGGTGAATCCAAATCGTAAAGAGAAGGAGGATACAAGGACGCCTCAAGAATTGTTATCAATAATAGAGTCGTGCACAGAGGAGATTAAAGATGCAATGGCTTTATTGAGAAGGAGAGGGGTATAAAACTCACGCACGTCCGGGGGTTCCAGACCGTGTACCCCAAAAAGACCTTGACCTCGCACTTGTAATCCCCCTCACTTTTTATGCATACAAACCTTTTTTTCTTTAGAAAAGAAAGCTTTACCTTTACCAAAAGAAACATTAAACATTTAGGATTGGGAGTATGAATATGAATAATATGGAAATGTTACACATCGTCATTAAAAATTTCTCTAAGGAACTTGACCTCATATTCGTGATCTTCTTAACATCTCTCTGTATCCTTTTTGTTCTAATCCCGCCGTTAGATGAGACGCCGGTAAGAATAATCCTTGGACTCCCTTTAGTGCTCTTTCTACCTGGATATTCACTGATTGCGGTACTATTCCCACGAAAAGGCGATCTGGATGCGATAGAGCGAATTGCACTAAGCTTCGGATTGAGCATTGCACTTGTGCCTTTGTTGGGTTTGGCATTGAACTACACACCTTTTGGCATTCGATTAACGCCTATTCTTATCGTTCTGTCAGTATTCACTGTTTCGCTTGCTTTAGGCGCGTATGTAAGAAGAAACACGATTCACGAAGAGAATAGATTTGCGGTTGATCTCGGGATTTTCTTCAAAAGCATGAAAAAGTCGTTTAAAGCAACAGATACAAAGATTGATAGAGTATTAACAGTTGTTTTGATTATTTCAATTGTACTTGCAATCTCCATGACCGCTTATGTAATAATAACGCCAAAAGAAGGTGAGAAGTTCACCGAGTTCTATATCCTCGGTCCAAATGGAACAGCAAGTGATTATCCCACAGAGCTAAAAGTAGGAGAAGAGGGCGAAGTTATTATAGGCGTTGTGAATCACGAATATGCCAATGTATCGTACCGGCTGGAAGTGAAACTTAATGGAGAAGTTATAGGCGAGAAGAGCATTGAATTGAAGGATAATGAGACATGGGAGCGCCCTTTTACGTTCAGGGCGAAGAAAGAGGGAGAACATCAGAAGTTAGAGTTCCTGTTATACAAAAACCATTTTGAAAAAAGCGTTTATGGAAAAGAATATAAGGAAGAGGCATATCGCTCACTTCATCTATGGGTGGATGTAAAGGAATAAAGAATAGAACACTGGGTGTACTCGACAGCAATCGCGATAATCATTGGCATGGTTTATTACAGATTTACTGTGCTTATGCGCCTGATGTTGATCAGTTTATCCCTGCTTCCGATATACTTTAATACATCCCTCTGCATCCCTCTGTTGTTTTTGAACTTTATAAGCCTGCATCAGCGAGAGCAAAAGGAGAGATATAATCACCAAACTCTTCACGCGCCTGGATTAGTCGCTTTCTCTGCTCCTCAAGCACGATAAATAATGTCTGCGGTGTATCTGGCACTTTAGTACGATAGAACTTCTCAACTCGCTCGAGCTTCGCAAGGTTCTCGGGCACACGTACAGTGAACTGCTTGGTGTAAGCTTCTTCCTGGTATTCAAGCCCCCGTACTATCAGGAATAGCTTCTTGAGGTCGTTATATCTCGGTATGAGCCCGGTAGGGGTTTTTATCGCACCAATTTCATTATGCGTTCGCAATTCCATCCACTTCAGCCATACCGCTTTGTCATTTCGCGCATTCAAGAAGTTACCATCCGCATCTTTGAGGAAGTAATTCACAGCGAAGATACGCGGAGGATTATCAACCATACCGAATCTCAGATGGTTCTCTATGTATCGTCCGATGGGAATAGAGAGGAAATCCAGGTTTGACATCGGGTTTATCTTCCGCTCTCCGCCGGTGCCCAGTGTTGCCGCTGTCGTCTCCGACTCCAGTGCCGCACCCATTGTGATAACACCGTGAACCCAATCGAAGGATTCCTCAACCGGCACTCTCGTGTCCGAATCACGCCCACCATAGATTATACCGCGTATCTCCACACCCTCCGGGTTATCAAGTTCGGGGTCCAGATTCTCCAGCAGGTGCATATCAAGCGTGAACCTGGCATTAGGGTGCGATACGGGTATCTCATTGCCGTCTTCATCCCTGGCTCCTGCCACCCATTCGCCTGCATGGTTATAACCCCTCGTGGGTGGGTCGCTGCTATCGTTGCCCGACCAGTAGGGCATTTTAGCATCGGTGACAAGGACATTGGAGAATATAATCTCACCTGGAGCGTGAAGTGCGTTCCAGATGATCGGGTCGTCTCTGGAGTTCACACCCTGAATGATACCGAATATACCCTTCTCAGGGTTCACCGCTCGTATCACACCATTTTTGTTCCTCAAATATGCGATATCGTCACCGACAATGGACTCACCCTTCAGCATGGATGTGGAAGTCTTGCCACAGAGCGAGGGGAATGCACCGGTGAAATAAGTCACACGCCCGTCAGGACCATGTACACCCATGATGAACATGTGCTCAGTCAGCCAGCCTTCTTTCGAGGCGCGATTGAGTGCGAGCCGCAGCGCTAACTTCTTCAACCCTATGGTATTGCCCCCATACTGCGTATTCGTGCTGTAGACCGTCTCAGTCTCGAGGTCAATGTAAATCCTGCGTTTAGCTATGTTGATTGAGGTCTTTCGCGCATCCAGCTCACCAGCGGAATGAACGAACTTGAAGAACCGATTTGAACGCCCTAACCGCACAAACTCCGTATAGCCCTGCCGATAAAGCAAACATTCAGAATGTGCGACGTAACTGGAATCGGTGATTTGAACAGCGGGTATTGAGAATTGGGAATTGAGTGGTCCGAGGCAGAAGAAGAGCACATACATACGGTGTCCACGCATGATGCCACGCAGTATCTCATGAATCTCCTTCAGACCCTCATCACGGTCCATCGCGTTTATACCCGGACCGAGGTCAACATCAGGCGGCAGCAAGAACTTGGTATTCTTCTTATCTCGCGCCTGGTCATAATAGCCATCGAAATGAACAGTATGCCCTTCAATGGCAAGTTCCTTCTCTTCTCCACTCCTTATCGCCTCAGCCCTGATATACTGCACATCCTCGCGCGAACCCGTGCACACAAATACATCGTCCGGACTGCAAAGTTCCCTGTAGCGTGTAATAAAGCGTATGAGCTCGGGGTTGTCTATTTTCTTCAGCTTCTGATAGCTATCCACATCCAGCGTCGCTTTTAACGACTCATCTTCCATCTTCTTCATCTCCCTTTCTCTATCCTGTGCATACCACCAGAAGTTATATAGGTCAATTAATAAATATTTGATATTTATTTTTTATTCGCAGGTACAGCAGCGGCACAAGAGGGCGATGAGGATCCTTTTAGGATCTATGGAACCATAACAGACGCGGATGGTAATCCTTATGTTGGACATGAAGTGGTAATAAAAAAGCAACATAAGTTGGGTTGGGTGGAAGTATGGCGTCCACTGAACGGAACAAAGCTACCGTTTAGAGAGGGGAAATACATGCCGATCACAAATGACACGGGTTATTACGATACAGGCTGGTGCTTCCCAGTCTTACAGGGTTACGGCGATCCAAGGGATAACTACCGAATGTATATTGATGGTAACTTGGTGGCAGAGAGACACATAGGTTTCGATGATTGGGATGACCATTGGACTTTATTTTGGAAACATCGCTGGAACCATCAGATTCCAGAATTCGCCACAATAGCGATTCCAGCCGTAGCGGTGCTTGGGCTGTTCCTGTTCTACAACCACCGTAAGCGCAAAGAAGAGTGATTTAAAAGATATAGAGAGGGTCGGTTTCCTTTTTTCTTGACCCTGTTTTCATATTTTTTTAAAACAGACTATGAAAAAGAAAAGAGCTGGCGTAATAGGCGTAGGAGCAATGGGCAAGCACCATGCGAGGATTTATAGTGAGATGAACGAGGTAGAGCTGGTTGGCGTTGCGGATGTTGACGAGCGAACATCAGGCGAAGTCGCTGCGAAATACAATACAGAAGCGTTCACCGACTGCGAGCGGTTGCTGAAGAACGATTTAGATGCTGCCAGCATCGCCGTCCCCACAACTCTGCATAAAGACATCGCTCTCAAAGCTGCTAACTACGGCGTGCACATGCTCGTGGAGAAGCCCATAGCGAGTCATTGAAGAGCTCCGACGCGATAATAGATGCCGTGAGACGTGAAAACCTCAAATTAATGGTGGGGCATATAGAACGCTTCAATCCCGCGAGCAGACGCGTGGGTCCTTTTCCACCGAGGATAAGAGATGTCGGTATAATAATAGATTTAGCGGTTCATGACATAGACGCTATCTCGTATCTGTACGGAAAAAGAGCGCTGAATGTGTATTCAATTGCTGGCACGCCACATAAAATTATCTGGAGCAGAGCCTTGAGATATGGGAATAAGATGTGAAAAAAGAAAATAGCACATAACGCATTAGCATTCGCTGTGCCTGCCTGTTCCTGCAAACTACCCATGCATAGCGCCCTTTTTCTTTTTACTTCACCCTCCTTAGCACAACATAGCACACAAGCATGACCAACCCGGAAGCGAACAATATTAGCGTGCTCATTTCCGGTATCGGTGGTACGGGCTTAGTGCCTGTGTTTTGCGGATTCGGTGCAGTTTGAACGAAGAAATCAGCACTGTTGTTATTGGTGTCCCATGCGGGACCGGCACCTTCGTTTATGCTGTCACTGACTTTCCTTTGCAGACTTTCACCTGAAGCAGGAACACTTGCATTAACCGTTTCATAAACGTATTCGACTGAAGTGCCCCACCCGACAGCATCTATTCTCCCATTCTTCGCAGCCTCAGCCGTTTTTGTGTCAGGATCGAAAGGAAAAATCCCGATAGATCCCGCAGTATCGCTTAACTGATGCCCGCTATAACCAAGATTCCAATCAGGAGTCTCGTTAACAGACCCACTAACGAGAATCAAATAAAAGCCATGCCTGGGTATAGTTGCTCCCTCCGGAAAAGCTTTATTTCTATAAGAGTTATTCCAATTCTTATCAGAAGGGAAATAGCACCAATGCCAGCCTGTCATATTTATAGGACTGTCAGTTGGATTATAAAGTTCAACCCATTCACTTTCGTTACTATCTCCGGCATTTATACAAACTTCACTTATCACCACATGTTTTGCAATACCAGAAATCGTAATGTTCTGAACAAAGCCGCCATTAGTCATTTCAGCATCCGTAACAGTGTGATTGAACTCCTTCACATTGCCATTACTCGCATTGAACTTAACTATATTTCCCTCGCTCACATTACCCGAAGAAGTCAAAATCTGATAGTAGTTAGAACTCGCATTCGTCTCCGCCGTGAGTACTTCGGACGTGTTCGTAATATTTATGCTCACAGATGGATTGGTAACCGGAGCTCCGTTAGGATAAATGACCCAGCCAGAAATTAGAAACGGTGTTGATGGCTCTGGCTGCGCACCCGCTGACGCTGCCGGCACTATAAGCGCGAGCGCGCATATCACCACCATCGTAGCCAAAACGGTCAATCCTTTCAGTTTCATATTCTTTCCCTCACCCCCTCTCCTTCACCTGGACCTTCACTTCCCTTCTTATCGCCCCACAATTCCGTCCACATTAAGGTTGCTCTTGCCAATCCAGAACTTTTTACTTCCTTTTTCATACTCAATCTTCCCCCTTTATCTCTCTTCCTCCATGTATGATGTGGAACATTTTTGGTTGATTTAAATAAAAAGATTTTCGGTTTTTATCGTATGAGGTATGAACAACTTCCTCTTTTATTTTATCAAAATATTTATATTCACACCCCTTTCCTTCCTTTTGATGTCGCATGAAATATAAAATATCAGGGGATAACCTGCAACTGGTAACCGTGGAGTTGGAGCCTGGTGAGAAGGTATATGGAGAAGCAGGCGCAATGGTGTATATGAGCTCGAATATAAACATGGAAGCGAAGATGCGGGGTGGTTTACTGAAAGCAATAGGCAGGAAGATCGCAGGCGAAACGATATTTCTCACCGAATTCACACCCACAGGCGGGTCGGGCATTGTTGCTTTCGGTGGTAACGCGCCAGGAACAATAAAGCCAATAGAGATAGCGCCCGATAAAGAATTTATAGCACAGAAGGATGCTTTCCTCTGCGCTGAAGATACGGTAGAGCTGAGCGTTGCACTCCAGCGGAGGTTAGGTTCCGTCTTCTTCGGTGGCGAAGGTTTCATTCTTGAGCGACTTTCTGGACACGGAACAGCTTTCATACACGCCTGTGGCGATTTCGTCGAATTTGAGCTCGATGCCGGTCAGAGATTGAAAGTGGATACTGGTTGTGTTGTCGGCTGGGATGACACCGTAGATTATGACATTGAGCGTGTAAAGGGGATAAAGACGATGTTCTTTGGCGGAGAAGGTCTGTTCCTGACGACTCTAACAGGACCGGGGAAGGTACTTATCCAATCAATGACTCTGCACAACCTGGCGAGCGCATTAGCTCCGTTCTTACCGGGTACTGCGAAGGGCACTTCAGGGTCTTCAGGCGTCATCGGAACACTGTTTGAGGAGACGATAGGCAGATGATTCGAAATGCTATCCTCTCTGCCATCATATTTATTATCGCTGTTGCAATACTTCTTGGACTGCTACAATACTACAAAATCCTCGCTATACTCGCTGCTTTGATAGGCTTGGGCGTCCTGATTGCGCTTATAGTTCTCGCTGTGGCTACCGGAGTTGCACTTATATTCGCTATTCCTTACTATTTGCTTGCAAAAAAGCCGAAGGTGGATGAATACGGGGATTACAAATTGGAGAACGTGAAGGGGAAATAAACCCAGGAACTCCTGTTATATCCCGTTATATACAACCCTAACTTCTCTTTTTTGTGACTGGAATACTATTATTCGAGCATAGGGATTACAAAGGTAAGTCAAAAGTGTTTACTGGCAATACTCCATACGTAGGACGCGATTTCAACGATAAGGCATCATCAACAAGAATAATCAAAGTAATTGGATCGTTTGAAAAGAACAGAGATGAGGACGACGTCTACGTGGAGTACCATAGAAAGAATGGCTTAGATGGGAAAGTGTCTACATTAAGGTCGTAGCTCCCTAAGGCTGGTGCTAGATAGTAATATAGAAATATTATTTGACCCTGCATCGGAACGATGCAGGGTTCGAATTTTTTTTCGGTCTTGAATGATTTTAGGTTAGAGTTAGAGCGCCTTAGCTATAGCTCTTTGGGTTGCATACGCCAAAGGAAACCGTCTTGCGGGAATCTGAAGCCCGATGATCCTGACGAAGCAGGCACAAAATACGTCTTGGTTGCTCAACTCCGAAAACCGTAAGGGTTTAAGCTTTAAGCGGAAATCTATTTTGTCCGCAGGATAAATGGATGCAACTATTGATGATATGTGGCTCTTAACTTATAAAAAAACGTGATCGAGTCAAGTCAAGGTCAAGTATAGTTCTTTTTAATAATTATCCTATCCTTTTAATAAACCAATTATGAAAGCGGTGATTCTTGCGGCAGGCGAGGGCAAGCGGATGCGCCCTCTTACTTACGTCCGCCCGAAGGTGATGCTACCAATAGCAGGCAAGCCAATAATAGAGCATCTAATAGAGGAGGTGAAAGCAGTTGGAATCACCGAATTTATCATTGTCGTTGGGTATCACGACGAAACCATACGTGGTTACTTCTCTAACGGTGCTGATTGGGGCATAGACATTCAGTATGTAACGCAGAAGCAGCAGCTTGGTACTGCCGACGCACTATTGAAGGTGGAGAATCTAATTGACGACGCGTTCCTCATGCTTAATGGCGATACGATAGTAAATGCCAGCGATATAAAGCGAGTAGCAGAAGCAGGTAAAGGTAAAGGCAAAGGAAACGGCATCACAATCACACTTGGTGTGATTGACAGGGAGAACCCCGGTGAGTATGGAGTTGTTGAGATAGAAGGCGACCGGATAGTGAAGATACACGAGAAGATGCCCAGACCGCCCACAAATACCATAAATGCCGGTGTATATCTCCTTAACGAGGCAGTGTTCGGTGCGCTGAAGGAGACAGAGCGTTCAAAGAGAGGCGAATTTGAACTTACCGATTCCTTACAGTTGCTTATTGACTCAGGTGAGCCAGTTTTTTGGACCAGGATAGAGCAAGAGCACTGGTTAGATGTCAGCTATCCATGGGATTTGTTACGTGCAAACGAAACTATGATGGAGGGTGAGGGTGTAAGACCTGTTATCAGAGGTGAACTGGAAGCTAACGTGGAGCTGAGAGGCAAAGTGGCAGTAGGTGAAGGAACGAGCATAAAATGTGGCACTTATATCGAAGGTCCTGTGATTATAGGTCCGAACTGTGAGATCGGTCCTAACTGCTATATCCGTGCTAAGACCGCAATTGGTAAGAACTGCCATATAGGCAATGCCGTTGAGATAAAGAATTCTATTATTATGGACAATACGAAGATACCCCATCTCTCTTATGTCGGTGATTCGGTTATTGCATCGCATTGTAACCTTGGTGCGGGCACGAAGATTGCGAACCTCAGGTTTGACGAGGCATCAGTAAAAGCAGCGGGCATGGATACTGGCAGGAGGAAGTTCGGTGCGATATTAAGTGATGGTGTAAAAACAGGAATAAATGCCTGTATTGATGCCGGTACGATTATTGGTAATAACACGCTTATCGGTCCCGGTGCTCTCGCTTCTGGTTATATAAAAGAGAATTCGTATATATTCTAAATTGGATTTGCACCGATTCGGTAGTTTTCTTTAACACCACTGAAGCACGATTAATAGTCCTGCAAAGACTTAATTGGTGCCAATCGAACTTTTCTTAAGAGAAGAGAAATGGATAAGAAGAGAACGCTACGATTGGCATTGATTTCCGTATTAGTATCATTTTTACTCTCTGCTATTCTTATAGCTTCTGCTTCTATCTCTTATGCATCTGCTCTACCAACAGCAACGAACTTCGGTATCTGTGATGATGTAAAGGCGTGCAGTGATACGACCGTGAGGATACCCGTGAACATAACGAATTTAGAGAACGGACCAGTACTTGCTATCATATTCAATATACTGTATAATACCAGCGTAATGAGAGTCGTAGAGGTTCATAATGGCGCCTTGACTGCGAACTGGGAGAGTCCTGCATACAGGAACTTCGACTGGGGCACCCGGGTAGTACTGGTCTACAATCAGAATTTAGGGAATGGAACGATACCAGATGGTGCAAGTGGCTCTGTAGCTTTACTGGTCTTCAATGTTAGCGGCGAATCAGGCTCACGGAGCATGCTGAACTTCTCTGATATTCAGCTCGCAGAAGGACCTCCTGACTATCAGATCGGGACTGCACCTGCGAAGAACAGTACCTTCACAGTTGTATCCTGTTGCTTGAGAGGACGTGTAACAGATGTCCTGGATACCGGGATAGAGGGTGCAACAGTCACGCTCCGGAGCCTGGAAGGAGCTCTGATTGCTTCTACAACTACTGACGCTCAGGGTAACTATCAGTTCACAGATGTCGCAACAGGCACAGGCACTTACAACCTGAGTGTAACGAAGAGGCGATTCTGGTCCAATCACACTAACGTCTATATCAACTTCAACTCAGGTGCTGGTGTGATCACGAGGGCAGATATAAAGCTGCTAATGGTAGGCGATCTGAATGATAATGGTGTGGCGGCGGATATAGGCGATGTAGCTAAGATGTGGAATGCATGGGCTGGGTTAATCCCGAAAGATTTCCATTATGACCTGAACCATAACGGTGTAGCAGCAGATATAGGTGATGTAGCTAAGATATGGAATGCCTGGAAGGGTGAAATTGTACTGGAATAAGAATAAAAAAAGAATAAAAAAGAATAAAAGGCAGGGAAGCAGAAGCCATTGAAAGATAAAGCCTCCTCTTCACCTTCCCCTTCACTATGCTTTTCATACATATGCGTACTTCACGAAATCTTCTGCCTTCTCTTTGAATTCGTTCCGGGCTTCAGGTAGAACAGTAGGTCTGACAGTCTTAATAGCGGCATCAAAATGCTTCTTCTTTATCACCACGTTCTTCACTGCCTCCTTCACATGCTCATCCGAGACACCAGAGCTGATGAACTCCCTTAAAGCATTCATTACCGCCTCCCTCACTATCGCTGCTATATCTGCTCCCACATAGCCATCGGTCCTATCTGCAAGCTCATCAAGATCAACATCACTGGCTACCGGCTTACCTCTTAGATGTACCTCGAATATCTTCTTACGCTCCTCTTTATCCGGTGGCTGGATGTATATCAACCGGTCAAGTCGTCCAGGACGCAACAAAGCGGGGTCCACCATGTCCGGGCGATTCGTCGCTCCTATAATAATTACTTCCTTCAACTCCTCCAGTCCGTCCATCTCGGTCAGCATCTGAGAGACCACTCGCTCCGTCACATGTGAGTCATAACCGCCACCCCGAACCGGGGCAATGGAATCAATCTCATCGAGGAAGATGATACATGGAGCTGCCTGTTTCGCCTTCCTGAATAGCTCACGAACCGCACGTTCACTCTCACCCACCCATTTGGAGAGCAGTTCTGGACCTTTGATGGATATGAAATTCGCCTCACTCTCATTTGCCACAGCCTTCGCCAGCATCGTCTTACCTGTGCCGGGTGGACCAAATAGGAGGATACCTTTTGGCGGCTTGGATTTCAGATGCGAGAACGCCTCAGGATATTTCAAAGGCCATTCAACAACCTCCTTCAATTCCTGCTTCGCTCGCTCCAGACCACCAATATCATCCCATTTGACATTTGGAACCTCAACGAAGACCTCACGGAGCGCAGAAGGCTCGGTATTCTTCAAAGCCTCTTTGAAATCCTCCTTCGTCACCCGCAACTTCTCCATCACCTCCGGCGGTATCTCCTTCTCCATATCTATCTCTGGCAGTATCCTGCGTAGTGCGTGCATTGCCGCTTCCTTACATAGAGTTGCGAGGTCGGCACCTACGAATCCATGCGTGAGGTCCGCAAGCTCTTTCAGGTCTACATCGTCCGCGAGGGGCATGCCACGCGTATGTACCTGCAGAATCTCCTCACGACCGTTCCTGTTTGGTATACCTATCTCTATTTCCCGATCGAACCGCCCGCCACGCCTTAAAGCCTCATCAAGTGCATTTGGTCTGTTTGTAGCACCAACAACCACCACCTGACCACGAGATTCCAGCCCATCCATAAGAGCGAGCAGTTGTGCCACCACTCGCCTCTCTACCTCTCCTGTTGTCTCGCCGCGTTTCGGCGCGATGGAATCGAGCTCGTCAATGAAGATGATGGAAGGAGCGGTCTTACCTGCCTCCTCGAATATGTCACGCAGATGCTTCTCACTCTCTCCATAGAACTTACTCATTATCTCAGGACCGGAGATGGAATAGAAATTCGCATCTGTCTCATTTGCTACCGCTTTTGCTATCAATGTCTTACCTGTGCCCGGGGGACCGTGAAGAAGCACCCCTTTTGGCGGCTCGATGCCCAGCCGCTCGAAGAGCTCAGGATGCCGCAATGGCAGTTCTATCATCTCCCTTATCATCCCTATCTCACGCTGTAAGCCCCCGATGTCCTCGTAAGTCACATGTGGCACCCCAATTCGCTCCTCACGCGCCTTACGTAGCACTATCTCTGTATCTAACCTCGGTATAACCGTGCCCAGTGGCACAGTATTGGTGACAACAAAAGTAATGGGGTTGCCAAGCATCTCAACCCTGATAATCTGCCCCTTTGTTATCGGTCGCCCCTTCAGTATCCTCGCTAAGTACCGTTCACCTCCTGCGATTCTTACCGGCTGTGTGGGCTCGAGTACGATTCGCTTCGCATCTCTTACTCTCGTCTTGCGTACACGCACACGGTCATCAATAGCAACGCCAGCATTACTCCTTATATTACCGTCAATCCTGATTATTGATTTACCACTATCAGGTGCATAGCCGGGCCAAACGATAGCAGTTGCTATATTCTTACCTTCTATCTCCACTACATCACCACTAACCACGCCAAGCTTCCGCATAGTATCGGTATCTATCCTTGCTATACCTCGCCCGGCATCACGATGGTATGCTTCCGCCACACGGAGCACTACCGATTCTTCTTTCTCTTTTTCTTTATCAGCTTTATTATCTTTGTCACTCATTTCTCCACCTCTTCTAACATTATTCTACCATACCTCTTGTTCTTATATCTTATAGGTCCATATAAAAATTAAAAAGAAAAAGGATTCAGAGCTCAGAGCTTTACAGCTCTGTCTCCTCCACTCGTTTACGCTTCTTCACTGCCTGCCTCTTTATCAGCTCCAGACCCTTCGCCTTTATATCCTTTACTTCTATATATCCACTCTCTGAGGCGCCTCTCACCAGTTCATCACCCCGTTCCGTGCGGGTGATAACGGTTGACCAGCCCTCAGCAGAGCCTACCGAGCCTACGGAGATATCAGCCAATTCTGCAGTGAAATCCGTGCAAACTGAACATCCATCCCCCACAAAGACCTCTAAGTCGTTCAGCGAGATGGAAACAACTCCTCCATCATTGTCATATACCAGAAGCTCTTTTCCCTTTATATCAAACTTCTTCACACGCTCCAGTGGCACCTGCTCATTCACGAAATCCAGTAGCTCTTCATTGTAGTTCTTGGTACAAAACAGCCCTATCAACAATTTCACACCATCTATTCGCAGTTCATATGGCTGATTCGCATTTGCAGTCTCTGCCTTTCGCAAACCCTGTATCTGGCATGGCAGACCAACAAATGCAATGGCACTGCAGCCCTCCTCCTGCGCTTCTCTCACACCTATGACAGATGGATATAGGGTATACTTTGTACCTGCACCTTCCTTCAGCGCTTCATAATCCCTCGCAACCTCCGTCCGGGGTCTCCAATCACCATTTGCAGTAGTGAGCACCGCACAGTCTATTGCCTCTGTCGCCAGTGCATAAGCGAGTATAGAAGTGACTACACCCCCATCCTGACCTCTTTCCCCTACATCAGCTTTCTTTGTTCGTGCTTCGTAGCATGCCCGATATACGCCAAGAACATCGTCATCATTACTGACTTTACCAAATATCTTCTGTTCTATCTCCGCCCGTGGCAGGAAGGTTCTGGGGCAGACGGTATAGCACAGCCCACAGACGGTGTCATAATCCTCAATGAATCTCGGTTCACCATCTTCTATCCCTATCTTATCACAAAAAGCAGCACAGGTTCCACACATGCTGCATCTCCGCCTCGCTACCACCTCGCGCCTCAAATCCGAAAAACCACGCTCTAAAAAGGCAGGTAATCTCACATGCCCCCGCTCTTTTATCTCCACCGCCATTTTATTATCCTTAACCCCCTATCCTATTATACCATGCTATCCATATACTTATAAATAATCTTGCGGCTTTGCGATACTGAGACTGTTCAACACAAACACAAGCCGAAGAAAATAAAAATTAGAAAAGGCTAAATAACATAACAATTAACGCTCATCAAAACTCAATTATCATGGCTGGAGATAGTAGTAACCTCAGGCATATACCAGGAAAGGCAAAGCAGAATAATAAATTGTTTATATTGCTTTTTACAATAATAGCATGTGTATTCATAGCTTTTTATGTCGGCTTTATCCGTCGTGAAGCTATTGTATACACACATCTCTTCTATATCCCCATCCTTCTCGCCGGAGTGTGGTACTGCAAGAAAGCAGTTTATGTCGCTATATTTCTCGGCGTTACGCATATTGCTATGACTTATTTCTCCCTGGGCTCCTTTGTCACCGGGACTTTTGAAAGAGCGATTATTTTTGTAGCTGTGGCTTATGTTATCGGGCTTGTTTCCGAGCAGAGAAGGAAAAGCGAGGAGGAGATGGTACGAGAGAGGGACAAATCACAGATGATACTCAATACCGTCAGTGAAGCGATATCCATTTTTGATCGTGATTTGAATGTAATAGAGGTAAACGGTGCACGATTAAAGATATTCGATGTGAAAAGGGAGGATGTGATTGGTAAGAAGTGCTATAAAGCGTTCTGGAATCGCGATGAGATTTGCGAGGGTTGCCCGGTACCTGATATTTTTGAAACGGGAAGAGGAGCTCGTACAGAGAAGGTTCTTAGCTTGAGTAATGGCACGAAGAAGTATGTTGACATCATGCATATACCGATCTTCGATGAACAGGGTAATCCGGTTCAGGTATTGTGCGACATGAGGGACCTGACAGAGCATAAAGAGATGGAGGAAAAGCTTCGGCGGACAGAACGACTTGCAACGATAGGCGAATTTAGCAGCGGCGTTGCACACGAGCTCAGGCAACCTTTGTGTGTGATAAGCAACACAGCTTATTTCCTCAATATGAAGCTCAAGGATATCGCGGATGAGAAGGTCAACCGGCACCTTGCTATACTGGATAAGGAGGTAAAAAGGGCAAATCGCCTGATCACTGATTTACTGGAGTTTGCTCGCGTGCCAATGCCAACCCTGAAGGAATGCGACGTCAATCAAATAGTAGAAGAAGCTCTATCATCGGTTGATATACCGCCGAATGTGGAGTTAAAAAAGGAGCTAAAAGGGGACCTACCCAGGATACAGGTGGATTTCGACCAGATCCAGCGCACGTGCACGAATATAATTACAAATGCAATATCAGCAATGCCCGAAGGAGGCTCGTTAAAGATAAAAACAGAGGAGAATAAAGAAGAAGGGAATATAGAAATAAGTATTGCGGATACCGGCGAAGGCATACCCGAGGAGAGCAGGGAGAGAATCTTCGAGCCTCTTTTCACTACGAAACCCCGTGGCGTTGGTTTAGGACTCGCTTTATGTAGGAGATACGTGGAAGTGCATGGAGGGGAAATAGAGGTGGAGAGTGAAGTTGGAAAGGGGAGCACATTTACTATAAAGCTGCCTCTTCCAGAACGAAAAGCAGAAATTGCAGGAAATGATAGGAAGCGTGCTGATCGTGGATGATAATTCTGAACTGCGTGAAACGCTTGCAGATATACTGGAACTGGCAGGTTTTGATGTAGAATCCGCAGGAGGGGGCAAGGAAGCAATTATGAGGGTCAAAGAAAGATTTTTTGACGTTGTTGTCTTAGACATTAAACTTTGAGCCGGATAAGTGGAGAGGAGCGGGGACGGGGATATACCGAGCAAGCCACAGAAGACTTGCTATTCCGGGTGCTGGAAAAGGAATTCCGGGAAGCGATGCAGGATGTGCTCGAAGGAAGATTACCGACCCTGATGTTTGTAACCTCTTCAATTTATGGTATTTAAGGAGTCATGTGGATGGCATCCAGGAAGAGATGCGAGCGGGATTCGCAGAGTTAAGACAGGAGATGGATGAACGATTTGAGAAAATAGATGAACGGTTTGAGAAGATGGATGAACGGTTCAAGAAGATGGAACACAGGATATCAATGATATTCACATTTCTAAGTGCAGGATTCACCATTCTTGCTGCACTTATAACTTTGTTTCAATTTTTGGACTAACTGAGCCTTTTCCTTCAAAAGTACAAGAAGAACATAAATATAAATAATAGAAAAGGCGAAAAATTAAGAGCTTTGGAGTTTAAGGTGTTTTGGCTTAAGAGATATGGGATACCCACAACTGACAACTCTAAACTCTACACATCATACCACCATCCTGGTGAACTTATATTAAAGAATCTTTTCAATTATTGAAAGAAAAATTGAATATTAAGTAAATTTTTTATGACTATTTTGAATCTAAAGTTATTCAAATTGCAGATGTAATGAAATGAAAAGGAGGCTATCTATACTCGTGGTTGAGGACGATGCAGAAATGTGTGAGACATTAAGCGACATACTATCGGAAGAAGGCTACGAGGTAAAGACAGTGGGAAGTGGGAAGGAAGCTTTAGCAGTAGCGAGAAAAGAAAAGAAGAGGTTCCCTATTTGCTTAATAGACTTGAAGCTTCCGGACAACACGGGAATAGCGGTATTAAAAGGGCTGAAAGCTCTCGATTCAGAAACTCACGCTATTATAATCACCGCTTTTGCATCCAAGGAGACGGCAATAGAAGCTTTGAAAGCCGGTGCATGTTGTTACATCGAGAAACCACTGAACATAGAAGAGTTGCTGACAGCGATTGAACGCGTTTCGGCTGAACATCAGTTGCTGGAAGATAAGAGGAGAGCAGAAGAGGAGTTGATGAAGAGCGAAGCGAAGTATAAAGCAGAGCGGGACAACCTGAATTTGATACTTGAAAGCATGGCTGACGGCGTGTACATCATTTCAGGGGACTATAAAGTAGAATTTATGAACAAGGTTTTACGAGATGAGTATGGAGACCATGTGGGCGAGAGTTGCTATAAGGTATTTCATAATCGAGAGGAACCCTGTCCATGGTGTAAATATCGGGAGGTGATGAAGGGAAAGACAGTGAGATGGGAGTGGTACTCCCGCAGGGTAAATAAGATTTACGACCTTATTGAGACTCCTTTGCGAGGTATTGACGGCACTATATCAAAATTAACGATATTTAGAGATATAAGCGACCGAAAACAGATGGAGAAAGAACGTGAGCAGCTAATAAAGGAGCTTGAAGCAAAGAACGCAGAGATGGAACGGTTCATCTACACCGTCTCTCACGATTTGAGGTCGCCACTCGTTACCATCCAGGGTTTTGCTGACATGCTGCGAGAAGATTTAGCGCGGAATGATATAAAAAAAGTAGAAGACGACCTTAAATCTATAAAAAACGTAGCTACAAAGATGGAACATCTGTTAAATGATACTCTCGAACTCTCTCGTATCGGGCGTGTGGCGAATCCGTCGGAAGATGTGCCGTTTGGCGAACTTGCTCAGGAAGCCTTAAAGGAAACCTCAGCTAAAATAAAATCGAGCGGGGTTGAAGTATCGGTGGCTGACGCTTTCCCTACGGTTCACGTGGACCGCATGAGGATAGTGGAGGTGCTGGTGAACCTGATTGAGAACAGCATAAATTACATGGGTGACAACCCCTTTCCGAAGATAGAGATTGGTTATCGCGCGGATGGCGAAGAAGCGGTGTTTTTTGTGCGGGATAACGGAATAGGAATAGAACCGAGCCAGCACGAGAAAGTGTTCGAGCTTTTCTATAAGGTAGACAGGAGTAGCAAGGGTACGGGTGCCGGTCTTGCCATCGTGAAACGAATAATCGAGGTGCATGGGGGTCGTGTATGGATAGAATCAGAGAAGGGCAAAGGATGTACGGTTTGTTTTACACTCCCAGTTGTATAAAAGAGAAAGAGCACACAAGCCGAAGATGATGAAGAAAAAGGTCTCGGGCAACATCGTTGATGTTATGAATGGTGATATATATCCGGGCACAATCGTTATTTCTGGCAGCAAGATATCAGATATCGTAAGAGAGGAGCGCGGGTGCAGGCGTGAGTATGAGCATTACATTATGCCCGGTTTCGTAGATTCCCACGTCCATATAGAGAGCTCGATGCTCACACCCGCAGAGTTCGCCAGAGTAGCTGTGATTCATGGCACAGTGGCAGTGGTATCAGACCCGCATGAGATAGCAAATGTGCTGGGTGTGGAGGGTGTGAGGTATATGATAGAGGAAGGTTGGAGCGTGCCATTGAAATTCTATTTCGGCGCGCCATCATGTGTACCAGCATCACCATTTGAGACCAGTGGCGCAGTTATAAGCTCAGCAGAGATAGAGCAACTATTGCAGATGGATGAGATAAGATATCTTAGCGAGGTGATGAACTTCCCTGGTGTGATTAAAGATGATGAGGAGATGCATAGAAAGCTCAGTATCGCAAGGCAGTATGCAAAACCGATTGATGGACATGCCCCCGGACTGCGTGGTGCGGACTTGAAGAAGTACGTTAGCTGTGGGATATCCACAGACCACGAATGCATCACGAGAGCAGAGGCGTTGGAGAAGCTCTCTCTTGGCATGAAGGTCATGATCAGGGAAGGTTCAGCAGCAAAGAACTTCGATGAGCTGATTCCGATAGTGAATGAGCATTACGAGAACTGCATGTTCTGTACCGACGATATGCATCCCGATGAGCTGATAGAAGGGCATATAAATGTACTGGTGAAGAGGGCACTGGATTACGGCATAGATATGATGAAAGTCCTCAGGGTTGCATGCGTGAACCCTGTTATGCACTATAAACTAGATGTCGGACTGCTGCGCAAGGGTGATTACGCCGATTTCATCGTTGTTGATGTTGATGATGATTTCAATATCAGAAGAACCTACATAAATGGCACATTAGTAGCAGAAGAAGGCACGTCACTGATACCGAGGAAGGTATCGAGAGTGGTGAACAAGTTTGAAGCACGGAAACGAGAAGTGACTGATTTCTCTGTGGATTGCAAAAAGCCAGAACCTTGTGATATGATGAACGTGATTGAAGTTATTGATGGTCAATTAATCACAAATAGAGTGCGTGTAGCACCGAAAGAAATAGCTGGACGCATAGTATCTGATATAAGCAGGGACATCCTGAAGCTGGTAGTGATAAACCGTTATAGAGCGGACTCAAAGGTAGCAATAGGGTTCGTCAAGAATTTCGGACTGAAAGAAGGCGCAATTGCCTCCAGCGTCGCTCATGACTCCCATAACATCATTGCCGTTGGAGTTAGTGATGATGATATATGCAGGGCGGTGAACCTGATAATAGAGAATAAAGGAGGGATAAGTGCCGTATCGGGTAGCAAAAAACTGATTCTGCCTCTACCTATTGGCGGTCTCATGAGCACATGGGATTACTCCTCGGTTGCCACGAGATACAGAGAGATAGATTCAATGGCAAAGGCATTGGGGTCTTCATTGAGTGCTCCCTTCATGACCCTCTCGTTCATGGCGTTACTCGTGATCCCGAGATTGAAACTAAGCGATAAAGGCTTATTCGATGCTTATGAGTCACGATTCATCAATCTCTTCTCGTATTCATGTTAGTTTGACAATGTCATATTAGCATAAATTTATTAAAGATATTTTCTTGGCATTGCGATATAACATGATAATCAGGAAATATTCCTTTCGATCTCGGCATGTGACTGAGGAGAATTTTTAGCTCGGGAAGATCCATCCATTGTACCTTGAGAATGGAGGATGTATGGCGGGAATTCGTAGATAGCCCAAGCTGACTACTACTGGACGATCATCATTAACCCCCTCCATCAACCATTTACAAAAGATCATCATGTCACTCTCCAATCTATCAAAACACCATTTTTTACCACCGCCACTTAAAACGACATTTTTTAATTGCATATAATTAAAAGTCAACAGATAAAAACCGAAAAATTTAAAAACTGAAGTTTCTAATAACTTATTAAGGTGATTTAAATGAGGACACCGTTGATACCGGAAGAAGGGGACCCAAAATGGGATTTTGTGAGAAACGTGCTAAGGATATTCGAGAAAAGAAAGATGAGGAAAATAGTGTCTAAACATGGAGTAAAGCCGCTAAGTGAAGCTATAACGATGCTGAAAGTCGTGATACTCGCAATGTGCTTTGAAACTGATATAACCTTTGTAATAAGCGAATTAAAGGCTAAAGCGTCGTTAAGGGAGTTTACAGGCGTGCACGATGTTCCAGATGCTAAAGAAGTTTACAGGC
>PQXC01000019.1 GCA_003194435.1 Candidatus Methanophagaceae archaeon | reverse complement strand
ACCAGGCGATAGTTTTGAGGTTTATGGCAATGCATCTTCGGATTATGTTGAAGTTGTGGCAATATCGCCGAGAGGAGGCTATGGAATCGGGCTGGACGGATTATATGGCGTCTCGATTTATACCGTTCCTGCTTTCAACCCCGATGAAACGGGCTCTTACAAGATACATGTTTTTATAGACCGAACAGACAGCTTAGGGAATACAGACAGCTTAGGGGATACAACAGGCTTTTATAATCTAAACGAAACTCGGAATCTAATACTTGAAGAACCAATAGAAATAAATGGAACAACGAATCGCCCGCCCGGAACTAATATCACCATTAATATTACAGGTCCCGAGACAGATAAATACAACTTCTACAAGCGAATAAAAGTGGACAGTAGTGCGGATACAGAGAACTACACGATACTTGTGCTTTCTCCTGGTATAGACGGTGTTTACGGTAATTCCTCATACAAATATATTGACAGTATCCTCGATTTGGACGGTGCGGGACCAGAATTGGGGGCGATGGATGTTTCTAACAAGACGCAGGAGGAGATTGTCAGGATTATTGAAGATGCTGCGGTCAATGCAGCAGGCAGCGATGACCTCATTTGGATGGGAAACATTACCGTTTCAAACGAGGGCTATATTGACACGGGTCAAAGCACCAACCCCTACCCATCCATCTCCGGCACGCACAACGGCACAATCATACCTTCCCACGACATCAATGTGAACAAACTATACACATACCCCTGCCCCGGAACAGGCGGTCACACTGAATATGCTCGCATCTGGAACAAAACATGGAACGCCACCGCAACCTGGGGAGGCTATGCAGGCGACTGGCATAACATCACTTTTGACAACCCCGTTGTTCTATTACCCAACAAAACCTACAACTACACCATCCGCACAGGTTCTTATCCGCAAATCATTCACAATCAAACACATACAACCTTAGACGGCTCTTTTATCAATTGCACAGAATTCATAGATGCAAATGGCAAGAAATACGATGATTGGATACCCGCTATCAAATTATATTCTTAGGAGGTGAAAAATGGTGGATTATAGGGAAAGCGGGTGCTACTCTGCTGCCCGCATTGCCGACATTTTATCGTGGCACGCGCGCTTGACGTTTTTGGTGTGAAATTAATACAATAAAAATAAATAAAAGATAATGGTGAACAAGATAGAAGAGCCACGCATAGGTGTCTATATCTGTCATTGTGGTGTGAATATAGCAGCGACGGTGGACGTAGCCGATGTAGCCGATTTTGCCGCTGGATTACCACGGGTAGTGGTTGCAAGGCATTACCAGTACATGTGCTCCGACCCAGGTCAGGAATTGATAAAGAGTGATATAAAGGAGTTCGGATTGAATAGAGTTGTTGTTGCTTCCTGCTCGCCTCGGATGCACGAGCCCACATTCAGGAAGGCATGTGAAGAAGCGGGTATGAACCCTTATTGCTTCGAGATGGCGAATATAAGAGAGCAATGTGCCTGGGTTCATGCCGATGTTAGAAGTGCTACAGATAAGGCTAAGGACCTGGTGGCATCGGCTGTGAGCAAAGCGGCATTGCTGGCTCCGTTAGAGCGGAAGAAGGTCGGCGTTATACCCAGAACGCTGGTGATTGGCGGTGGTGTATCGGGTATCTATGCCGCTCTTGAAGTCGCGGATAAGGGATTTGAGACCTATTTAGTGGAGCGAGAGCCTTCTATCGGTGGGCACATGGCTCAACTTGACAAGACTTTCCCCACCCTCGATTGCTCTTCCTGCATACTCACGCCGAAGATGGTGGAAGTCGCGCGTCACAAGAATATTCACCTGCTCACCTATTCGGAGGTGGAGGAGGTGAGCGGCTACATGGGTAACTACCGGGTGAAGATAAGGAATAAGCCCAGATATGTGGACGAGCGCAAATGCACAGGTTGTGGTGAATGTGCATCAGCATGTCGGCTTCGTGATCGAATTGCCGCAGAATTTGAGATGGGCTTGGCGAAGCGAAGCGCAATTTACATCCCCTTCCCTCAGGCTGTGCCCGCAGTATATACGGTAGATGCAGAGAAGTGCTTATACATAACGAAGGGTAAATGCGGTGAATCACCCGCATGTGTGGATGCATGCCCCGCTGATGCAATTGACTTCACACAGAAAGAGCGTGAGACGGAGATAGAAGTGGGGACCATCATAGTTGCTACGGGCTACGAGTTGCTCGATGTCTCTGAACTGCCGGAATATGGGTATAAATATGAGGAAGTCCTGACCGGCTTGGAATTTGAACGGCTTTCGGTCGCTTCAGGTCCCACAGGCGGCAGGATAGTGATAAATGGTAAAGAGCCGAAGCAGGTGGTCTTCATATCCTGTGTGGGCTCGCGCGAGCGAGAGCGAGAGAAAGAGCCTGAGCAAGAGCCAGAGCCACGAATTGGGACTCCATACTGCTCTCGTGTATGCTGCATGTACATAGCGAAGCAGGCACACCTGATAAGGGAGAAGGTTCCCGATGCGCATGTATGGGTGATATACAACGACGTGAGAGCGTTTGGCAAGGGTTTTGAGGAGTTTTATAACCGTGTTAGTGAGGAGGGCGTGGAGTATATAAGGAAAGAACTTGAAGAGCCGGTGAGAGTGGAGAAAGCGAAAGAGGGGGAAAGCGGTGTGGTGGTAAGAACAAGGAGTAGCGACGGTAGAACAATAGAGATAAAAGCGGATCTGGTGGTTCTTGCTACTGCTATCGTCCCGGCTAAGGGGACAGAGGAACTCGCAAGGATACTGAAGCTCACGAGAAGTGAGGATGGCTTCTTCATGGAGGCGCATCCAAAACTCCGACCTCTCGATACGTTCACTGACGGCATCTTCGTCGCAGGCTGCTGCCAATCGCCGAAGGATATCCCTGATAGTGTTGCGCAGGCAGTTGGTGCGGCGATGAGGGCTTCGATACCACTGATGCAGGGCGAGGTGGAGATAGAACCACTTGTGGCTGAGGTAGATGTGAGCCTGTGCACTGGCTGTGGGATATGTGAAGCGATATGCCCCTTTGGGGCTTTAATACCTGATAACAGAGGCACGATGAGTGTGAACGAGGTTGTATGTAAGGGATGTGGCTCTTGCAATGCGATATGCCCATCAGGTGCGATCTCTATAAAGCATTTCAGAGACAAGCAGATATATG
The DNA here is from genome assembly GCA_003194435.1 of Candidatus Methanophagaceae archaeon. GTDB lineage: Archaea > Halobacteriota > Syntropharchaeia > Alkanophagales > Methanospirareceae > G60ANME1. The sequence goes on along the minus strand of PQXC01000019.1, from coordinate 28,235 downwards.
CACAGATAGAAGCAATTAGCCGCTGATAGTAGTGATTATGCTTTTTCCCTTCACCGAGCATATCCAAAAATTAGGGAACGAACTTTTATAAAGGAAAGTAATAATTTAAAATTTAAAAATAAAATGAAAATCGAAGCGTTCACCATAAAAAACTATCGAAGTATCAAAGAACTTAAAATTGAAAATCTGAACCCAGTTAATGTATTTTTTGGTAAAAATAACGTGGGCAAGTCAAATATACTCCGGGGTTTACATCTGGCTTTTTTCTGTCTTAAAAACGATGAAATGTTTTTGCCTGACACGATGTTCTATAACAGGAATATATACAAACCAATCGAAATCACGGTTGACCTGATTCTGGAAGAGGATTTTTACGATACTGAAAAAGTTGATAACGCTTTAAGAGAAGGAATAGAGCAAATTCAGTCAGCGCTTGCCCACGCTCCAGAATTATTCGAAGATAGCGAGAAGGAAATAAACCAGTTTATAGAAAAATCGGAGTCATTCAAACCTTTGAAAAAATTGAGATTGAAAGTACAAATTGATTACAACGAAGAAACAGCCGATATTGACGTCTCGATTGAAGATTTAGCATCTGACTACCGGTTTGATTATAAAAAATACCAAATTCTGTATGAAAAGTTAAAGCGCACTATCTGGGAAAGAGTGCGCACCATCCGGGAAAGAGTAAATGACAAACTGGAGAGATTAGGTGAATCTATTTCATCTTTATCACAATTTTCACCTTTACCACCACAGTTACCTTTCCTCTCTCGTTATAAGGATCGTCTAAAGAGATATGTAATGGATATAGAAGATACCAGCAAAAAAGAAGAAATTTTTTCTCTAATAGAGCAATATGAAAAAACGTTTCATGACTTAAATCTACTAACAGAAACTCTTTCCAAGACTTTCAACATAGTGAAAGGATACCTCGATAAACTGGCTGACAATTTCATATTGATCCCAAATAAGGAATATTTTTTAGAGGGTCCTTGGATCCCAAATAAGGAATATTTTTTGAAGGGGCCTTTCGTTGAAAAGGGTGGAAAACAAATAGAAATCTTCGATATCAATAGATTTTATGATAAATTAGCTTCGCTTATTGAATCACCGGGTAAAAAAGAACGAGAACTCATCAAAAAATTTAATGATATTTGGAGCAGGTCATACAGAGATTTTGGAGAACTTGAAATTAGAAAGTTCCAAAAAAGGGTGTTTACAATTTTTGACACAGGATTTACTGCACTTCCTATTGAAAATCAAGGTCTGGGTATTCAGGACCTGTTTCTTTATCTGGCATGCATGATTCTGTTTGATTCTGCTATAATTGCCATTGAAGAACCAGAAGGTGGATTGTCCACAGAAAACCAAAAAACTTTGCATAATATCATCGAAGATGTTTACTCAGGAAGCGATAAGCAAATTTTCATCTCTTCGCACTCTAAAGAATTTGAAACGCCGAGCAGTTATATCATTGAAATGGGCAAAGGGGGAACAACAGAAATCAGTAGAAGGAAAAAGGAGAAAGAATACGAAGAAAAGATAGATGCGATATTAATTGATAGGAAATTAGAGAAGGAAAAAGCGCAGTATGAAGCTCTACTTAGAGAAGTTACTGAAAGGGAAATAACACTCGACATACTGAATTATATCAGCAAACTTGGTGATGAAGAAAAAGTTGATGCAGAGAAAATTTCCGATGCGTTGGGCTATAAAAAAGAAAAAGTCGAGGAAGTCTTGAGTAAAATTTTATGAAAAATAAGATGAATAACTTTATTCGTAAGAAAGATATAGAAAATTTAGAACAGATGCTTCAGGAGTTATTGATTGAACAACGAAGAACCATAAGTGAGATTAGCGAAAAGATAAATGGCAGTACTTCGAAGATTATTGCCGTAATATTTTCAGAGAGTAGAAACATAAGACAAGAAATTGGGTATCAAACTCTGATGCTAAAGATATTAGAGGACAATCTAAGCGAAATACAATTTGATGAAGAAGCAGGGACAGGGACAGGGATTTCTTCCAGGATCGAAGTAAGTATTGGAACGGAGATTTTCGGAACCGGAGCAAAGTGGGTTTTGGATATTGATGTTACTTTGCTTCAAGCCATACAACAAGCGCCCGGAATTCCGAATGGAATAAAGAAAAAAGCGAAAACAAAACTTGAAAGAGTCGTAAAAATATGAACCATCAAATAGAGGGCAATGGATGAAGACCAGGTTGCCAGGAGTGCGCAACTGGCATTGCTTCTTGAAGTCTCCGCATATCCAAAACCCGGTAACGTAGACCGGACACATGACTTCATAGATACGAGTTACGAGCAATTTCTCGCTTCTTCGGTCGCGGTTTACCCCGTGCTCAGGGAAGCGGCAATGCGAAAGGGGCGGGGAGTGGGTGAATTGATAAGGAAGGGAGTGGAGGAGAGCGTGAAGTGGCAGCATGGTGGGAACACCCACTTTGGTGCGCTACTCTTATTGATACCTTTAGCAATGGCTGCCGGAGCTTCTGATAGCTGCGCTACTCCTGTATTGAAGTATAGAGCAAGTGAAATCATGCGGAACACCGATGTGGAAGATGCAATAGAGTTATACAGGGCATTCCCGGTGGCGAAAGTGAGAGTGAGGCGGGATGTAGCTGAGCTTGATGTGATGAACGAAGCGTCATTAGAAGAAATAAGGAATAAGCAGCTATCCCTCTTTGATATACTCTCCATTTCCGCTCCTTATGACCTGATCTCGCGGGAATTGGTTGGCGGTTTTGAGAAATCCTTCAGGTATGCCGCGCTGATAGCTGATTTCATTCGCGATAAGCGTCTGCAGCTAAACGATGCGATAACGCATGCCTATCTCAATCTACTGGCAGAAGAGGAGGATACATTCGTCAAGATGAAGTTCGGAGCTGATAAGAGCAGATACGTAAAGGAACGAGCGAAGGGTATTGTTGATAGGGGATACAGGCGCGAGGAGCTGGAGGAATTTGACCATGAGCTGATAAAAGCGGGGATAAACCCCGGCTCTTCCGCCGATCTGATCGCAGCTGCATTGTTCATCGCCATTCTGCAGGGCTTAAAGGTTTAGATTTAGAACATGCTTTTATTTTTATCTTTGTACTACTACTTAATTTATAATTAGAAGTTAGAAATTGCAAAAGAATGCAATGGTGAAAGAAGAAAAGGGAGAAAAGGAAGAGAAGGAGAAAGGAGGAAGTGATTTAGAGGAGGGTTATAAGATGCATGATATAGATACGACGAAATATGTAGTTCACGCTAACATCACAGCTGAAGGTTTTGTTGAGAAATCAGATGTGGTGGGTGCAATATTTGGACAGACAGAGGGGCTGTTAGGCGAAGAACTGGACCTGAGAGACCTGCAGAAGAGCAGCCGGATAGGGAGAATAGAGGTAAATATCCATTCTAAGGGCGGCAAATCATCTGGCGAAATCCTTATCCCTTCGGGTCTGGATAAGGTAGAAACCGCGATACTTGCCGCTTCACTCGAGACCATAGACCGTGTGGGACCCTGTGTAGCACATGTAAAAGTGACGAAGGTAGAGGATATCCGAGCGACGAAGAGAAAGCGGATAACCGAGCGAGCGAAAGAGATAATGCGGGAGGTCATCGAGGAGAATATAGATAGCGAGATGATGGTGAATGAAGTGAAGCAGGCGGTTCGGATGGAAGAGATAACAACTTATAAAGGCTTGCCTGCGGGACCGAACATAGAGGATTCCGATGCCATTATAGTCGTTGAAGGTAGAGCGGATGTACTGAATTTGCTTAAATATGGTATTAAAAATGCAATAGCGGTAGAGGGTACGAATATACCACCTGTAATATCAAAATTGAGCAAGAGGAAAGCGGTAACGGCTTTCTTCGATGGCGATAGGGGTGGTGAACTCATACTCAAGGAGCTGTTACAGGTAGCAGATGTTGATTATGTCGCTATATCACCGGAGGGTAGAAGTGTAGAGGATATGACATACAAGGAGATATCAAAAGCGCTGCATAATAAAACGCCGGTTGAGCAGTTGAATAACATCAGGGAGAAGAAAACGGGTCAGTTACAAGAGCAGGAGCAACCGAAAGTGATACAGCGTAAAAAGACTAAGGGAGAGGAAGGAGACAAAGTGAATCTGGTGGATTATTTCAAATCGCATCTGCGGGAGCTTGAGGGCACGTTTAAGGCACGATTCCTGGACCAGGACAGGAATATAGTGAAAGAAACGCCGGTAAGGGACCTTGCAAAGGAGTTGAAGGATACAACCGAGAATGCCAAGAGTGTTGTATTTGACGGTGTGATAACACAGAGGATAGTGGACCTTGCGAAGGAGAAGGACATGGATTACGTAGTGGGAATAAAGATAGGGGATGTGGTAAAAATGCCCACATCACTTAAAGTTCTCACACCAGATTCTATCTGATATATCCCAGTTCCTCTTCCCTTCGCTTTGGTATCTGTGCCTGCTCCATCTCCTTCAACCGCTCAACCACCCTTTCCATCTCTTGCGCACGGTCTTCAAGAGCCTGCATGTCTATTTCAAGGTCTAATGCCTGGCAGAGGATCTTCAGTACAGCCTGAGCACTCTTCGGGTCCACAAGATAGCCTGAGGTGAGTCCGAGGAGGCATACAGCGGGGAAACCTCTCATCTTACCAAGACCCAGGAGAAGTCCAGAAGCGCCAACAATGCTACCGCCTGGCTCCTCTTCCCTAAATTCCACACCATATCTCTTCATCTCCTCTACCAGTTCGAGCTCATTCGCTGCTCCCAGTACCACCTGACGCTCCACCAATTGACCTATCCCGTATCCACCAAGCGTATATATACGGGATACATCATACTGCTGCGCGAGCTCAAGTAGCCGTTCAGCAATGAGATAATGCCCCTCGTTCGTTACGCTTTGCTGGTCACCGGTGAGGATCAGCAGGTTATGCTTCCCTGATTTCCATGCATATATCTCATTCTTGCACAGACGAACGGTACCATCGTTATTTACGAGCACCTGCGGTGGAAAATGCCATGAATATATCTCGATAATGCGCTCGGCATGCAACTCATGGATCATATGCTCAGCTACCAATTTACCCACATTCCCTACACCCGGGAGCCCCTCTATCAATATCGGGTCCTTCATCTTCACCCTCTTCAGTTCATGCACTTCTATCTCTTCCATATCGCATCATCCTCCTATATTTTCCATAAGGATCCTTGGGGGAGAACCTGGGAGGCAACGGGTTCCTCGTTGGAACTCCACATCTCGCACATACCTCTTTCAGTGTGTATTCCCCACATATATTACATTTCCTTATCCTTGATTTCATACTTCATTATTTATATAAATAAGGAACAAGAAAAACTTCATAGAGTTAAACTTCTCTTATGATGTAAATTATTATCAACAATTTTTAAATTTTAAACTTGATGCGATATAACTCATCCCCCAACCACTCTATATAACGCAGTCCCTTCCTGCCCTCATCCTCAGCCTTTGCAAGTGCACTCAGCCATTCTGGAGGTATCGCCTCTTCACCGTAATAAGCACCGCTTATCGCGCCTGTCATTGCCCCTATGGTATCAGTATCCCCACCCAGACTAACTGCATAGATAACAGAATCAGAGAAGGTATGGAAACGTAAAAAGGAGTAAATAGCTGTGGGAACAGAATTAAAAGCTGCTTCACCATTGCCCAATTCCTCTATCAACAACTTTCTATCTGCATCCAGGAGCTGTTCTATCTTTGATATCTTAGCCCGATATATCCCCTCCTTTATTCTCGCCCCGAGATAACTCAACATCCCCTCTCTCTGCCCACGAAGTGCAAGGGCGACGGAATAAGCCTGGATGGCTGCACCTTCTTTTCCAAGCACATGGGAATGTGTTATATGGCTCGCTTTATATGCTATATCCCATAGCGTATCTACGTCATCGTGATAAAATAGCCCGATGGGCGCGATTCGCATCGCGGCACCATTACCATATGAACCTTCTCCATTGAATACCCTCTTCGATGCCTCTTCCCAATGCTCGCCTGCTTTAAGCCGCTTCAAAACCGCCCTTGTTCCAGGTCCGTAATGCCTCCAGGCATGATAATTCCGTATGAACTTACGCGCCATATCAGTACCATCAAAGCCTCCCTTCTCTATCAGTGATTCTGCAACCCCTATCATCATCTCTGTATCATCTGTATAGCGCCCCGATTTCAACTCCCAGCCGTTCTCATAAACCGAACTGACCTCTTCCATCGTACAGCCCTCCACCGGTGCGCCCAATGCGTCTCCCACCGCACTGCCTATCAGCGCACCCCTGAATTTTGACCTTGATATCCCCTTCATCCCCACCTATTTTATATTATAAGGGAAACATATATGTTACGCGGGATGGCAATAATAAGTATAAGTATAAGCGAAAAGCGAAAGTGAATGCCGGGGGTGAATAGAGGATGACAAGTAGGATAAAGAACTGTCCTGAATGTGGGTCGAAGAACGTGGTGTCAGATTCAAAACATGCAGAGCTTTATTGTGCCGATTGTGGCATGGTAATAGCGGAGAATCTTGTAGATACAGGACCAGAGTGGCGTGCTTTTGATGCCGAGCAAGCTTCCAGGCGAACAAGAACGGGTCCTGGTATGAGCTACCGGATACATGATAAGGGGTTGAGCACGTCAACGCCAGTAATGCCCCCGGGGATAAGACGCGTGCGTTGGGTGAATATAGACAGTAACGAGAAGACACTCACATTTGCGCTTGTTGAAATTGATAGAATGGCTTGTGCGCTTAAGCTACCAGCGAATATCAGAGAGGCTACTTCTGTTTTATACAGGAGAGCGGCAAAGGAGAAGTTGATAAAAGGGCGGAGTATAGAAGAGCTGGTATCTGCTATGCTGTATATCGTTTGCAGGCAATACAGCGTTCCAAGAACATTGAAAGAGATAGCGGAAGTCTCGAGAAGTCCATTGAAGAAGATAAGGAGGGCTTATATCTTCCTGTTACGGAAATTGGAGATCAAGCTTGCACCTGCTGATCCCTCACTCTTTATACCAAGATTCTGTTCTGAGCTTGGATTGAGCCCTGCAATCAGAGAGAGGGCGATCGAGATAATAAAGAAAGATAAGGGTGTAGAGATTGCGACGAAAGGTTGGGGACCTATAGGGACAGCGGCAGCAGCAATTTATATCGCCGCCATTCTCGGCGGTGAATATCGCACTGAGAAAGAGATAGCCCATGTGATGGGCACGACTGAGATTACTATAAGGAACAGGTACAAGGAGCTGGAGAAGCGATTGGACTTGAAGATAGATGGTACTTCCTCGCGAGAAGGGAAGGGGGAAGTATGCGCAATGGGGCTTTAGATAGGTAAAGATTTTTTAAAGAGCGTTATCTACTTTTTATTGTGCGGGCTAGCCTGGAGGGTTCGGCGTCCTCTGCCACTCGAAAACGCCGATATGCGAGAGGCGAAGCTCGAGGGAGGCACTCTGGTCGTCAGTTCCAGCTCGATGCACTACGATGAGGCATCGTCCTGCGGGGTCGTCGGTGATACGGTGGCAAACTGGAGGGTTTGTTGCCGTATCTTTGTCATGGATACCGGTTTAGGCCCGGAAGGGAGCAGACTCACCATGAACGCTCGGCGCTCGCAGGGTAGCGATGTGGAGGAAGGTATCGAGGGTCTGGCTGACGGTAAGGGTGACGACCGAGAGCGTGCCCGCACAAAACTTTTGAACTTTTAAGAGGATTTTGTCATTGTATTCGTGCCAAATGACGATTTCTTCGTGGAGAAGAGTGAAGCGCACAGCACACAAGTGTTGTATATGAAAATTATATAATCACGGACCGATCATCCCGAACTCGGTTTGACAAATCACACACCTGAGACCGCTCTCTTCTAAAACCTTTTTTACCTGACGCATCTCCTCATATGACGGTTTTCGTATCTCCCTTTGCCTGAACATGGGTCGGTAATCCAGAGCGCTTACCTGAATCTCGGGCGACCATCCCGCTATTCGTTCCCCTATCTTATAAAGCTCCTCGATGGATATCAGTGCCTCATTGTAGGGTATGCCAATCCCAACAAACATCTTATCTGAATATTCTTCAACGAGGTATTTTACCGCCTTCCATTCAGTATCCAGAAGTTTCTTCCCTAACTCTCGGTCCTTTAGACCGCTGATTCTCATAAATGTATCGAGTTCCATGCCCTTTACATCCGCACCTATATCAGTAGCACCAGCGAGAAAGAGCGCGTCTATATAATCCTCGGTGAGCACAACGGCGTTGGTATCCACATGCAATCGTGCCTTTTCATCTCTGTTCAGGCGCTTCAATTCTTTCAGGTATTCCACAAGCCATCTCCTGTTCAGCGTGCATTCACCACCTGATATCGCCATCCTATCCACGCGGTGCCATCTCCTTTCGTAGGTCAGGATTCGCGCTGCTTCACCAGGTGACAGTGGCTCTTCGGCTGAAGAATAGGTAATCTGCCAGTTCTGGCAGGTTGGACAGCGGAGTATGCAGCCATGCGCAAAACAGACGACTTCGATGCATCTAAATCCAAACGCTCTCGGCTTTAGCCAATAGGGCGTGCCTACCCCTCCTACCGCATGCCCCTGGAACCCGGAAACAATCCTTTTAGGCTCCTTCTTCGCTATCTCCGCTCTATCCGTAATGATCTCCATACCTTCTGCCACCGGTGTTACGCAACTCGGCTTCAACTCGCGGTTTATAATCACTGCGCATGACCAGCATCCACCGGTTCGGCAGGGTGCAAGAAGTTCGGTATCGCTGAGCTCCCCCTCTTTGTATATATAGGAAGTAAACCCTATGTACTCCAGAGCCCTTAACACGGATATCCGTGCAGGCACGCTATATTTCTCATGGTTCACCGTTATGTTTACTGACTCCCGATGCTCAGGGATTTCTTCTAATTCTAAGATCCGTGCTTTATATGGGCAGGCATCCACGCACGCAGCACACCCTATACAACTCGTGGAGGAATGGCAGACCAAATCGCAGAATCCACAATTCCTGCATTTTTCACTCTTTCTCGCGATTTCAAACCTCATGCATGCATTCAGTATACACAATATGTTTTATGTTTTAGGTTTTTAATTGATCACCTTAGATAAAGTGTGCTGAAGCGGATGCTGAAGGTCTGACTCGTGAAGAAGCATCGTTGAATGCTAAAGTGCTCAGGGACGGAACATGGCAGGTTGTTCCCTCACGGGAGCTTGTTCCCGGGGACATCGTCAGAGTGCGTCTGGGAGATATTGTGCCTGCGGGCGAGTCGCTGCCCGTGGAGAAGCACTGCTCTCCGTGGCAGGTCACCTGACTTTGTTTGTAACGCGGCTCATTGTAAACGATTGTGTGAAGCGTGCCGCGTTATCTTCCATAGGTAGATGATTACAGTTTGCTCATTAGCTCATTATTTATCACGCATTCAGAAAACCAAGGGTTTTGAAAACTCCGCAGGTATAAAAAGCTAAAAGCTACAGCGAAATTCGTTAACTTTATATATATTATGCTATTTTATCTGTTACATTACATTTGTTACAGAAGGTGAAAGAAGAGATGAAGACCAAATCGCTCTGCCCTGAGTGTTTAAATGTTATAGATGCAGAAGTGTATGAATCGGATGGCAAGATATTGATGAAGAAGAGCTGTGATAAGCATGGCGAGTTCGATGACATATATTGGTCTGATGCCTCGCTCTATTACAAATTCGCAAGATGGATGTACACTGGCAATGCTGGCATTAGAATCACGAACACAGAAAAGGGCTGCCCCTATGACTGCGGACTCTGTCCCGTGCATAAGAGCTCGACTATGCTTGCCATTATAGACCTCACGAACCGATGCAACCAGCACTGCCCGACCTGTTTTGCAAATGCCGCCGCATCCGGGTATGTATATGAACCGACGATGGAGCAATTGCAAGAGATGATGAAACTGCTCAGGAGTGAGGTCCCGCCCTGCCCCGCGGTTCAATTTGCGGGTGGTGAGCCGACGATAAGGGAGGGTTTCATCGAGATCGTGAGAATGGCTCGTGGTATGGGATTCTCTCATGTTCAGGTCGCCACAAACGGGATAGCACTGGCAAAGAGCGAGCAGTTCTGTCGTGACATGGCAGAGGCGGGCTTGCACACCGTATATTTACAGTTCGACGGCGTTACCGATGAGCCTTACAGGGTATTGAGGGGCATACCGGCATTGAAGACGAAGTTGAGGGCGATAGAAAACTGCCGTAAGGGCGGGCTAAAGAGTGTTGTGCTTGTACCCACACTCGTTAAGGGTGTAAATGACCATCAGGTCGGTGATATGGTGAGATTCGCAGCCAGGAACCTGGATATAATACGTGGAGTGAATGCGCAGCCAATCTCGTTTGAGGGCAGAGTAGATGAGAGCGAGCGAAGAAGCGGCAGGATAACGATTCCCGATTATATAAAGGCACTGGAGGAGCAGACAGATGGCGAGATACCACGTGAAAGCTTCTATCCCGTTCCTTTCGTCGTTGCCATCTCGCATTTCGTGGAGGCATGGAAGGGCATGCCACAATTGGAATTCTCGGTTCATCCTCACTGCGGCGCAGCAACATACGTGTTTGTGGAGAACGGGAAGTTCATACCGATAACCGAGTTCGTGGATGTTGAAGGGCTGATGGAATTCATAGAAGAGCAGGCGGAGGAGATGAGCAAATCACGAATAGGGAAATTGAGGGCGATGATGCGGATAATGACCCAGGGCAAGAAGTTTATAGACCATGAGAAGGCGCCCTCGGTATTCGATAAGTTCACACTCACCAATATTCTGGACAAAGGCAATCGCGACTCACTGGCAGAATTCCATCGCAAAGCGCTCTTCATTGGCGCCATGCACTTCCAGGACCCCTATAATTTTGACCTGGAACGGGTACAGAGGTGCGGTATCCATTATGTAACGCCCGATGGCAGGATAATCCCCTTCTGCTCCTACAATGCTATCCATCGTCCTTCCGTAGAGAAGGCTTTCGCAACTCCCCTTCATGTTCGTGTTCATTCGCGTGCAACGGACGAATGATGAATGACACGCTCTGGTTTGTATGGGCGTCTCATCTGCCTGCCACACTTCAGGCATGTTGTCGTGATATAATCGCCTCTGAGGCGCACCCGCATGTTTCTTCCGGGTATTAAGTAAGACTTACAGCTCTTACAGACCCGCATCTTTAAATGCCGTGGTATTCTAACGCGATACCGCATCCCAATCTTGCGAGCAAGCTGGACGTATCTATCACTTCTGTCTTCTCTACCGCGAGCCGCTTCCAGTTCTGCAAGCTCAAATAAACGCTTTATCCGGCGGAGTGCAATGTCCCTGAAACTCTGCTTCTTCACCATTTCACCATTTCACCATTTAATACTCACGCTCACCTATGAAATCCGCTATTTTTATAAGGAATTCCTTAGCATCTGCTCTGAAATCAGAATTCTCCATCGCTTCTATTGCTCGCTCGGTATTGCTCCTGACCAATTGTTTGGAATAATCAAATGAACCCGTTCTTCTCACTATTTCCCGCACCGCTTCTATCTCATCTGCTGTAATATGCTCATTGCCCATGGTTCTCAAGATGAATCGCCGCTCATCATCGGTGCATCTCTCCAGTGCATGCAGAATCAACAGTGTCTTCTTCCCTTCACGTATATCAGAACCTACCGGCTTGCCTATCTTAGACTCACTGCCGAATAAACCCAGTATATCATCCTGTATCTGGAATGCAATGCCAAGAGGAATGCCATACTCACTCATGATTTGCAAATCGCGCTCTTCCGCTCCCGCAAGAATAGCACCGAGCTGAAGTGGACCCTCTATTGTATAACTCGCAGTCTTGAGTCTATGTATCATTAAAATCTCATCAGCGGTAATACTACTCTTCCTCTCCGACATTATATCCATGATCTGTCCATACCCTACATTTCTCACCATCTCTAAGTACTTGCACAAGGCTCGCCTGACATATCGAGCATCGAAATCTGAATTTGCCAGTGCTTCTTCACCGTATGCCTCCAGCAGGTCACCTGTAAGAATAGCCATGTTCTCACCGAATCTAACTGATTTCGTACTCCCAAATTCGCGTTCACATATATCCTTATAGAGTACGTGAAACGTGGGCTTGCCTCTTCTCAGTTCATCCTCATCCATTATATCATCATGAATCAGCAGATAGCTCTGCATCAACTCAATAGAGACGGACGCATCTATAATTGCGCTATCATCACCGTCAGAGAGGCACTTATAACCATAGATGAAGAATATAGGTCTGAGCCTCTTACCGCCCCGTAATGTATATTTTGTGGCGTTGACCACCACATCCCTTACATCTGGTGAAATCCCGGCTGCTTCTTCTATCTTATTAGCCAGGAAAGATTCCAGTTGCCTGTTTATCTTCTCCCGGTAATCAGAAATTATAGTTTTTATATCCACTTATCCATCACCACCTTTATTTTTATTTTATCTCAGATACAACTATTTTATGTATGTTATATGTGTATGTATGATGTAGATGTATAATAGAAGAGGAGAGCTAAGGCAAAAAATAGCCTTTAAAGTTGCAATTCCAATTGCAATTCTAATTTTAACACTCATATTCGCTTTCGTTATTATTAACACTGCAACCGCAGGTGCGAGAGATACGGATAGCCCCGTAGTTTACGTATTGCGAATAGAAGGTACAATAACAGAAGGCACAGCTATGGATGTACAGGAGGGCTTAGCGGAGGCTGAGGATGCGCATGCCGATGCGATTCTGATTGAACTCGATACACCCGGCGGACTCGTTGAGTCCACACTGAAGATAACAGAAGCGATAATGAATTCAAAAGTGCCAGTTATCACTTATGTAACGCCAAGGGGTGCGATAGCAGCCTCAGCAGGCTCTTTTATACTCGTATCTGGCAATATCGCAGCAATGACACCGGGCACAACTATTGGGGCTGCAATGCCTGTCTCTATCGGTATAAGCGGCAGGAAGCCAGCAGATAACAAGACGGTGAAATTCTTCGCCGAGCATATAGCGAGCATAGCGAATTCAAGCGGTAAGAATGCAACGCAGGCAAAGCTGTTTGTGACCGAGAACGCCGTGTTGAACGCGGATAAGGCGTTGCAAAGGGGTGTAATTGACGTCATCGCAAGTAATGAGCCCGAGCTCCTGAGGATAGTGGATGGCAGGGAAGTGAATATAGACGGAAATAATATAACTATGAGGACACGGAATGCTTCACTGCACTATAAAGGTGAAAGTGCACGCTCTTCCTTACTGAAACTACTTGGTAATCCTCAAATAGCGGTTATTTTGCTTATTGTTGGCTTATATGGTCTCATATTTGGATTCATGTCCCCTGGTACGTATGTACCTGAGATGATAGGCGCTATCTGCCTGGTATTATCGCTCTATGGTATGGGACTCTTCACGGTGAATATGTTTGGTGTGCTTTTGATAATCATCGCGGTTATATTATTCATTGCCGAGGCACTGACGCCAACCTTCGGGATACTCACCACCGGTGCCGTAATGTGTTTGATAATAGGTGCATTGATATTACCAAAAGAGCCTCTACTCTTTGATCCCCGCTGGTTCCGGGGATTCACAATCACCGTACTGGGTATCGCCGTTGCATCTGCTGCTTTCTTCTTCTTCGCTGTTGGTGCGGTCTTGAAGGCGAGGAGGAGACGTCCAAAAGTGGGTGCTGAAGAACTCATTGGTCGGATAACGAAAGCGATGACGAAGATCACGGAAGATGGTGGCACGATAAAGATACATGGTGAATTATGGAATGCCCGAACGAGGGGAGAGGAGATAGAGAAAGGAGCGAAGGTGGAGGTTGTGGCGCGAGAAGGACTGACATTGATTGTCAGACGGGCAAATGATAGGGGTGCTTGAGGAGGAATGTATGCAGAACGGATAAATTCATTACCGCCTTATCTCTTTGCGGAGATAGACCGGAAGAAGAGAGAAGCGGAGAATAGGGGTGTGGATATTATAGACATGGGTGTTGGTGACCCTGATCTACCGACACCTTCTCACATCGTGGATGCGCTCTGTAAAGCGGCAGCGGAGCCAGCAAACCACAGATACCCCACATACGAGGGAATGTTCGCATTCCGGGAGGCAGTAGCTGACTGGTACAGGCATAGAAAGCATGTGAGTCTGGACCCAGATAGCGAAGTATTAACACTGATAGGTTCAAAAGAGGGAATAGCTCATTCCACATTCGCGTTCCTCAACACCGGGGATATCGCACTCGTGCCCGACCCCGCATACCCGGTATATAAGAACGCAGTGATAATGGCAGGTTCTGTACCATTCTCCATGCCTTTAATGGAAGAGAACGGGTTCAAGCCCGACTTTGAGCGTATAGATGCGGAGATCGCGAAGAGTGCGAAACTGATGTTCCTGAACTATCCAAACAACCCTACCGCCGCTACGGCAGATGAAGAATTCTTCAAATATGTTGTGGATTTCGCATACGAGCATGATATTATGGTGCTGCATGACAATCCATATTCCGAACTGACGTTTGATGGCTATGAAGCGCCGAGCTTTCTCAGGGTGAACGGAGCAAAAGAAGTGGGTATCGAGTTCAATTCGCTATCGAAGACCTATAACATGACCGGCTGGCGTATAGGCTTTGCAGTTGGTAATCACGAGATACTGAATGGTCTGCGACTGGTGAAGACGAATATAGATTCAGGTACGTTCCAGGCGATTCAGGTAGCGGGAATAGCGGCTTTGACCGGGTCGCAAGACTGTATAAGGGCTAATGTGGCAGTGTACAGAGCGAGACGGGATGCACTGGTTGCGGGTTTAAAGTCCGCGGGTATTGAGGCGAGTAAGCCGAAAGCAACTTTTTACCTCTGGGTGCGTGTACCGGATGGATACTCGTCTATGCAATTTTCGATGTTCCTGCTGGAACGAGCGGGAGTGGTGGTAACGCCGGGTATAGGATTCGGTGAGTATGGCGAGGGTTTTGTTCGTTTTTCGCTCTGTCTGGATATAGAGCGTATAAAGGAGGCGTGCGAACGGATAACTGATATTCTGTGATATTGTTATGTTAATGCTCATCCCCTCTCTTCATCGGAATGGAAAAAAAACCAAACATTCGCTCAAATCGTAGCAGGTTTTAAAAATATGTAGATTATGGGTCGCGTACGGAGGGGGCTAGAATGGTTTTGGTTTTAGCGACAGCTTTTATATGTGAGTGCATCTTATACGTATACCGAGGAGAGCGTTATGCTAAATATGGAAGAGGTTCAGTCTACTCATGTATACCACTGGACGGGAGAAGATGCTGGGTCATGTCCCGCGCACCTTGGAAAACTGATGGACATTGTCAGTTTGATGAACTCGAAAGATACATGAGAGAGGAGATCGAGAAACCTGAAAAGGAAAGAAGGGAGACTGAAAATACTTTCATTGACGGCGTCAGGGCTGTACCCTTTACTGTTCCTGTAGGATGTATAATTAGCTCAGTAGAAGATTTGAAAGGGAATTCAACCAGCTCTGACAAAAGGACAGTCAAAGGATTAGCGATTACTGGGAAAGCTCACGTAATCAGGTTTACAAGGGCTCCAGTCCATACAACAAGCCCAAGTCCCTCTCCAGCATCTACACCTTCTCCGTCTCCAACTCCAGCCAAGCCCAACGCCTACGCTCACACCTGCACCTGCTCCACCAGCACCGGGACTTGAAGCAATCTTTGCAATTGGTGGATTATTAGCAGTGGCTTATTTCATGCTAAGAAGAAGGAGATAAGGTAGAAATAAAAGAAAAAAATGGAAGACCCAGAAAAAATGACAAAAGAAGAAAAATACAGGTATATTTTTGAAGATAAGAGTTTTGAAGGTCGCCCTCGTGTCAAGTGGATTACCGATTGTCTGTTAGGCGATATTAGAACCTTTCTGGACGGCATCGAAAACTATACAGACAATAAAGAGAGATTTGCTTTTAAACCACGCCCTCGTGGCGGTGGAAACTTATCGGTTCCTATCCTTATCTGTACTGCTCTTGAGTTTGTATCCAGATTGTATGTTGGAGAGACTAAATTTACATCAAGAGAAGGTTATAATGCCAAAGAAAACACTAAAAAATTCATCGAAAAATACTTTCCAGAGAAGTACAAGGCGATTCCATCGCTCCTCTGGGACGGGGTAAGAAATGGTCTTGTTCATACATTTTCTCTAAAACTTTTCAAATATGGGAATAACTATATTCGATTTCAGTTCTATGTTGAAGATCGGAACATCCCTTCGCGCATTAAAAAAGTTAATGATACAATTGTGATAAGTATCAATGTTTTCGAACTATATAAGATTTTGGAAAATGCGATTGAAAATTACCTTGAGGAATTGAAAAAAGATGAGAATGAAGCTCTTCGAGATAACTTTATAAAGGCTTGGTCATCTATTGACGAATATTTACGGGAGATTACCGGAAAAAGGGGATACCAGGACGATGCAAAAGCATTACTTGATTATTTTAGGTTCAAGCTCTGATGCATTACTCTTAGAAGATTTGAATAAAGTGCTAAATACGGATGTGTTAAGAATATACTCCCTTATGATAAGAAGATCGTAGGAGTAATAATATTACCTAAATATTAGCTTAAATTCAACCAATGGCTCCCGTGGATGCACCCAATTTTATAGGTAATCAAGTGTATCAAGGACGGGGTTTTTAAAGAGGTGATGTGACGAGGAAGAAGAAAAAGTTGAAAGAACTGAGCGATCATGCGATGCACGAGGTCGTCGGCGATATCTCGTGATGGAGAAAGGATAGAGCATATTCTAAGCTAGCATCGGGTTCGGAGTAATGAAGGATATCCTATGGGAAGTGGGGGGAATAGAATCTTCCAACAAGACCGTTTGGCATGTTCGGTTTAACCTATAAGAAACGCGTAATGCACTCCTATTCAAACCTCTACTCTATTATCTTTTAAGTTGGTTGGTAGCTGGTAAGTTAGTAGGGAGAAGAGATGGAAGAAGAGGAATACATCAGGCACTTCAGCGCACTTGTGGAGCTGGAGCGAGAGGAGCAGATGAGGCTGCATGAGGAAGAGATGAAGAGGCTCAGCGGGCGTCAGCGCGAGGAAAAGGGCAGAGCGTTCATCAGGATGCGGGGCAAATCGCAGGGTCTGGGTCTGGGAGGTAAGTATATGGTAAGATTCACGAAGCAGAATGCAACGAAATTACCGGAGAGTGAGATAGAGGTAGGTGACCTCGTACTGGTGAGTAAGCCGGGCACAGCGCCCTGGGATGAGGGTAATCCAACTGGCACGGTAGCGGAGAAGACATCGTATTCGATTGTGGTGGCTTTTGACGATGCACCGCCTGGATTTGTATTTCGTAAAGACATCAGAATAGACCTGTTTGTCAATGATATCACGTTTCAGCGTATGAAAGAGGCACTTAAGGCATTTAAAAGGCTGCCAAAATGGCGAAGAGAGAAGCTACTGGGGAAAAGGGAGCCGGAATTCAATGCCGGTGCTGGTGATGAATTAGAAGAATTAGAATTCTTTAATGAGTCATTGAACAATAGCCAGCGTGAAGCGGTGCGTAAGAGCTTAGCAGCCCGCGATTTCTTCCTCATCCATGGTCCTCCCGGCACAGGTAAGACAATCACCTGCGTTGAGGTCATATCACAACTTGTGAGTCGCGGTTACAGGGTTCTGGCAGCAGCAGACTCGAATGTAGCAGTGGATAATCTGGTTGAACGGCTGGACAGGATAGGGCTGAATGTGGTGCGAATAGGGCATCCAGCACGTGTAATACCGGCTTTGAGGCGAAGAAGCATAGATTATCTGGTTCAGGACGAGCAGGACTACCGGAAGGCACAGGAGCTCAGAGAGAAGGCTTATGCAATTAAAGAGCAAATGGAGGAGAGGTTCACATTTCCAGAGATGCGATGGAGACGGGGGTTAAGCGATGAGGCGATACTGAGACTTGCGAGTGAGGGGAAGACGACAAGAGGTATACCGAAGAAGAAGATAGAGGAGATGAAACGATGGATTGAGCTGAAGCAGGATGTAGATGCGCTGTTCAAAGATGCACGTGCACTTGAGGACAGGGCGGTGAGGCGGATTTTAAAGAATGCAGCAGTGATATGCGTAACGAACAGCACAGCAGGTTCAGAACTGCTCGGAAGTGAGAAGTTCGATATCGCGGTTATTGATGAAGCGACACAGTCCACGGAGCCTTCTTCGCTTATCCCCGTGCTCAAGGCGAAGAGGTTCATCATGGCAGGAGACCACAAGCAATTGCCACCCACGGTACTGAATGAGGAAGCGATGAGAGGTAGCCTGAGCAGGAGCATGTTCGAGCGACTTCTCGCTCTATATGGCGATAAGATAAGAGTCATGCTTGAGGTTCAGTACAGGATGAACGAGGAGATAGCGGAATTCCCGAATAATGAGTTCTACGAGGGCAGATTGAGGGCGGATGAGCGTGTGAGATGGCAAACCATTGCTGAGCTGGTGCCATCCATCACCGAGCTGGAGTTCGTAATGGCAGATAAGCCACTTGTATTCATAGATACCGCATATAGTGCGGGATTCGAGGAGAGGATGAGACGGGGCTCAACTTCAAGGGAGAACGAAGGCGAAGCGAGATTAGTTAAATTCATCGTTGAAAGGCTATTAGATGCCGGTGTGAGAGCGGAGGACATCGCGGTTATCTCGCCCTATGATGACCAGGTTGCACTCATCAGGATGATGCTCCAGGTGGAGGGGCTGGAGATAAAGACGGTTGATGGATTCCAGGGCAGGGAGAAGGAGGTAGTGATAGTATCCTTTGTGCGGAGTAACAAATTCGGAGATATAGGATTCCTCAGCGACCTCAGACGCTTGAATGTCTCTATAACGCGTGCGAAGCGGAAGTTGATACTGATCGGGAATTCACAAACGCTGGGGCGTGAGGGTTGCTATCGCAGGCTTATTGCACTGGTGAAGTCTCGAGGTGGTTATAAAAGAGTATAGGATATGGGATATGGATACAGGACAGGTATGGGTATGGATTTTCAGCATCATTATTTATATTAAGATAGCCTTGCTAATCAAGCTGTGGTGTGTGGTGTGATGCATTACATAATAACAGAGAAGGGGACGACAGCGAAGAGGATCGCATCTATCCTATCAGGAGGTAAAGCGAAGAAGGTGAAGATAGGGAAGATAGATGCGTATGAGTTCGGGGATAAGGTAGTGGTGGGGCTGAGCGGGCATGTCTTCCGGCTCGATTTCCCGGATTCTTATAATGATTGGACTAAAATAGACCCCTATAAGCTGATAGATGCCGAAATAGTGGAGGTCGCACTCAAAAAGGACCTGATTAAAGCACTGGAGCGGATAGCGAAGGATGCAGATGCCGTGACCATAGCCACCGATTACGACCGTGAGGGTGAGTTGATAGGCGTAGAGGCGCTCAATGTACTCAAGAGAGTGAAGCCCGAACTCAAGGTTGACAGGATGCGATACAGTGCGATAACAGAGCAGGCGATAAAAGAGAGCTTTGCTGCAAGGACGGTAGTGGATTATAATCTCGCAGACTCTGCGAAGGCGCGAGAGATGATAGACCTGATATGGGGCGCTGCTTTGACCAGATTTGTATCTCTGGCTGCGAACCGGCTTGGTGATGGCTTCTTCTCTGTTGGGCGTGTGCAGTCACCTACACTCGCGTTGCTCGTGGATAAGGAGAAGGAGATAGCGCGATTTATACCGCGTAAGTACTGGGAATTGCATGCAACGCTGAGAACGGAGAATGGTGAGACATTCACAGCGACACATAAGCGTGGTAAATTCTGGGCGCTGGAAGATGCGGAAAATGCGAAGAAGAAGTTAGAATCAGCGAAAGAGGGTGTTATAAGTGAATTGAAGAAGCGATTGCGGCGTGATAACCCCCCTACACCCTTTGATACCACCAGTTTTATAAGAGCAGCATCATCCATCGGCTTCACTCCCAGACGTGCTATGAATATTGCAGAGAGTCTATACCTCCAGGGGCTCATCTCTTATCACCGCACTGATAATACAACCTATCCGGAGACACTGGACCTGAACACACTTGTGGGTCTCTTCAAGTCCAGCGCCGAATTTGGCGAGTATGCAACATTATTGTTGAAGAAGAAGCAATTGAAGCCCACTGCGGGTAAGAAGAAGACAACAGACCATCCACCAATACATCCGGTTTCGGTGATAGCGCGTGATAAGCTCGATAAGGACGAATGGAAAGTTTACGAGCTTGTGGTCAGGCGGTTCCTGGCTACTCTCTCCGATGCAGCGAAATGGGAGGATACAGCAGTGAAGGTGGAACTGGGGGGCGAAGAACTGGAGGCGAAGGGGCATGAACTGAAGCAACCGGGCTTCCTCGCGGTATATCCGTATCAGAAGAAGGAGAAGGAGATATCGAAGTTGCCTGCATTGCGAGAGGGTGAGAAGGTCTGGTTAGAGGATTTAAAACTCGTGGAGAAGGAGACGAAGCCACCAAACAGAATTTCACAGGCGGGTTTGATAAAGAAGATGGAAGAACTTGGACTGGGCACGAAGAGCACACGGCATGAGATAATCGGGAAGCTGTATGAGCGTGCATACGTAGAGGGCAATCCGAGCAGACCGACGGAGAAGGCATTTGCACTCATTGATTCCCTGGAGAAGTATGCGGCAATGATGACGAAGCCGGATATGACAAGGGCTCTGGAGCAAGAGATGGACTGGATAAGTGAAGGTAAGCGTAAGAAGGAGGAAGTGGTGGAAGAATCGAGGGAGATGCTGAAGGCGGTATTCCAGGAGATGGCGGATAACCGCGAAGAGATTGCGAAATCACTTAAAGAGGCAGTGAAAGCGGATAAAATCGTTGGTACCTGCCCTGAATGCGGGGCGAACTTATTCTGGGCAACCTCAAGGAGGGGTAAGCGGTTCATAGGCTGCAGTAATTACCCGGAATGCAACTTCTCGTTACCTCTGCCTCCATCCGGACGTGTGATAGTGACCAGAGAGCGATGTGATGTGCATCCAACGTTATTCAAGCTGAAGATATTGAAGAAGAGCAAGGGCAAGACTGGCAGAGCATGGGATTTCGGCTGTCCGTATTGTAATTACCTGCAATGGAAGAATAAGAATAATAACAATAACAAGGATAGCAAGGAAAAGGGAGAGGATAAGGATAAGAAGGCAGATAAGAAGTGAAAAGCTTCATTTAGACTTTAGACGCCGTATCTTATAGACCGCAGAAAATTCCAAAATCTTTGACTTCTTTCTCTTTAATCAATTGATGATCTTCCTTCTCACTTCCTCCTCAAGACCACTGAATACCGCGAGCTTATTCAGGTACCATGAGCATGGCACTCGCCTGGTTCGCAAGTCCGATTCCGCGAGTCTTATCCACACGCTGGTGTTGGTGTCCTCCTCACCGCGCCTCACGATGATGTCAAAGCTCTCGTAATGCCTGGAAGAGATAAAGAGCATGAAATAATGGTGATAGTTATGGAGTTCCCAGTCCTTCACTTCTATACCCATCCGAGCGAATTCCGCAGGGTGTACCAATTTGAGTTCCTCTGGCTGTATCACAGGCTCGTAATCTATTCTCGACCTTATAAGCCCGCCGGTATCTCTCGCAGCCACTGTGTAGCGCCGCTCTATACCTTCGTGGATGATGGTGGCACTGTAAAACGGCTTATTGTCTGCTGAGCCCCTGAAATTCGAGACGACCTCAAACGGTATTGTAGCTCGCGATATGAGTCCGGTATCGGTAAGGATTCGATGGATTGTATCCGGGCTCTCTCTGACTGTCTGCTCTATCTTCACCTCTATTGTGTATAACGGGTGGAGCGCAAAACCATAGTTCTTCAGTTCCTCTACCTCTACTCTTCTACTTATTGGCTCTATCATCAGTAATCTATGTTTGTAAATGAAAATCTAACATAATAACATAATAAAAGGTTTTGGCACAAATTCCAGCATCACTTCTCTAAGGATATGGAAAAGAGGCGACCCCAAATATGCTTTGCATAACTAAACTTTCTTCGTACCATAATCACGCAACCGGCAATTTATATTGCCTCGCTATATCTAAGAACGCATCTGCGAGGTATCGTATCCTGTCCCAGCTCAAGCCGTAGGTATTTAACTTCCATACGCGTGTAGAACCCGCAAATTCGCCTATTATTCCCCTACTCTTCAGTTCGTCACTGAGGAAGAATCCACGACGTTTATGCGTACGTGCAACCTTATCGAAGCTGTTACGCGTATCAACTCTGGATAATGTATGTTTACGCGGGTATTCACTCGCTACTTTGTTACCCTGTATACGCAGGAACTCGCGAATGAAATAGTTTGACTTCTCCACCTCCTCCTGCCAGTGCTTCACACGCTCCTTAACACGGGGGAACGAAGCCATCATTGAGAGTAGTGTACCGCCCATGAGTGTACAGCCCAGCAGTTCAAGCTCCTTATTCTCAAATCGCTTACCCGTAATGTCACCAGCGATACGAGAACTTCGAAAGACATGAGGTGCCCACTCCTCGGTCGTTGCGAGGATACCGGAAGGAGCAACTGCCGCCATACCCTTGTGTCCAGAGCCAACGACGAAATCTGCACCTATATCTTTGCCATTCACAGGCATCATACCCACAGAATAAGCGCCATTGTAGAGAAAAGGGATTTCATACTCCTTTGCTACCTTCCCCACGCCCCGTACATCATGCTCGTTCCCGAAGCTGTAATCGAAATGCTCAACGATGACCAGTTTTGGCTTCTTTCCTGTTGTAGTTCGCACCTGCTCTATTGTATCTGCAACGGCATCACCGGTGATTATATTCGACTCGCCCGATGGTATTTCCCTGACCACACCACCAGCAATCTCAACAGCTAAGTACTCGGTATAATGCCCCAGGTCAGAGAGGAGCACGATGTCTCCTTTATTAAGTAATGACGATGTAACAACCTGAAAGCCCCTCCTCGCTCCTGGTACCACCCTCACTTCGTCCATACCCACAAATTCCGCAAGTTCTGCATGGAATTCATCCACTGGCGGTCTCCTTATCTTATCAAGCCTTAAGTCCCGGCACCAATCACAGATGGAATACCCATCGCCATAAGCAATTAGCGCTTTACGGGCTTCCGGCGTCAATCGCCCACCAGGCTGTATCGGATTGATATTTATGTATTCCTCCTCGCGTGTCCTCAGTTCAATGTGGTTGGTGATATACTTCAGTGAACTGCTCTTGCATTCCTTAAAATCCTTCAGGATTCGTTCAACACGGGCTACACCTGCTGCTATTTCATTCTCATCCGCTCTTCCCGGCACTGACTCTCTGAATACCTCACGCAGGTCTTCGAGTGCGAACATCGCTTCATATAATTTCCTCACACGTGGCTCCATTCCATCATGCATGAATGAATAAATAAAAAATAAAAATGAAAACAAAAACAAAAGCGCGGAGAAGCAGAATTATATATCCTATATCCTTTGTCTTTATATCTCTTACTTCTTACTTCTGCCCTCTCTTCCTGCGTTCCTTCTCTGCAATGCCCGCTTCCTTCTTTTGCTTCATCAATTTATGTATCAGTTCGACACCAGAGGGCTCCATCGGCTTCGCTTCTATATAACCGCGCTCCACTGCACCCTCGAAGACATCCTTACCGAAATCGGTACGAACGATAACAGAAGACCTGCCTTCTGGTGTGCCGTTATTTCCCACGCTTATATCTGAGAACAGGGCACTGAAATCTTCGCATACCTTGCATCCATCACGCTTATAATCATCTATTTCTGAAATATCAGCACTTAAGAGCTCCTCTGTTCCCGCATACACATGCAGAACATTCTCACTTATCTGCATCTTCGTTATCTCATTTATGTTTATACCATGCTTAGCAGCAATGAAATCTTTTATCAACTTCTCGTAAGAGTAAGAGCCCAGACAGAAGAGACCTATTCGCAATCTGATGTGGGATGAGAAGTTATGTGCGTTATGGGTATCGCGTCCAACAGTGAGCATCCGCTCGTATGAGGACATCTGACATGGCGTACCCACCAGTGCAACACTCCAGAGGTCGTAGTTTAGAATGGCATCAGCAACACCGGTGAGCGTTGCCGCGGGTGTATATTTAGTGCCTGCTGTCTTTATCAGGCTCGACCTGTCCATTACAACACGTACTTCGGGCTTCCAGTCCTTATCGCTTAGTGCAACGGTTATACAACCCTCAACTATACCCTCGTCAAGGGCATAAGCGAGCAGTGAGGTAACTGCCCCTCCGTCCTGACAGACCGCTTTTATCTCCTCATCTTTCGTGACGACTTCATACATCTCTTCCAATCCTTGCTTCAACTCAGGCTTCTCCACTCTCGGACACTGATAATAGCAGTATCCGCAGTCAGGAGGACACTGCTGCCCTTCTCTTATCACCGGGCGCTCTTCCGAGAAGTCCACTTTGAGATACCCGTAGTCAAGAAGCCTACAGGTCGCCACACAGCCACCACAGAGCGTACACTTGCCCTTATCTATCACTTCACGCACCAAATCCCCAAAATCCTTCTTCTCTTCCATTTGTCACTAATCCCCTCTTTTCTATATCTACACCTACATAAATGTAATAAATGTAAAAAATGTAAAATGTAAATGCACGATGCATGATAAGATGAGCATAAAATGGTGGGCTCGATGCGATTCGAACGCACGATCTCCGCCTCGTGAAGGCGGCGTCATCACCAGCTAGACCACGAGCCCTTAGTCCTTTTTATTTAATATATTAAATCATAAATCATATAATTAAAAATTAAAAATCATTTCCCTGTTCCATATATATGCCATACACCACAGATGAAACAAATAACAAATCTCGTAACTGTTAATACGACATATTCGAAGAGTAAAGCAGCGAGGATTTTGATGCAGAGTAGCGATGATTATGAGTGCCTGTTTATGGATTTTACACGTAATCAGGAGGGATTTATAAGAGAGATAGCGCATGGCACTGCTCCTGAGTTGATAGTTGATGCGATGGCGCCTGAGGATATAGATATACAGCGTCTTCGAGCCGCCATGCCGTTATTTGAGTGCTTGCCTGCACTTGGTGATAGAGCCCTGTATTGCTACAAGGAAGATGCTTCGTTACTTCTATCGCGAGATGCTGCGGTGCAGATATTGATTTTAACAGCGAAGGCGAAGATGGGTAAGATAGAAGTAAGCGAATGGAAGGAGGTTCTGAAGGACGATATCTTTAATGAGCTGGAATCTGCGGGTAGCGAAGCGGAATATATAGCGGATAGAGCGAAGGAGCGGAATATATGCCTGGATGCCACAGCGGAGGTATTAAACTCACTTTCCAGCCAGGGTTTCCATATAAAAAACATTGTGGTTGACACTCCCTGCAAGCCACTGGATATCCTTGGTGCGAAGTTAAAGAGCGAGATTCTTGGTGAAGCGGAGATAAGTGATGATGAAGTGGAGCATCTCGTTAAGGAGCATGTGAGATTCGTGGATATGATTATAGAGCGGGGTTATGACCGGGCATACAGGCTATGGGCGAGGCTTTTCGCGCCGAGTAGTGAGTGAGAAATGAGAATAGCGACGAACACGAAGATAGAGGAGCTAAGAGGCGGGATTTGCGCTGTACCTGGTGTAAGGGCATACGGGCTAAGGGAGAACAACAAGGGACTGGCACTGATAGAGGGCAAAGGTAAAGCAGTGGGTATGTTCACTAAGAATAAGATGAAAGCCGCGCCCCTCATCTTTACACAGCGGCTGCTGCTTGAAACCGGGCGAATAGGTGCAATAATCGCCAATAGTGGCTGTGCGAACAGCTTTACGGGCGAAGAGGGTATGCGAAATGCGAATAGAATGGCAGAACTCGCTTCTGCTGCACTTGGCATTGATAAGAGCGAGGTGGCTGTTGCATCTACCGGTCCCATAGGGAAACAACTGGATATCGGTATGATAGAGCGGCAGGTGCAGGAGGTTGCTAAGAGGTTGACTTCAGACCCCGAGGGCAGTACAGCGGCGGCAAAGGCGATTATGACCACTGATACGTTCCCGAAGGAACTGGCTATCAAGGTTGGTGATGTAACAATAGGAGGTATAGCGAAGGGTTCGGGGATGATATACCCACATCTGCATCTGGCTACGGCTACAATGCTGGCGTTCATCTATACAGATGCGGAACTGGATGTCGGGACAATGCGAACGTGCCTGAAGGATGCATGTGACAATTCTTTCAATATGATTGTTGTGGATGGGGACATGAGCACGAACGATATGGTATTGCTCGTCAGCCGTGGAGGTGAGGCGATAAGCGAGGAAGACTTCAAAGCGGGCTTGAATTATCTCTGCAAGGCGCTTGCGAAGATGATTGCACGTGATGGCGAAGGTGCAACGAAGTTTATTGAGGTGAATGTGAGTCTGAGGGGGGCGCCAGTGGAGGATGCGAAGTTGATAGCACGTGAGATTCTGAGATCACCGCTGGTGAAGAGTGCCATCTTCGGTGAGCGCATTGACCTCGCATGTGGTCGTATAATAGCAGCCATCGGGAGCTGTATCGGCACCAATACCAGTAGCAATAGCATAGAAGTGGTATCAATGAAGTTCAGGGGAAAAGAGCGGGAGGTGGAGGTGGTGAGGAACGGAAGGATTCTCAGCACGTGGAATCGTGAAGTGATGAAGGGTAAGGAGATAGCTATAGATATTGTGCTGGATGTAGGGGAAGAAGAAGGAAAAGTAGAAGAGGAGGCAACTGCAACAGCATGGGGATGCGACCTCTCCTGTGACTACGTAATGCTGAATGCCTCTATGCTATGAAGATGAAACAGCAATCAAGTTTAACAGCAATGGAAATCGTGGAGGGCATAAAAAGTGGGGCTATATCCTGTGAGGAGTTAATATCGAGGATATATGAGCGAATAGAGAGGAGCGAACTGAACTGCTATATCACATTGAACAAGGAAGAGGCGCTGAGAAAGGCGAGAGAAGTGGATAATAACAGGGATAAAGATAAAGAGGAATACATGCATAAGAAGCTGCTTGGCGTGCCCATCGCCATCAAGGACAGTATCTCCACCAAGAATATCCAAACCACGTGCGCATCGAAGATACTCGAGGGTTATATCCCGCCGTATGATGCCACCGTGATAGAGGCGCTGAAGCGCGAAGGTGCGATAATCATAGGTAAGACGAATATGGACGAGTTCTGCATGGGCTCTTCCACCGAGACGAGCTATTACGGACCGACATTAAACCCGCATGACCGGAGTAGAGTGCCTGGAGGCTCTTCTGGTGGTAGCGCCGCAGCTATCGCAGCAGGCGAGGCTGTTCTTGCTCTCGGCTCCGATACCGGCGGTTCCATTCGCTGCCCCGCTTCTTTCTGCGGCATCGTCGGCTTGAAGCCCACTTACGGGCTCGTTTCTCGTTATGGGCTCATTGCATACGCCAATTCCTTAGAACAGATAGGTCCAATGGCGTCAAATGTAAGAGATGCCGCATTACTCCTGGAAGTGATATCGGCGAAGGATGAAAGGGACAGCACACAGGTGAAGTTGAGTAACGGCAGTGCTACTAACTATCAATATCGTTACGTGGAAGAGGGTGTGAAAGGTCTGAGGATAGGTGTGCCCATGGAGTTCATAGAGGGTGTCTCACCAGAGGTTGAATCCGCCGTCTGGAATGCCATTCACAGATTTGAGGAGCTCGGTGCATCTTACGAGGAGATGAGCATGAAATATCTGAAATATGCACTCGCTGCTTATTACATCATTGCGATGTCCGAGGCGTCATCGAATCTTGCGAGGTTTGACGGGCTCAGGTATGGGCTTCGACTGGAACAGGATGCTGATTGGCATACAACGTTCTCAAGGATAAGAGGCGAAGGGTTTGGCGAGGAGGTGAAGAGGCGGATTATTCTCGGTACTTATGCCCTTTCCGTGGGCTACTATGGCAGATATTATCTGAAGGCATTGAAGGTGCGCACACTCATAAGGCGCGAGTTTGATACCGCACTGAAGAGATATGATATACTGGCACTGCCGACGATGCCATTTGTCGCTTTTAAGCTCGGTGAACGAATAAAAGACCCGCTTTCTCTATATCTCGCCGATGTTAATACTGTACCGATGAATTTAGCCGGTGTGCCGTCTATATCAATACCCTGTGCATTCTACAATGGGCTACCTGTTGGATTGCAGCTTGTGGGTGAGCAATTCGGAGAAGAAAAGATAATAAATGCCGCTATTGCTTAT
>PQXC01000018.1 GCA_003194435.1 Candidatus Methanophagaceae archaeon | reverse complement strand
TATCTCTCTTCAACTCGGCTACTATCTCCTCCAACTCCTTTATCCGGAGTATCAAACTTTGATACTCGCTTGCCAATATTGACATCACTACGCGCTGACTTTTCGCCATCAAAAAGATAATACGATGCTATATTTAAATACCTGTGTTTCCACTCCAAATATCTTACCTCCCTAACCGTTATTGCAAGATATCGCATGCGAAGTTTTTAAAGTAAAGGTAGCTATACAAGTACTAAAAATTTAATGATGGATGATAGATGATATGATACCATGGATATGAAAAATAAACTCTGGATGAATGGATTCTTAGGTTTTTTAGGATTCCTTGGATTTGAAGCTTTCGAATTGCATAATCCTTGGTATTTATTTTACTTCTGTTTCTTTGCATTCTTTGCCCATTTCAAATATCTCAGAGAAGAACTCAAATATTTAGGTCTGCTTGGTGTAATTGGATTGATCGTAGCGATACTTGGAGTTTTGGGATTAATCAGGGTGTAGAAATGATAATACCGCTCCGCCCGACTCTGCGGCACTTCGTGCCTTGCCCTTCGGGTCGCTTAACAGGAGGATATATGGCTTCGCCTTCGGCAACGCTCAAATTTGCTCCGCTATCGCTCTGCAAAGAAATAAAAGCATGACTGAGGAAAAATAATTCTTACAGATGAACCCTTAAAATTAGTTAGAATTAGAATAGATGCACAGCAGACGCTTTAAACGTGATATACACTTCCCTTCCCATCTTCAAGTTCAGCTCATCAAATGACCGTTTCGTTATCGCAACCACAAAAGGGGTGTCAATACCGACATCAACAGCGATTTTGAGGATGGTCCCGGCATCCACTATACCTGCTATTTTACCCTTAAACGAGTTTCTGGCACTTGACACAATTTGTTTCGTTGAGACCAGTATATCCTCCGGTCTAATGGATACATGGACACTTCCGGACTTAAGCGTGGCAGATACGATATTTATACCTCCCACATCAATGCTGGCTATACCGCTATCAGCGTCAATGCGGGACTCTCCCTGAAAGAGGTTACCAACGCCAAGGAACTCAGCAACGAATTCAGAATTGGGCTTCCTGAACACCTCGTTCGGTGTACCCACCTGCACAATCTCGCCTTTGTTCATTATTGCCATTCGACTGCCGAGCAAGAAAGCCTCCTCAAAACTGTGCGTTACGTGAATAATGGTGGTAGTGGTATCCGTGATTGAATGGATGTTCTTCAACTCTTGACGCAGCCGTTCCGCTGTTTGCGGATCCAGTGCACTTAGCGGCTCATCAAGCAACATGACTTTTGGTTCCATAATCAATGCGCGGGCTATTGCAATTCGCTGCTGTTCACCACCGCTCAGCGTGCCAGGGTAGCGATGTAAAAGATGAACAACACCCATCAGGTTTGCAAGCTCGTCCACCCGGCGTTTAATCTCGCTTCTCGCTACTTTTCGCATCTTCAGTCCAAAGGCTATGTTCTCCTCGACCGTCAAGAACGGAAACAGGGTGTAATCCTGATAGACCATGCCTATGTTTCGCTCCCTTGGTGGAATATCAGTGATGTCCTGCCCGTCAAGGAATATCCTGCCGCTATCCGCGCGATAAATGCCTGCTATTGTCTCAAGCAGGATGGTTTTCCCGGCGCCCGTGGGACCCAGCACCATAAAATACTCACCATCTTTTATGTCCAGTGTTATATCCCGTAAGAAGAACTCGCCCAGATCCTTCGATAGATGCTCTATTCTTATCATTTTTCGTTTCAGAACACCTGTGCAAAACCGCCGTATCTCTCAAATGCGAACAGAGATATAAGCGATATGATAATCAGTATGGTTGCCGCCGCAATAGCCAAGTCCAGCTCGCCACAGGACATGTTCAGGAACACTGAGATGGGTAATGTCTCGGTCTTCATTCTCGTTGCACCTGCGAGCATCAGTGCAGCACCAAACTCGCCTATACCTTTTGACCATGTTATAACAGAGCCAGCTAAGAAGCCATTCTTCGACATTGGCAGTGTTACATGCCAGAACGCCTGCGCTCTGGTGCACCCAAGCGTCTCCGCTACGTGCTCGTATCTCGGATTTATACTCTGGAATGTTCCACGTAGTATCCTGAGCATGAACGGCACATTCACAAAGAACTGTGCAATCACGATTCCGTATGGCGTGAAGACAAAAACAAGCCCCGCATCGGCAAGCGCTTTCCCGAATGAGGTCGTGCCAAATAGAATTAACAAGCCCACACCCGCGACCAGCGGTGGTAACGCCAGCGGTGCATCCAGAATCGTATTAATCACACTCTTACCAAAGAAGTCGTATCGAGCAAGCGCATAAGCCGCGGGCACCGAGATAGCAATACACATAATAGTGGATATGGCTGCTGTTTCCAAACTCAATCGTATCGCAAATTGTATCTCTTCAGAAGCAAGGCTGGTCATCAGTGCCGACAGTGTGGTATGCGTAACAACACATATAATCGGAACCGAGATAAAAATGGCGAGAAATAAACTTGATAGTACTGTAATAGCCTTGATTTTTGAGTGCTTCAACTTCTTTAGCATCATTATCTCTCCTACCGACCTTATTCCCCCTTATTCAGGTCTATGCCTGCCTGATTCGCCCTTAACCATATCCAAATGAGGATTGCCGAGCCATCCACTTTTTGCATCGGGTCTATTGTCAAACTGTGGCACGAAAGGTTTTATATCGAGCAGCGGTGTCCCGTCTATGATGTCCACCTCGCTGATTTCCAGTTTGTTCCCTCTCACACTTTCCAGCCTCACAATTGACAAGCCGATGGGATTGGGTCGTTTGAAATGTCTGATTGCGAAGATTCCGTGCTGTTCTTCTTCCAAAAATGGCATTGAGACCAGCGAATAACCATCAGCGAGATGAAAATGGTAAATGAGGATGATATGCGAGAAGCCCTCGATGTCTTTGAGTCCATCGGCATATTCAGGAAATACCTCTACCACACCCTTTGCGGCTCTTGCGAATACGCCTTGAATCGGGGCTTCTACTTTATCCCGGAAACCCGTATGTATTATTCCTATTGGTCTGTATACAACCTTGTCCATGTCCATATCCTCCTATTTTACTCTCTCAATAGTCGCATTTGGATATGATGTAAAGCCGTATTTCTCGAAGACTGCTTTCCCTTCGTCTGAGGTAACGAAATCAACGAACTTCTTTGCCATGTCTTTGTTTTCCGAGAACGTTAGCGTGCCTATTGGAATCACTTTTATGATGTTCTGCTCCTTTGGTATTTCAATAATATCGGTTTTATTCTCAGTCCCGGCTAAGGATGCTTTCCATATTATTGAGGCATCTGCCGTGCCCATGCAGATATCGGTACCAGCTCATTTACCGTACCGGTGCGAGCAATAACATTCGCATCAATGGCATCAAGAATCCCGTTCTTCTCCAGTATTTTATTTGCGATCTTACCACACGCAGCTGCTTTTGCGTCTCCTAAAACAACTTTCACACCTGGCTTCGTGAGGTCTTTCAAGCAGGTTATATTCGCGGGATTTCCCTCAGGAACCGCTATCACAGGTATGTGATACGCTACAAGCTGCTCGTAATCAACGAAGCCTTTATCTCTCGCTCTTTCTATATACATCGTTGCACCCGGCATATACACGTCTCCCTGTTGCGTCAGTTCTATCTGGCTCAAGAGCGTATTGGAACCGCCATAGTTGTAGTTCACGCTAATGCCATATTTCTGCTCAAACAGCGTTCCAATCTCGTCCATTGGCTTTCGCATCCCCGCACCTGAATAGACCATAAGCATTTTGTTGCTCTCTCCGCCATGCACGGGCGTTGGTGTCTGTGGCGTCTCATGAACGACATAAAAAGCCGCAGCCGAGACGCACACAATCACAGCAATCGCTATTAGTGCCAGAGCCACGATATTCCTTCCTTCCATTTTCATTTTTATTTTTATCATACCGATATGCAAAAATATACCATTCGATATAAAAGCTTTTCGGTTTTTTTAACGGTGGTTTTTCTAACTCACCTAACCACATGAACCGAAGTGGCTTTAAAGGTCGCATAGACCTCCTTACCGTTTTGCAAGTGGAGACTTTCACGTGATTGCTTTGTAATAAGGGCAACAAGTGAATTATCCATCTTCACACGTGTTAAGGGACCCATATCGTCCAGCGCTTCTATCCTCCCTTTCATGACATTCCTTGCACTGCTTTCGCCCCGATTTTCAGACAAAATTATATCCTCTGGTCTTATGAATACTTTTACAGTGCCCGCATGGTAGTTTGAAACAGCAAAAATATTATGGGAGTGACCACCCAGATCAACTTCTATCTCGGCAACGCCGTTATTGTTAGCATGAACAACGCCGCTCAATATGTTCTCAACGCCGACGAAATCCGCTATCTCCTCGTTCTGTGGCTTATTGAATATCTCATAAGGAGTGCCGACCTGCATTATCCGCCCGTTCATCATCACCGCTATTCTATCTGCTAAAACCATCGCCTCTGTCTGGTCGTGCGTCACGTGAACCATTGTAATTCCCGATTCCTCTTTTATCCTCTTCAGTTCTTCTCTCAGGTAATCACTCGTTCTGCGGTCTAAAGCAGCTAAAGGCTCGTCCAGAAGCAATATCGAGGGTTCGGTGGCAATCGCTCTGGCAATGGCAACCTTTTGCTGTTCTCCACCACTTAGCGTAGTGGGATAGCGATGCGCAAGGTGCGATATACTCAGCCAGTCCATTATTCCTCTCAACCTTTTTCTGGCTGTATCCGGAGATGCGGACTTTCTCAACTTCAATCCGAACTCTATGTTCTCTTCGACAGTGAGATGGGGGAACAGTGAATAATCCTGGTAAATGAAACCAATTCCCCTTCTCTCGGGTGGTTGATTCGTTATATTTTGCCCTTCTATCCAGATTTCTCCGCTGTCCGGGAAATGAAAACCCGCAATCGTCTCAAGCAGCAAAGTCTTTCCCGCGCCGGTTGGACCTAAAATGACGAAATATTCGCCCCTTTTCACTTCTAAATTTATGTCTTTGAGCGAGAACTCTTTCCAATCTTTGGACAGGTTTTTAATTCCTATCATTTTCCCCAACAGTATTGTAATATTTCAAAATTTAAATACAGAAAGGACTTGATTAGAACCATGAAAAAAATCGTCATAGTTAAGGTTTATAAGGGGGAGAAGTATTATATCGCAGAATGCGTGGATTTGCCAGTGGTTACCCAGGGCAAGACTTTGGACGAAGTTGTGGAGAATGTGAAAGAAGCGATTGCTCTTCATCTTGAAGGTGAGGACATGAAGGAATGGGATATTCTTCCGGATTATTCTATTCTGGTTAATCTTGAGCTCGAACCAGTTCATGCCAAAACTTAGGAGCCTCAGCGGAAAGGAAGTTGTGAGAATCTTTTTACAATTTGGTTTTGAAATTGCCTCTCAAAGAGGAAGCCACGTAAAATTAAGAAGATTTTTACCCGATGGAACAAAGCAAACTTTGACCATTCCTTTGCATGAGGATTTGGATAGAGGCACTATTAGAGCTATTTTTAGACAGGCTTTGAGGTATATTCCAGAAGAGGAACTTAGACCTCATTTTTATGGATAATTTATGTCTTTGTTTCTCATCTAAACTCACTACTACTAAACCAAGTCCATGCATTTCTTTCCTTCTCACTCAAATGGTCAAAAATCATTTCTTCCTACTTCTTTTCCCAATCATCCTCAGCACTATAAAAATAACCAGACAGATCGAGATCAGCAGAACCGAGATCGGTCTTGATGCCCGGAGTCCAAACGAAGTAAATTTCTCGTAGATTAAAATCGGTGCGGAGATCGGGTGGTATGCGATGATCAGAACCGCGGAGAACTCGCTTATCGCTCGCCCCCAGCTCAGAATCGCACCGCTCAATATGGAAGGGAAAGCAAGCGGGAACGTTATCTCCCGGAACGTCCTCCAATGCGATGCGCCCAATGAGCGAGCAACGTTCTCTAACCGCGGGTCAACCTCTTTAAACCCTTCTCGCACAGTATCTACCAAATACGGGAAACTCATGAAGAGCATCGCAACAACGATTCCCGGATACGCATCCGTAATAACAATCCCCA
Organism: Candidatus Methanophagaceae archaeon; assembly: GCA_003194435.1. Classification (GTDB taxonomy): domain Archaea; phylum Halobacteriota; class Syntropharchaeia; order Alkanophagales; family Methanospirareceae; genus G60ANME1. The sequence goes on along the minus strand of PQXC01000018.1, from coordinate 29,664 downwards.
ATTTTCTAAGCGGCGCACCAATCAATCCATACCGCATGAACACCCCATACAACGCAATTCCAGCGACGATGTGTGGAATCATCAGGGGTATGTCCACGATACCTTCTATAACGCTCTTACCCATGAACTCCTTTCTTGCGAGGAAATACGCCAAGGGTACGCCAAAGAGGAAAGCAATCAGTGTGGAACAAACCGCAGCAGAAATGCTTATCCATATTGCCTCTAAAACTACGGGGTCCGTTACAGCGTCAATTAGCCCGGAGAAGTCTTCCACTTGCTTGTAATACATGTTTCCAAGCGTGATAAAGACGAAAGCAACGAGAACGAGCCCTAAGGAGATGGAAATGACATAAACATTCTCACGCTTCAGTTCTTCCATTGACCAGCACGAAAATGATTTCATCGCTCCTCACCATACAACAGGATTGGGTTTATAGAGAAATGCCAGAGTTTCTCTTTATCCCTTCCCCCTTCTCAGCGCCAGATATACAATCGCTAATATACCTGCAATGGCAAATCCCGCCTCGAAGCCCGGCTCTTTTGGTGCTGGCGTTGGCGCTGGTGTTGGTGTCGGTGTTGGTGTTGGCTCCACGAGCTCAAGCTGCACCAAACCTTTCAGCTCTTCCGGTACGTTCCCGCTACCTTCTGGCGGCACAATCGGCGGTTGCCCCATGTCCGCAAAGATCTTCTGCCCCGCATCGCCTATCACAAATTTCACGAACTCCAATCCCATATCCGGATTTTCCGCGTTCTTCGGGACGGTTATACCGTACACAATTGGCTTTCCCGTTTTTGTCTTACCATCTGCGGTTTGCACCTTCACCTTCCTGTAAGTGTCCGCATACTCTATCCTGCTCAGGTCTATTTGCTCAGGCAGGTCCACGAACGCCAAATTATGCTGAACGGCAACGCTTCGGTACTCGAATGCGTAGTCAAGCCCACCTTCCTCGACAAGTGCTACGAGTTCAACCGATTTCGGTCTTATGCTTACTTTCTCCGTATTCGGCTTCGGGTCTTCTGGCACAGTCATCAAAAACGTCCCATCTGCATCCTCGCTGATCGTAATCGCCGTATTGTTGAGAACCAGATCATCAAATATCTTTGAATCGTTATAGTATAGCTCTGCAAGTTGCATTACCATCAGGGAGCGGTATCCGCAGGGGTCGAGATTCGGATTCGAGAACCCGAAGACCACACCCCCTTTGCGAAGGAGCTCGTACCAGTTATCCGGCGTGATTTCAGCCGCATATTTGCTCTTCTCTGGATTGTACGCGAGCACCATATCATTTGTCGCGAATCTCACATACCAGTCGGCATATTCGGGATACATCATGCCTGGTATGAGCGAGTAATCAGCAGATGCGAGCACATCCGCTCTCTTACCGACATCCGTTATCTGCCTTATCGCCTTCACACTGCCCATTGATTCACGTTGCACATCCATGTTCGGATGCAAAGCCTCGAATTGGCTCTCCGCCTCCGCCAGAGGCACTGCTAAGCTCCCGGCGTGGAAGACTCTGACAGTTTTAGCCTGTTGTGCTCCCGCAATAGGTGTGTAAAAAGCCGCAGCCGAGACGCACACAATCGCTGTTAATGTTGCCCATACCAAAATATTCCTTATTTCCATTTTGCGTCACCGATATGCAAGAATATACTATTCGGTATAAAAGCTTTTCGGTTTCTTCCTTTTGCTCGCTCATCGAAAAGCACTTAAAGAGTGGGATGAATATATAAATAGGAAATAGAGGTGAAGAGAAAATACGAATCAGGGCATAAGCAGTGGATAGAGTACAAGGGGCGAGCGATATTGGGTGAAGGGCGAGCACAGTTGCTTGCGGAGATTCGTAACTCCTCTTCTATATTAAAAGCGGCGGAGAAGCTTTCTATTCCTTATCGAACGGCGTGGGAACACCTCAAACGAATTGAGGATGCAATAGGCAGTCCTGTTGTGAGCACACACAGGGGTGGTCCAAAGGGCGGTGGTGGTACGACATTAACGGCGGAGGGAGAGGAGATTTTACGTGAATATGAACGTTATAAACGGCATTTGAATAGCATAGCGCAAGCCGAAATAATAGATTGGGAGGCGGTTTTTACGAAGATAAGTGCGAGGAATCGGATTAAAGGAGTGGTAAAAAGGGTAGAGAAAGGCGAAATCGCATCCACCGTGCGAATAGAAGTTGCTGTACCCACTGTTATAACGGCGATGATAACGAAAGAAGCGGCGGAAGAACTCGATTTGAAAGAAGGTGACAAAGTAGAAGCAGTGATAAAAGCGACTGAGGTACTGGTGTCAAAGGAATGAAAATACGTTGGCGGAAGAACCGAGAAGATGGTGAGCGAAGAGATGCAACGTAATCGTCAGCACGCTTGCTGTAGCGATAGCTGTCACTTTCTATCAAATCTTATTGAAGGCGTGGGGAGGGAAATGATAATGCATTTAAGAAATAAGCCAAATAATCCAAATCTAAATCTAAATCCATAGGAGGTGAACAAGTGCAAGCATTTAGGCATGAAGCAAAAGTAAATAATAGCCGTCGCCGTTCGGTATCAGTATCGGTATCGTGCAGCCTACGCCATAACATACCCCCTTCTTACACAATCTCAGAAGATACGTTAGAAAAAGTAAAGGCGGTCATGAATGAGGATGTCAGCGATATGGTTGCGCTTTTTAAAGCCCTTTCAGACCGGATAAGATTGCGAATACTGAAGGCATTGCGTATATCTGACCTCTGTGTCTGTGTACTGGTTGAACTTACAGACTGTAGATACTCGAAGCTCTCGTACCATTTGAAGCTGCTGAAAAAGGCAGGATTGATAGATTACACGAAGGAGGGGAACTTCCTGATCTATCACCTGACGGAGCTTGGGACAGAGATAGTGAAGCGCATGGACAAGTTATGAGTCTTATAAGGAAGATCACAGATTATAGGAAAGATATAAAAGATATACGGAATCGGAATGACGGAATGGAATGGAAGTAAGAATAAGAATAAACAAGAGCTATTTAGAATTAGCAGTTGGAGATATTACGGATTTGGAAGTGGATGCGATAGTGAACGCAGCGAATTCGAGCCTGAAGTTAGGAGGTGGTGTGGCGGGAGCGATAAGGAAGAAAGGCGGCAAAATAATTCAGAATGAGTGCGATAGAATAGGATACTGCCCTGTGGGTGAAGCGAGGATAACGAGTGGCGGAGACCTGAAAGCGAAATATGTGATTCATGCTGTTGGTCCCGTATATGGAGAAGGAGAAGAAGATAAGAAGCTGAAAAATGCGACCATAAACAGTTTGAAGCTTGCAGAGCAATACAGGATAAGTAGTCTGGCATTCCCGGCAATATCCACCGGTATCTTCGGATTCCCAAAAGACAGATGCGCGGATATTATGCTATCAGCTACAATTTCTTATCTCAAAGGAGATACGGGCTTGAAGAGGGTTATTTTCTGCCTTCACGACTCAATAACCTTTGACATTTTCAAAAATCGGTTAGCAAAATCCATCTGAGAAAGCCATGGAAGTCTTTATTATGTGATAAAACTCTTTATTATGGTATGAACGAAAAAGAAGAGCGAAAGGCAGGTATTATGCAATATTTAGGAATGGGACTTTTTATCACGCTTACAGCAGTGATAGCATTAATGCTGGCAGCGCCTTTTGAAGCTTCCGACATAAAGGCGTTCCAGAATCCTGAGTCCTTATGGAATCCCATATACTTCTTCATCCTCATCATTGGCTTCACTGCTCTCATACTCATCGTGCTCAAATTTGGCGGGGAGAAGCTTATTTATCTCATCATGCTTGCTGCGGTGGCAGTGACGATATATTATGTAGTGGATGGTCTACTCTTATATTATCATGTAGCAGCTGTTCCCTTACACGGCTTTGGTTCTGGATTGAATGTGGGGGCTCTGGCTATCACCCTCATCCTCACACTTCTACTATATAAATATCCTGAGTGGTATGTCATCAATACAACGGGTTTGATAATAGCCGGAGGTGCAGCAGCGATATTCGGAATCTCGCTGATACCAGAACTGGTAGTTCTGCTCATGATAATACTCGCAGCCTACGATGCGATATCTGTCTATAAAACGAAACATATGGTCTCACTGGCGGAATCGGTGATTGATTTACGTGTTCCGATACTCTTCGTCCTGCCACGGAAGCGGAATCGAGATTTCTCCACACTGAAGGGGATCGAGATGGGTGACGCGTTCATCATGGGGCTCGGGGACGCGGTTATACCTGCTATACTGGTGGTATCGGCATATGTGAGCTATCCGAGTGTTGTACCAGCTCTGGGTGCTCTGGCAGGCACCTTAGTGGGATATTCAGTACTTACAAGGTTCTCAGGTAAGGGTAAACCCCATGCAGGTCTGCCATTTCTCAATACCGGTTCAATAACCGGATTTCTTATCGGACTACTCCTGATAGTCCATAACATATAGAATGGGTGCTTTACTCATCCCCTAAATTGTCGTGAACTCGATGTCTTTATTTTCTTACACCAACTCGAAAGAGGTTTTACGTTCTTTAATTACGACTTTTTCACTTTCCGCGTCCACTACTATCCCCCATTCTTGCATCGTTGATGCACCGATGATAAGTTCATGTGCGAGTTTATCTGAGACGTCGGCATCCGTGGAGATAACGTAGTCATCGAGAGATATTTCTAAAAAGATGCCTTCTTTGATTTTTATCTTGTTTTCTCCGTCTCCCAAGGTAGCGATTCTTGGTCTTCTCAGCTCAACTAAACTGCCAATCTTTTTCGCAATGTCATTTCTTATGAATGTCCTGCTTGCCCCGGTATCAAATAACGCCCTTACCTCATCTTCACCTATATTGCTTCTGATCTTCACTTCTCGAAAAACTCTACCCATTTCCCTTACTTAGTGCTCAACTTATGCACTTGCTATATTAATAAAACTATTGCGAGTTTATAAATAAGAGATGATGAAACAGATAGAACAGATAGAGCGGCTAAAGCGCGAGAAGAATGCAATTATCTTAGCTCATAACTATCAGAGAGCGGAGGTGCAGGATATAGCGGATTTTGTGGGTGATTCTTTAGAACTGGCAAGAAAGGCGATGGGAACTACTTCTGAGCTCATAATCTTCTGTGGCGTTGATTTCATGGCAGAGACTGCAGCGATACTGAATCCGGATAAGAAGGTCGTTATCCCCGATAAGGGTGCGATATGCCCGATGGCGCAGCAGTTGCAGGTGGAGGAGCTGAAGGCGATGAAACGCCGGTATCCAGACGCAGATGTCGTTCTGTATGTGAATACACTTGCAGAGAGCAAGGCACTCGCTGACTGTATCTGCACTTCTGCGAATGCCCGTGAGATAGTCAATGCCATGAAATCCGAAACTGTGCTCTTCGGTCCCGATCGCAATCTGGCATACTATGCAGGGAAAGCAACTTCAAAGAAGGTCATCCCCATACCTCAACACGGACTCTGCCCCTCTCATCATCAGATAGTAATGAGCGATGTGATAGAAGCGAAGAATGCGCATCCCGATGCAAAGGTCATTGTTCATCCTGAGTGCATACCTGAAGTTCAGGACATCGCGGATTACATAGCATCAACGAGCGGTATGGTGAAGATTTGCAAAACGCACGCATCAGGTGATGAATTCCTGGTCGGTACCGAGATTGGACTGCTGCACAGATTGAAGAAGGAAGCGCCCGATAAAAAGTTCTATCCCATCTCCACTACTGCAGTATGCCCGCAGATGAAGATGCATACCCTGGAGAAGATAGCCTCAGCGTTGGATAGAGAAGAGCCGGAAGTGACTGTGCCTGACGAGATAAAAGATAAAGCACGAAGGGCAATAGAACGGATGTTCACGATAATTGATTGATTATGGCTGCGGTTCAACTCTCGGGTGGGATAGTTATAATAGAAATAGAGGGTAGGGACGAGAAGCTATCGCTGGAAGAAGCAGCTTTCTTGCTTGAGAAGGGCAAGCTAAAGATAAAAGGGCTGAGCATAGGTGATTTCTTCTCAAGGGCTATCTCTACACATCCAGCATTCATTGTGCGTTACATAGTTTACAGGGATTTGAAAGAGCGTGGTTATGCGGTGAGAGCGGGAAGAGCGGGTTTCTGGCTTTACCCACGCGGAGCCAGACAGGGAGAGAAGCCTGCACGGTATATTGTGCGTATACTAAGAGAGAAGGATTTGATCTCCATTGCAGACCTGGACAGACTGCTCAGCTCTGCTCGTAACATGAGGAAGGAGCTGATTCTCGCAATAGTGGATGAAGAGAGTGACGTCACATACTACGAGATAAGAGCAGCGAAATTGGAGGGTACGCTAAAAGAGGAGAAAGAGGGAGAAGAAGGCAAAGAAGAAGCGGCACTAACATGTACAGTGAGTCTGGCTGACGACAGGGTACTTATTCATGACGAAGCTTCTGCAGAGAGACTGCACAGAGATTTCTATGGTAAATTAATAGGTGAAGGCAATAAGCAGTTGATACTCTCACTGATAGAGACGGCGTATCTGATGCGTGAGAATAATCGCATGGTCGTACACACACCCACCGGAGATATGAATTATGAGCAGTTTCTTGATTATGCAACGGATAAGGAGCGCGATTTTAAGGATAAGCTCGTTGTTTATACTGATTTAAGAGCCAAAGGGCTGGTATTAAAGACCGGATTCAAGTTCGGCTCACATTTCAGGGTCTATACGGCATTGCAGCAGAAGCATTCTTCCTATCTCGTTCATGTCGTGCACCCGGAGCATATCTTCGCGATGAATGAACTCGCGAGGGCGGTGAGGCTGGCACAAGGTGTGAGGAAACGGATGATTTTCGCATACGTAGATGAAGATGGGGTTAAGTACATAGATATAGGGCGAAGGCGGCTCTGACTTTTGAGTCCTTACTTCTTTCACACCCGCAGAGGTAGAACAAAGAGCAGAATGACTGCAACTATCATCAGTAGTAGCGCCAGAATCATTACCACTTTCAGTGCTCCCACATCGGTACCGAATATGATGGGTATCGGACCTATCATAATGACGCCACCGCCTCTCACTGTCGTCTCCCCTTCTTCTGCTTCTGACCTGCAGATAGTATGGTAAGCCATGCTGAGCATTCCTATAATGAGAAGCAGAACCCCTGCGAGCACCAGTATGAAGCCCAGAGTGATTATCTTCATGGTAATTATTATATGTGTACTCATTGATAATTTAAGAAGATGCCAGAATGGGCGATACATATTAAATGGGCGCAGCGATTGGGGATACCAGAAGAGATTTCGAGTTCTGTCAATTTTTTGAGTGATTTCCCGGAGAAGACGCAGGAGTTCATGGAGTTCTGTGAGCGCGAAGGTGTAGAAATAATTATGCGGCTGCTCCGAGTTCACGATTTCAGCGCGATAATGAAGATACCAAAGTATCTTCAGGTGGTATTCGTGCGCCAAAAAGGGTGCGAATATGTAAAGGCATGGTATTTGCATTATCTTCTTGATTACATAAAGATGGCACCTGAGCTTAGCATAGAAGAGATAATAAAAAAGACTGAGGACAGATTTGAATCCTGTGAGGAGTTAGAGACCGTAGGTAATTTCGTGATGGATAACGCAGAGGAGATATTACAGGATTGTAGAGTATAAGACAGAGACAGAAGACAGACCAGAAGACCGGAAGAGAGCCCGAAGCTATTCGCTAAAAGGAAAAAAGAAGGAAAGGAAAAGGAAGTTCATTTTTCTACGCGCCTCTGCATCTTGAGGAAAAATAACAGCACCAATGTCAATACCAGTGCCACCGGTAGTGCGATTATTGTGAATTCGGGGACGGGTGTGGGCGTAGGCGCAGGTGTAGGCGTGGATGTGGGTAATGGCTCCTTTGCTGATGTAGGTACAAACAATACTGCAAGCAGTGCAAAGAGAACCAGCAAAGTATTCGTTGCTGTTGCCGATTGCACTCCTATTTTCTCTTTCATGGCATATAACTTCCCAATTTGGCGAATTCTGTTTTAAATTTTTCGGCTGTGTTAAGTAAAGTTTAAAAGGTTACACATCAATTTTGAAACATCGCGGGTTGAATTACAGAGGAGGAATAGCTACTTAGTGCATTACAAAGCGAGCAGCGAGCCCGACAACGACGGCATGCATGTATCCACGCATCCATATCATCCATATTTTATTTACTGTTATTATTTTTAATTGAGATGGGAACCAGCATAGGCGAGATATTAGAGCTGAGAGAGACCAGTTTGGATGCACTTGCCGGTAAGGTCATCGCGGTTGACGCTTATAATATGCTGTATCAGTTCCTCAGTATCATTCGCCAGCCAGATGGGACGCCACTCAGGGATTCTGCGGGCAGGGTAACCTCACATCTCTCGGGTCTGATATATCGCACAACGAATTTAATGGCAAAGGGGCTAAAGCTGGTATTCGTATTCGATGGCAAGCCTTCGGAGTTAAAAGCTGAGGTTATAAGAGCCAGGTCGGTGCGGCGTGCGGAGGCGAGGAAGAGATGGGCAGCAGCAAAAGTACCGGAAGAAGCACTGAAATTCGCAAAGGCATCCACGAGAATCGAGCCAGGAATCGTGGAAGATGCGAAGAAGCTCCTGGAATATCTCGGCATACCACATGTGCAGGCGCCCTCAGAAGGAGAAGCTCAGGCTGCTTTTATGGTTCGGAAAGGAGATGCAGACATTGTAGCCTCTCAGGATTTTGATTCTCTACTCTTCGGTGCGCCTGTGATGGTGAGGAACCTGAGTGCACCGAGAAGGAGGGTAAAACTCGAACTGGCTGTTTTGAATGATATCGAGCATAGATTGGGGATAACACATGAAGAACTTGTGGAGATCGCTATTCTCGTGGGTACGGACTTCAACCCCGGGATAAAGGGTATAGGTGCTAAGAGAGCACTGAAACTCATCAAAGAGCATCATAGCATTGATGAATTGCTCGCAAAATCGGTAATAGAGATAGAGAATGCACCTGGCATAGCGAACTATGAACTCGTTCGTAATATCTTCCTCCATCCTGAGGTCAATACTGAATATGAACTGAGATGGAGTGAGCCAGATGAGGAGAAAGTAAAGGAGTTCCTCTGCGAGCTACATGATTTCTCTGAAGAGCGAGTGAATAAAGCACTCGAACGAATTCTGAGCTCAAAAGACATAATAAAAGCAAAAACGTCAGTATCACAGCAGAAAATAGAACAGTGGTTGTGAAATAAGAGAGAGAAAAGGAAGGAGAGGGGTAGAGAGGAGTCTAAAGCTCTTCCTCCAGCCCCCCGAGTTCATCACCAAATTCCTCTTCCACTTCTTTCTCCAGCTCTCCACCCGCAGGTGTTGTAGTTGTAGCTTTAGCTTCACCCAAAGCCTCTTCTAACAGCTCCCTTATGGAGTTCCATGTACCAAGAGCTTTTTCTCGATCATAGGGGAAAGAATAGCGCTTCCTTGCCCACTGGCTATCCACTATCCTGTTACCCTCCATCCTCTGGACCCAGTGTTGCTCGATGGAGATGAACTTCCCATATTGACCCTCCTTTACAAAACATCTCAATACCAACCTCGGGCTTCCATCATCCCTCTTCAAGATCACTCGATACCCCACATCTCGTAAAGTTCTTATACTTGGTCTTATCTCACTCATGTTCTTCTTTCACCTATACCCATCTACCTATTTACCCATCTATACTCTCTGTTTCTATTCAGTATAGAATGATAGGCATTAACTAAATATATCGTTTTGGACTCCGAAACAAAATAGAAAGTTTTATATATGGTGACGATGATACTACTGAATGATGTGCGATGACAGGTCGAATACGTGGTTTCGCATTTAATCCCGCGCGGCAGTTCGCAGCGGCGAAGGATGATTCACTCAGTGATGCATTCAAGTATTACATTCCGCTTCTTGCTATTCTCAGTGCGATACTCTCGATTGTTGTGGCGATTGCCGTGAGTGAGGTAGTGTCCATGCTGGGCTTATCTGGTTTTGTACTGATGCCCGGACTGCCGGAGCTCGGTAAGATTATACCACTGCTCGGTGTCGGTACTTTTGTGGGTATAATTATATTGGGTATCTTAGCAGCCCTTTACATCGCTGTCTGGCTCCATATCTGGGTGTATATCCTCGGTGGGCGGAAAGGTTTGCGGCAGACTACGAAGGCAGTTTTGTATGGTGCAACCCCATGTTTGATACTGGGCTGGCTTGCGCCCGTGAATGTCCTGGTAGCACCGATATGGTCAGTTCTATTGGTAATTGGCGGTTTGATAGAGCTTCACGAGCTATCGCCCGGCAGGTCTATCATTGCTGTAATACTGGCGATTCTTGTGCCTCTAATAGTGTGCATCATGGCAATTAAGCCGCTCGTATCTCTTTTATTATCTATCTGAGTTCAAGTTTTGTCGCACATGCCTCATTATATGTGGTATCTCAGGCAAGATTATCTCAGCCAGCGCCAGTCTAACAGCGTCAGGAGAGCCGGGCAGGCAGAATACTGCATTACTGCCTATCACGCCCGCAATTGCACGGCTCAATATCGCCGCAGTGCCTATCTGCTCATAGCTCTTCAACCTGAATAGTTCACCAAACCCCGGCAACTCCTTATCCATCAGCTTTGATACCGTCTCAATGGTGACATCATCCTTACTTAAGCCCGTACCACCGGTGGTGACGATGAACTCAGCACCTGAGTCCTGAGCATTCATTATCCCCTTATATATACGCTCCTCTATATCTGGTATCACATCGTAATAGACCACTTCATGCCCCCTTTCTGTCACCAGCGAGCGAGCAACTGAGCCAGAAATGTCCCTCTGTGCCCTGTTCTTATGCCTGGAGGTGCTTATCGTGAGTATTGCGCATTTATAGTATTGCCTTGCACCTTCTCTATGCCTCGCCGGTATTGACATTAACTCTAACTCAGCTCCTTTATTGCTTCTCCTGTACGCCTGACGAATTCATCCATCAACTTCTGCTTCACTGCCTCAGTCGAACCTTCCACAGTCACACGAATCATAGGAGAGGTATTAGAAGCCCTTATAAGCACCCAACCGTCTTCTAAATCTATTCTTATACCGTCCATCGTATTTATATTTTTATCCCCGTATTCAGCCCTCAGGCTGGCTGCGAGTGAGTCTATCACCTTAAACTTCACACTATCTGCGCATTCCAGATTCCTGCGCTCCTTAGGGAAGCTCGGCAACTCATCCACCAGCTCTGATAGTCTTCTGCCTGTTCCTGTCAGTATCTCCGCTATTATCAGAGGTACAACCATCGCATCATCAAACGGGAAGAAGGAAGGGATGACGTAATGTCCACTTGATTCTATACCAAGAGCTGCATTCGTTCGTTTCGCCTCTCTGGTCAGGAATGTATGCCCTACCGGAACCCGGTATATGGAGCTGCATAAGTCCCCTAATTCTCGTTCTATAAGCATAGAGCACTCGACATTTGCTAATACCGACACCGGTCTCTTTTGCTCCTTCAATAGTGCCTTACCCAGTATTGCACCACACTGATCTGCACTCAGCACTCTACCGTGGTCATCCACAATCACCACACGGTCTCCATCGCCATCGAAAGCGGCACCAAAATCCACGCCCGCTCTCTCTATTTCCGATTTCAATGCGCCCAGAGTTGACTCTGAGGGTTCTGACGGGCGATTAGGGAATGCAGGGTCCGGTTCAGGGAACAGCACATGAGCGCTGAGATGCACACGCCTCATCACATCCGGTGCTACCAGTCCCATGCTACCGTTACCACAATCCACTGCAATCCTCCTGCCCTCAAAGAGCTCCGGGCGGTTAAATCGCCTGGCTATATATTCTATATATTCCTCTCTCATATCCAGTCTGTGATAATGCCCGATTTCTGACCATGGTACTCCATCGTAGCCCTTTGAAGTCGCCATTGCTATCGCTCGTATCTTCTCATTCGCCTCCGCCTGGAACCCTACTCCCTCGCCCGTGTACAGTTTCAAGCCGTTCCACTCAGGTGGCAGATGCGATGCGGTCACATATGCAACTATATCCTTCTTCAATAGCCAGCCTGAGAACGCGCATACACCAAATGAGGTGGTTCCTACATCTGTAACGTCCACGCCGGCATAAAGCAGTCCAGAAATGAGTGCATTGGCGAACATGATAGAGGTAGCACGGATATCATTACCGACCACAACACTCCGCTCGTTCCGCTCCCGCGTATACACCCCCAGCGCAAACCCTATCCTCTGCATAGTCGCTGGCGATAAATCTACATTGTAAATGCCTCTTATGTCATACGCCCTGAATATGTGTGCGGGTACTATCTCGCCTACCATATAATCATGATTAGAACAGAAATATTAATTAAAAAATTAAAGATGATGGAAATGAAAGTGAAAGAGCGAGTGGAGCGAGTAAGAGCGATGGAGCGATTGGCAATAGCAAAACTCATCATCCCTTTCTGTCTCGGTATTGCCGCAGCGGTGATACTCTTCCTTGCAGGTCAGGATGTGTACACGAGATATGCAACAGTCTTCAGTATTTATTCGTTCATGCCTCTTGGGGGTGCAATAGCAGCTATACCTGCGGGTCTGGGGCTGGGGATACATCCAGCAGGTCTCATAGCATTCATCGTCTTCTCCGATGCCTTAGTCTCTCTCTTCCTGGTATGGAACTTTGACCATGCGAAGAAGATACCGCTGATAGGCAAGATAGTGCAGAAGGCGGAGGAGAGTGGTAATAAGGCGTTAAGGAGATACCGCTGGGCGAAACGATTCGGTTTTGTGGGACTTGTTCTGCTCGTTATATTCCCACTTCAGTGGACAGGCTCTGCCGTGGGCTCAATAGTAGGCAGACTGATTGGCATGCCACCCTTGATGACCTGGCTTGGTGTCGTGCTTGGCACTCTTATTCGAACCACCCTCTTCACTCTCATATCTATCGGTGTGTTCTCCCTATTTTAGGGTTGACGCCGCACCGCCCATGCCAATACCCAAATTGTGGATATATTCCAGACTCTCTATTCCCGCATCCAGGCTATATAGCTCGGTTACAAATAGACCCTTGTAGTCGTTGTCTTTAATGCCATTGAAGACCTTCCGCCAGTCAATATTACCCCTGCCAAGAGCCAAATGCAGGTCATCCGCTCCAAAGTTGTCGCTTGCATGCATGTGTATTATCTTCACATCCCCATCCTTTGTTATTTCCAGGAATTCTGTCAGTGTCTTTGTCGTGTTGGCATGTGCAACATCGAGGCAGATACCGATATTGTCTCTGTTCACACCCTTTACTATCCGCACAAGCTCATCCGGATATCGTCCCATTAGCATATTCGCCGAGGTCAGGTTCTCAACAGCTATCCTGAGCCCGTACTCAGATGCGAAATCGCAGAGTATTTGCAACCCGGTAATCGCCTTCTCAAAAGCTCTATCCGGCATCTGCACTGACAGAGGTGAAAAAACGCCCGGATGAACCACGCATATATCCTCTATGAACTCATGTGCGTTCTTTATACTCTCCTTTATCTGTCTTATGCTCTCCTCCCATATCCGCTCATTCACACTCGCTATGTTAATATCGGATAGTGGTGCATGAAGCGATATAATAAGATTGGTCGTCTGATATATCTCCTTCACACGCTCTTTGAATTCGCCCTCCACACGCTGCAAGCCCTCACCCACTATCTCCCAGCCCTGAAAACCCACATCCTCGAGCTGATATACCCATTTCAGGGGGCTGACTGTTGCATCTACCAGTGAAAAACTTATCTTAAGTTCCATAGTATATTTAGTATATTTTTAGTATATTTTACTTAATTGTAAGAGCTAATAAAAAAGAGGCTATGGGCATTGCAGATACCGTTGTGAGCGAGATATTCGGGCGTGGTAAGGACCTGCCAAAGGTTCTCACTGAGGCTATCAAGCACGAGCTTGGCGTTAGCATAGGTGAATTCAGTGAGAAATCGGGTATACCAGTAAGTACACTCTATAAGATCCTCGCTGGTGAGAGGGACCCGAATTTACGCACCTTCAGGAAGATAATAACTACAATAAGAGAGATAGAGATAGGAAGTGCGGAAAAGAGGAGATTCATCGCTGTTGTTTGCTCCCGGGGCTGTCTTGACGTGCTGGACCGGAGGAAGATAAGTATAGGAGAAGAGAGCTTTGATATCAGGGAGTACGCAGTAACGACGATGGAAGAAGCAATAATAGCAGCGATTCAAGCGGAGCGTGAAGGCGCTTCCGCTCTTGTCTGTGCTCCTATTGTCAGTCCAACAGTGGAGAGGATAGTAAATATACCTGTTGCGACGATAAGACCGAGGACGAGCATTATGTTGGCTATTGAACTGGCAGCGAAGAAGATATGTTGACTTTTATACTTTTATTTTATATAACAAAAAAGTATCTATATTATTAAGTGATGGCAATGAAGAAGATTAAGGGTGTAGGGGAGCAGCACTGGATGTATCGCTATGTAGAGCGGTTAGATAGTGAAGAGGGTATGTCAGCGGAGGAGATATACGAAGAAGAGAACGCCCGTCGGGCTGCAGAGGGGTTGCCATTGCTGAAGTTCAATTCCGTTGGGCGGACATTGAATACCTTTGGGTATCCGAAATCGGGCACAAAGCGGAAGCAACTGGAAGAGGTGAAGCCGGTGCGTATCGGCGTCTTTATAAAAGAACTGAAGCGGAAGGTGGATAAGCTCAGTGAGCTTATAAAGGAAGAGAATCTATCACATCTGGAGCAGGAGTTCGTATGGCTATTCATAGAGGATTATCCAGAGTCACAGATAAGAGATATGCTACACCTGGGAGAAGAGGAGATGCAGGAGATAAAAAAGAAACTACACTTGATTTGATTGATCTCACATTCCGCACTTTTAAAGCTTTAAGGATAATATTTTAAGAATTGCATACAGATAAGAACCCGATGAAAGAAGTTCTTTATACGTGGGTATGTTCATATCTGCACGTCATCGCGATTTTATTCTTTTCACCCCCTATTTCAACACAATTTTGCAAGGGAGAAGAGAAGGAATGGATTAACCGGCGTCTTCCGCTTCGCTTTGCATTGCTCTCTTCCTTGAACTGGGCAAAGGCGTATCTAACCGTAACCGGCGCAATACATCCGCTCATACTCATGACCGAGCAAAGAAAGGACTTTATAGTGTATCGGCTTCATATTCAAGACCGCCACCATCTTTGATCCTCTGTAAAGGACTGTAATACCCTCAAACACCTGGAAGACACGCCGTATCGTCAAACTTTAAGAAAGTTTGATCAAAATGCTTTGCTATTTCTGTGTTGGCTTGCCCCTCTGATCCGGTAATGTCTCACCTGCCTTCTCCAGTGCCTCACGCAACTTGCGCTCTGCAATACTGTAAACCATGAGTGCGAGCCCCATTATCATCACCATCGCAACTATCCTGCCTTCGTTCTTCAGCCCATAGTAGGGGCAAAGAACATAGGGTCTTTTAGGAAGCGAAAACCTCTCTCCGCATGCTGCTGCTTAAGCCCTTACAGGGCTTGCGACGATGAACTTCCCCTTTTTCAGCATTTCCTTCTCTATTACGGATTTATCCTCCGCAAACTCCGCTTTTACGCAGTAGACCGTCTGTGTAGGCTCGTCTTTTCTTGGTCTCTCCCGTCCCCCGTTTTCTTTCTCCCGGGCAGCCTTCAGTACGTCTTCCTCGCTGTAAAACTCCTGATTGGAGAGATGCCATACCTCTTTCCCCACCTGTTCTTTCTCCTTCTTTATCTTCTTCTCCAGCGTTTTCGCCGCCGTATTCCACCTCGATGCTGAAGAGGCGGTAACCATTGAGAGAAGTGCTTTTCATCTTTTCCGTGTCCGCATTTTCCAGCACTTCTTTCGCTTCGGATAACGTTTATAGAACCCTCGTTATCACTTGTAGCTCTCAGAAATTTCTCGCAGATTCTTTTCCGAATATCCCACACTGTCCCAGACCCATATCTTGTCTTCGCCCCACTTCTCCTGCAATGACCGCCCATACTCTTTCACAATCTCTCTGAAATGGTTCTTGTCCGAGGTATTGCCACTCAAAGCCTGTATAAAAACCGGCAAGTTGTCAGACATGACCAGAGAAATAACGAAATGTTTCAGGTCCGGTCTGTGGTCCTTGGAGTAGCCATGGGTTCTTTTTTATGGCGTGGTGATGAGTAATTTGCCAGCGGGTTTTTTTCAGGGGTATTTTTATTTTATAGCAAAAGCAACTTTATTTCTCTTACCGGGGCTTGGAGTCATAAAATTGAGAAAGTATAGATTAAGCGACTTTGGTATAACCACAAACGGATTGAAATTAAGCCTTCTCCTTGGTTTTGGTATTCTAATAATTACATCAATCACCAATGCAATAATTTTTCCATTAAAGGAACCATCTTCTTGCCCCCATTCCTGACATGGAATCAGAAAACATCTTTGGTGCCTGGATAAGCCACGGTATTAATAGGACTTTAGCTTCCGCTTCCGTCCTGGCACAATCATTAACAAAGCTTTAGACATGGGTGGAGGCGAGAACAACTCTCGAGAAACAGTGATGAGTTTTTTATCTCTTAGCAATATTGCTCAGGATTAATTATATAAATGAATTTCTCCTCTTACTGATCAAACCTGATAGAATGATAATAGAGGAGGAAGATTTCTGCTGCTTAAATGAGAAATGTCCTGATTATAACAAGAAAGGTGCTGCTAACATAAAGATTCATAGTACCTATGGTAAACACGCCAGGATAAGAATGTTAAAATGCAAGACCTGCGGCTCCTTCTTCTCGGAACGGAAGAATACGCTATTTTATAACTGCAGGCTGCCTGAGGGACAAATCACGGAAATCATCAATCTCCTTGGTAGAGGATATAGTATAAGGAAGATCCACAGACTCACAGGGATAAGCCGCAATGCTATCTCAAGACTTGTACATATAACTGCGCGGTACACAAATCAATGTATAGAGTGCCATTTTAAAGAAATCGAAAATGATATTAAAATATGAAATTATGATAACATATGAAAGAAAATTTAAGAAATAGTAGTGAACTTAGAGACAGAATCATAAGGGACAAGGAGCTGCTAAGAGACCTTAGCGAGAAGATTGCAGAGATACTCAAAGGGAAGGTGGAGATTGGAGAAGATGAAGCATACACCTTTGTGCCATTCGTCTATGAAAAACCCATATTTGCGCCCGAGATATTCGCAGGACCACCCCAGCGAGTGGGAGAAACGGAGTTCTCACCGCAGTGGCAGTGCTGGTGGCCGTGGTGGTGGATAGGACTACCAGCACCCGAAATTCTGCGGCACCTTGAAAAATACAGAGTCACCGAGCTAACTCCTGAGCCTGATATGCCACTTGGAGAGCAGATAATCAGAAATAAAGAGCTTCTCGGTGAGCTCAGTGAAGCGGTATCAACAGTTCTGAAGGAGCATGGCGTTGTTATTAGCGAGGATGTTACATACATATTTTCGCCGGTAGTGTACAAAAAGCCAACCTTTGTGCACGAAATGTTCATGAGAGTGAACCAATCAAAGTTTGAGGCAATGGTGTTCGCAGACCCAACCCCTGAACCAGCGAGAAGACTCCTTTGGGCTTCTGCTGTCTATTCGCCTGTAATACCCCTACCTCCTCCTATGCCCATCGATGGGATACCAGCACCCGAACTGCTGTATGCATTGGAAAAGTTCCGATTTTAGTGAAGGGGCAAACAGGAGTAAACAATATGCAAGAAAAGAGTAAAAGAAGTGAAGAACTCCGGGATAGAATCATCAAAGACGAAAAGCTGTTGAGAGACCTCAGTGAAACGATTTCAGGGATACTGAAAGGGAAGGTAAAACTCGAAGAGGATGAGACATATGCATTTGTCCCGCTCGTCTACAAAAAACCAACATTTTCGCCAGAGATATTTACAAGTGCGGTTCCAATAGAGAAGATACCTTTTGGAGGAGCAGGACCATTGGATCCTGATATTTTAGTCGTGCTGGAAAAATTCAGACTGAGGAATGATGATCCGGTACCTATAAGGTCACTCAGGAAACAGATACTCGGTAACAGGGCACTGCTAAAAGAGCTCAGTGAGGGTATATTCAGAGTTCTCACCGAACATGGAGTAGCATTTGAAACCGATGAAACATACGCATTCATGCCGGTCGTATTCAAAAAGCCAGTCTTCGATCATGAGTTATTTACCTCATCGCGGGTGCGGGTATTTGATCCACACCCCGATCCATGGAGACTCTCAGAAATCCATGCATTCGCAGATGCATCATTTTTGTATCGGGTTTCGACGCTTGCACTGATTGAAGAGTATGGGTATGGAATATTCCCGCGACCGTTGCCAGGTCCTCTGGATCCATGGCTATTGAACGTGTTAGAGAGATACAGAATAAAAAAATAACGATCTCTCCATTTCTTATTTTTATTTTTCTATCTTTGCATTTGTACGAGAAAATGAGTTCGAGAAAGCCGAAGGTATCGGAACAGCTACTTGTTGAAGCACGTGATTTAAAGGCTGGGAAGGTATATTTCATTCTCGATCCGGATAAACCTTCGTGGGCGTTTATTAATAAAGACAGTCTGGAAATATTGAAGCTGTGCAACGGTAAAAACACAAATCAGGATATTGCGAGAATAATTGCAGATAAATACGCAATAGACCCGAAAGAAGTGATAGACAGCGTCGAATCGTTTTTAAAGCGCATGGCGGACATTCAAGTTATACACTACAGCGATACGGAAGAAGCGGGAGCACACGCGACAGCAGCTTCTGCTAACTCGTTCCGGAGCCTGGCGATAGAAATAACCAATAGATGCAATTTGAGATGCATGCATTGCTATTTGCCAGCGGGAGAGGCAGCCGAGGAAGAACTGACTACTGAGGAAATAAAAGAACTGATAAAATCCGCTAAAGAACTCGGTGCTAGGTCAGTAAGCATAGGAGGAGGCGAGCCGCTGATGCGATACGACTATCTGGAAATAATAAATTATGCACTTTCTATAGGGTTATTAGTTGCATTAGGCACCAATGGGACGCTAATAGATGAAGAAATCGCGAAAACATTATCAAAATTGCCAATTAAGATTCAAATAAGTCTTGATGGTGCTAAAAAAGAGACACATGACCGAATTCGAGGAAACGGTAGTTTCGACTCGGCAGTTAGAGGGCTGGATAAGCTAATCGAGAGAGGCATGGAAAAAGACATTGTTATTGCATTTACGCCAATGAGTTTAAACGTAGAGGAGGTTCCGGAACTAATTGATTTCGCACTTGAAAAGGGGATACAGGTGATTCAGTTTCCTCCTCTTTCGTCGTCAGGGCGAGCAAAAGAGAGATGGGATGAATTGAGACTTTCTGATGATAAAAAATTATGGTTCTGGGGTTTCATTTCGAGGAAATCTAAGGAACTGAAAGGGAAATTAGACCTACTTGGAGAATGTTTCTCTATGAATATAAACAACCCCGGAAATCCTTACCGATGTTCAATAGGTAGCCAGTTGCGGATTGCCCCAACTGGTGATGTCTATCCCTGCCAGTGTTTTCATTTTGGTTCTGAATATTGTATTGGAAACGTAAAAAACCAAAGTTTGGAAGAGATTGTGAATGGTCAAAAGCTCAAAGAGATAATAAAAACTTGTTTCGCAAGACCTTCAAAGATAGATGAGTGCAGTGGATGCCGGTGGCGAAATTTCTGCGGTGCCGGGTGTATGGGAAATGCTTTTGAAGCTAATGGATCTATTTGGAGTACGGAGTCTTGTAATGTTAGAAAGCAATGGATTGAAAATTTATTTAACGCGAAATTTAACGAAGAAACATGATAGAGGAATAACATTGTTCGTGGTGCTGATAATGGGATTCCTCACGAGCAGTGTAAGCGCGGCAACAATAGAAAAGGAAATTATAGTAAGCGAAAAGAATCCCTTTAACATCGTGTTCACTGTTGAAGAGACGGGTGTGATATACGCTGAAGTTGAATTGAAAGGAGCTATCGAGGAGATTGAACTCATCCTGGAATCTCACGCTGGAGAGGTAAAAAGGGAAGGGGGTGAAATGCCACTCTCTCTGAAATATGAAGTTTCCAAAGATGACATCGCAGAAGGCACAGAATGGAAAATATCAGTCAGAAGCAATCTTTCTGAAAGGGCGGATGGCACTCTAAAAATAACATATCCCGGTGACACGACTCTACCAACCATCGAAATAACCTGTTCTCCTGAGAATCCCACTGCTGAACAGCAGATTACTTTTATTGCAACAGCGTCGTCGGATAGAAGTGGAATAGATAGGATCGAGATATTAGTGAATGCCAGGAAGGTAGAAGAGTGCTTTGACTCCTATTCATGTACCTACGTTGGTGGACCTTATCCGGACTATGCAGGAACATCAGTGAGTTATGGTGCTATTGCCTATGATAAGGCAGGCAACAGAGCATGGACTGGTTACAAGAGTGTGCACATATCAGAGGCAATGGATATAACTCCACCTACTGTAATAGAAAGCGCACCAGCAGGTGAAAATGTCCCAGTTACAACAGAAATAACCGTAACATTCAGTGAACCAATGAACAAGAAATCGGTAGAATCTGCATTCTCGATTTATCCAGAAGTGCCCGGCGAACTTTATTGGGAAGATAACACGCTGATATTCACGCCAGGCTCCAATCTCGACTATGACACAAGATACGTTGCAGGTATCGAAGGAGGAGACAGGGGAGCGATGGATTTAGCAGGCAACATCATGGTGGAATCATACGAATGGGACTTTAAAACCATCTCTCCAGAACTCGTACCACCAACCGCTATAATATCGGCAACCTCCGGGGAAATAAACGAAGGCGAAAGTGTGTTGTTCAGTGCGGAAGCATCTGGCGACCAAGATGGTTACATTGTTTCTTACCATTGGGACTTTGGTGATGGAGATACTGACACAGGGATAAACGTAGAACACACGTATTCTCTTAGCGGACATTATACCATCACACTCATGGTAACGGACAATGATGGATTATCTGACACCGACACAGAGGATATAACTGTTAATGCAATACCAACTCTTACTCTTACTGTTTCAATCTCTACAAATCCTGTGCCTTCTGGTGAACCAGATGAGATAAAAATTCGGGTCTTCTCTGATGGCACCCCAGTAGCTGGTGCTAATGTGCATCTCACGTCCACAATCGGCAGTCTCCATCCAACAGAAGGAGAGACTGATGAAGATGGTGTATTTGTTTCGACTTATACCGCTCCACTCGTGTCTACCGCTCAAAGATATACTGTTTCTGCCGCTGCGGAAAAAGAAGGATACAAGAAAGGGATGGTTTCGGTTTCAAACTCGATTTTTGTGGAGCAACCGCCGACCACTACGCCAGCACCCGTAGTTACACCAACTCCAATGCCTGAAGAAACTCCCACTCCTGCACCACCTTCACTCCCTTCACTGCCAATCGTTCTGATAGCAATAGCAGCGATAGCAACAGTCACTGTTTTAATCTATATGTACAAAGTGAAGTCTGAGCCAGATGAAGAAGAAAAACAACAATACGGTTCGATATCCGCAAGTTCCAATCCCGAAGGTGCTGTTGTTTCCTTAGATGGGGTGTATCAGGGTAGATCACCAATAACAATGAGTAACATCCCAATAGGCTCGTACATTGTTGTATTTGTAAAATTCGGCTACTTTGAGTGCAAACGCGAAGTAATAGTTAAAGCAAATCAAACAACGCATGTTCACTGCGATTTAACGGAGATACCGGGAGTGAAAATGAAACTATCGGCAGAACCTATCGAAATCCCTGCCGATGGGAAATCGAGATCAACAATAACAATAAGGATAGAAGACAAGGATGAAATACCGATTCCTGTTCCAGAGGATGTAACAGTAGAATTGAAAACGGATAAAGGAACGGTAGAGAGCCCGGTAAAAATACCTGCTGGTAGAGCTTCCGTTACTACGACTTTAATATCCTCGAAAGCCCAGGGAACTGCCACGGTAGAGGCAAAAGCGCTGTTTTTGAAGAGCAGCACAACGATTGAGTTTACGCATTCTCCAAACAGGGAATATTACAGGGGTGTTTAATATGATGGATATTGTTTCGAACCGGGAGAAGTGCGATTGCTAATAGCCCTAAATCCGTCAGGATATGGCGGAAAGGGCGGCAGAGGCTAAAATACTTCGGTTGGAATTGTTAATCGAGGTGCTCGAATGCATGGGGCTGAAACTTGATATGCACCGAGGGATGCGAAGTTCGGCTGTTTCAGTACGCTATCGCGCACACCTCTATATTTCCGGTGGGGTTGTCTTTTAAACACACTTAGTTCTTAGTTTTGGTTAGTATGCGATTGAAGAAGGAGAAGGGGATAATAGTAGCATTTGACATGGAGGATACGGAATTTGCACTGGAGTTAGCACGGGATTTAAGGGGTGCGAGAGGTAATTTCGTGATTAAAGTGGGGAGACCACTGGAGATGCAGGCTGGAATAGGGATTTTAGCACAGATAAAAGATGCAAGTGGGCTACCAATAATATATGATGGTAAAATCGCGGATATACCATACATAAGCCAGAGAATCGCATCAAGCGCGTATGATGCGGGTGCGGATGCCGTGATATTACATGGCTTTGTGGGTTCTGACGTGATAAAGGCGGTGAAGGCTCTGGGCAAGGGCGACGTGATAGCGGTGGTTGAGATGACACATCCGGGCAGTGACGAGTTCATACAGCCCGCAGCTGAACGAATAGCGATGATGCTGGCGCGAACGGGTCTGGAAGGGGTGGTTCTGCCGGCGACCAAGCCGGAAAGGGTGAAGAATCTTGCAAGAATTGTGCAGCGCGAGAATGCATATATCTATATCATCGCACCGGGTATAAAAACGCAGGGTGCGAGTCCGGGCGATGCGATCGTTAATGGCGCGGATTATGAGGTTGTGGGCAGGGCGATTTACAATGCAGAGGAGCCGAAACTCGCCGCAGAGACGATTTATAGCGAGGTGATGGATAGGCTGGATGACGTTGAATGACTACAAACGCGAATTCCTGTTGCATTTGGTGAGGACGGGCGCGATAAGGTTCGGGTCGTTCAGACTGAAGAGTGGACGCCTGTCGCCTTATTTCATCAATATTGCAGATGCGATGCGAACGGGTAGTGACGCGGTGAAGGTCGCGAATGCTTACGCCGCGCGCATAAAGGAACTTGATATAGAGTTTGATTATATCCATGGTGCTGCGTATAAGGGCATTCCACTTGCAGCTCTTGTAGCTATGAGACTTTCGGAATGGGGAATAAATAAGCGATGGGGGTATGACCGCAAGGAGGAGAAGCGGCATGGTGAGGAAGGAGCAATTGTCGGTGAGCTCCGGGATGGCGATAATGTATTGATTGTAGATGATGTCATCACCACAGGGGCAACGAAAGTGGAGTCGTGGCTGAAACTGGCGAGTATGCGCAGGAAGGTGAAGCCCGCGGGTATTCTGGTGGCGGTTGACCGTGAAGAGACGAGCGATGCCGATAAGAAGATGCTTGAAGAGCATCACTTGAAGTTGTATTCTATACTCAAGATAACGGAGATATTCGAGTTCCTCTATAATCGCGAGATAGATGGTAAGGTGTATGTGGATGAAGCTGTAAATAAGGCTTTTAGGGAGTATTCCAGTAAATATGGCACACGTTGTTGAGATATCCGACGGGGTCCTGATAAATAATTTGTACAGGATATTGTACAATGAGTTTGTGCCCTCGTGTTGGAACAATCACGCCGCGCTTTGCAAGTGCCTTAATGTCTCGCCTTACCGTTCTGACACCGCAATTCAAGCCCATACATACTCCTGATTTCTTCATCTTCTTTCCCTGCATCAAGCGTTACCACCGCCGTTTTCATCTCACACATGGCTAAAGGCTTCCCTGTCGAGCGTTTTTGCATTTAACCTCTCAGATACACTTCTATTCCTATCCCCTTTCATTCATTTTGCCTCCTATCAATTCGAAATGCCTCTTTATATCGTATTCCTATATGTGCTATGTAGAGGAGGTCATATGACCTGAAAGGGGAAAAGAGCAGGTGTAAAAATGGGAGAAGAAGAATTGGGTATAGTAGTAAATGAGGACGCAACTGCGGAAGAAATCGCACCGATAGCGAAAGCGGTAAACGACTTGTTTGTAATGCCGGTTGCAATGCGAAGCAGGAATAAAAAGGGCGTTAGAGTGGAAAAAGGAGAAATTATAGATTCTGAATACACCGGTCCGGTATTAGAGCAGGTACTGAGGGAGAATCGGGTGATACACACAAATCTCCTTAAGGGTAAATATGCAGGTGTGCCGGTAGTTGTTGCGCCGATTCGGAATAGGAGAGGAGATGCGGTAGCAGCTCTGGGCATTTTTGACCTGGTTGGAACAGTAGATTTGGGAGCCTTATTTGCCGACTATCCAGTGGTTCTCGAACAAGTTAGGTCGTATCGTAAAGGAGCGCGAAAATGAACATGAGCATGAGCATAGCTTTATTTATATACTTGAGATCGTTAGAATATTGAGGAGGTGTGAAAAGAAAAGATGCTGTTCATAACATGCGTGAAAGTCAATCCAGGCATGGTGGAAGATGCGAGGAAATTTGGCGACGAGATACTTAAAAACCCGCCCAAAGGTGTCAAGTTCCTGCAAGTGTATCATACGCTGGGCAGGTATGACGCGATATGGATTTATGAGGCGGAAGACCCAAAGTTAATAATAGATTTCCTCCACCAGAGTAGAGATGTCTCAACAACGGAAACTTGGGTTGCCTTTGAGCGGTAGATTGAAGAATTTTTGGATGTAAAAATAGAATATAGGATGAGATAGGATGAGGGGAAAGTCCGCTCTCCTTTCTCTTTTTATTTTATTTCTGGCTTTAAATTTAAATAATATTTTTAAGGTGATGACTTGAATGAGAATTGCTTTAATGAGCCTGTGGAATGCAGCAAATGGTCCTTCTGTCCACGCTGAATTAGTAGGTAGGGAACTCATAAAAATGGGTTATGAATTAATGGTTTTTTCATCCATAGAACATCCAGATGCTAGACCCACAAATCAAATAGATGAGGAATACGTCATAAGACACTTTGCAGTTGATACGGTGAATCCTATTACAAAAGCATATTACTTTGACCCTACCCCCTTAATAGAGAGGGAATATGATATTTTTATAGCGGAGAACGTAGAGAGACTGCCTACTATGGAACTTTATCAGTTATTCCCCCTTATTAAGAGAAAGGCGAAAACAATTATGGTAGTACATGAAGGTGGTCCTTCAAAAGATCCTAATTATTACAGGTTTGACTGGGATGCTATTGTGTGCTTTGATAAGCGATATCTGAGTTTCATCAGGGAATATTTCCCGGGTGATAAGATACATATAATTCCTTATCCCTGCTATCCCTATACCCCGGGAGATAAGAAGAAAGCCAGAGAGGAATTAGGACTTCCCTTAAATGAAAAAATAATATTTTCTTATGGTTTTAGACCCGGTGATATAACAAAGATTTTACCACCCATAGTAAAGCTCTCTAAGATTTATCCTTTAAGATATATCATATTTGTAAATCCTGAGTCTGAATATAATGAACTAATAAGAGCTAAAGATGAACATGAATACGAGTTTCTCGACATTAAGATATCTGCTTTACCATTTGATCTTCTCTATAAATATCTATATGCTTCTGACGCTTTACTCTTCTATCGGGAATCAAGTCCTTATAACGCGGTCTTATCAAGTTCGGTATGTTTAACTTTGGGCTCCGGCTGTCCTATACTTTTTAATGAAAGTAATTATGTTAAGATGCATGGTAATGAGATCATTAAATATAAAGATAAGGATGATATGAAGCAGAAGCTAATAGACGTCTTTGAAGGTAAGTTTAATAATAAGCATCAGTCTTTAGTAGCAGAATATCTACGTAGGAGAGATTCAAGAGCAGTTGCAAAGAAGTTTGCTGACTTATTTAATGAAATTTATGGAAGGGGAGGGGGTGATTAGACATTAGCTACTATATTAACGTTCTCGGAAAGTTAGAAAAAGGAGAGATAATTAAAGCTGGTGAGAGTTATTTATTCAAATTATCAAGCTATAATGGCAATCCCATTCTCAAACCTGATGATGTTGGCTTAACCTGGTGGGAAAATAACAGGATGATGCAGGGAGCAGTTTTTAATGGCGGGGCAGAAATATATGGAGATAAAATTATAATGACTCCCAGATGTCATACAAATTATATTAGAAAAAGTTATTTTGATAGGGAAAAAGGCATAGAACGATTTTATATGGAGAATTACAGGTCAAGAGTCTGTATATTAGAGAGTAGTGATGGTATAAAGTTCAAGTCGAGGGACAATATAGTTCTAAAGGGAGAAGAGAAGGAATTTAAACATGGCATTGAAGATATTCGCATAATAAGATTCATGAATGGTGAGTATATTTTAATAGGATGCGGTAAAAAGATTCCTCCTTTCAAAGGCTCTGGAGGAGATCGGATCGCTATCTATTCAACCATGGATTTTCAGAATATTATCTATCGAGGTATTATAGACGTCTTTGATTCTCGCAATGCTATAATTTTCCCTGAGTTAATAGATGGTAAGTTGTATGCGATATTTCGTTTTCATCCTAACATACACATTAATGAGTTGAAGGGGGGTCTTGACCAGTTATATAATCCTGGGGAAAGGGAATATAGAGAGTTATGGAAAGAGATTTATCATAATAAAGAAAGAAGCTTACTGTTAGAAGCTGGAAAATATCCGCATGAAAGGGAGAAGATCGGTGGAGGGCCGCCTCCAATTAAGACTGCTGAAGGATGGCTTATGATTTATCATGCTGTTGGATATATAGACAGGTGGATTACAGGTCAATATGGTTTATCTGAGCCTATATCGAGGGGTTATAGCATATCAGTTGCTGTTTTAGATATAAACGATCCCCAAAAAGTCCTGTATAGAACGAAATATCCTGTATACATACCCGGTAAGCCATGGGAGTATAGGGGCAGTGAAAAATATCCTGTTGATGTTCCATACGTGGTTTTCCCTACGGGTGCTTTTATAGTCAGGGATAGGCTGGTTATATATGCTGGTGCAGGAGATAAATATATGATTCTATTATCTGCAAGCGTTAATGATATATTAGACTATGTTGTAAAATACGGTGAGAAGGTAAAAAGTTATTCTTAATCTTAATTAACATGTGAGCGGTAGCTTCTTTAGCGAATAACAAACGTTCATCTTTTTTATCTTTTTATCTTTTTATCTTTGTAGTTCTTATAGAACTTACATTAATAAGTGATATATTTATTGCATGATTTAAACAATATTTCCATCCTTTAACTATATATATTGGCACTTCGTAGGTAAAAATTGGGTATTGGGAATGAATGGTGGGAACCTGCCATAAGTTTGTGAAATTGGGATAGTTTAAACAAAGGAGGTGAGAAAAAATATAAGAATGGAAAATGAAAATCGGATAACAAAATCGGTAGCAATAGTTTCTGTAACATTGTTCATCATGGTGAGTGCACTACTGCTGTTTGCTGGAATAGGGGTTTGCAGTGCTACGAAACTACCACAGTCGGATTCACTGAACCCCGATTTCCTATCTTATTTGAAGAACCCGTCCCGGGAATTCTACGGGTATATACCACCACCAGTGAATCGTAAGCATCTTGCTACAATTCCTGTTTCTGTTGCAACGCCTGTAAAGCTCCCTGCCAGGTTCGACTGGCGAGATTACGGCATGGTGACACCGGTAAAGGACCAGGGTTCTTGTGGCACTTGCTGGGTCTTTGGCACCACATCGGTTCTGGAATCAGATGTGTTATTAAAGGAGAATATCAGCTATGATTTTTCAGAACAGAGCGTGGCGTTATGCGTAGATCGTTCGTGGATTTATCTCTACGATGACAGTACGGATCCCTGTCAGGCTGGCGGCTCGAGTACATTAGCCAGCAGTGTGTTTATCAAGCGTGGCTCAGTTCAGGAGTCGTGTAATCCTTATAATACTTATGCTTTGAACTGCGATGGCTCATGTGTATGCGATAATGACAGTTGCCCGGGGGTTAAGGAAGTAGACGGCTATCGGCTCGTGGCTGATACTGCAACAGAGATAGAAGCGATAAAAACAGCGGTTTATAATCATGGACCTCTTATTGTTGCATACCAGCATAACTCGAACTATCTATACAATGATCCCGTGTATGGCTACATTCATGACAATTATCCGTGCATAGGATTCGCCAATCATATGGTCTCAATTGTAGGCTGGAATGATTCGGTTCCACATCCCAATCCAGGGCATGGAGGAACAGGTGCATGGATAGTCAAGAATAGCTGGGGTCCCGACTGGGGAAACAACGGCTATTTCTATCTGGCATACAGCTCCAGTTGTACATCGGAGGTGGCATATCTCCTCTATAAAGCAGATAACCCGGATGAAGAACTCCTGTATTGGGACGAAGCGGGGCATATAACTTCGGTGGGCTACCGGGATGACAGTGCATGGGTGGCAAACGTGTTTACGGCACCGGATAGCGGGACTGGAAATTTAACCCATGTGGATTTCTGGACCACGAGTAATAATGCAGAGTATGAGCTCTATGTCTGGGATGATTTCTTTGGGTCTCAACTTGCTCATCAATCTGGTAGCCTCCAAGAGTACGGTTACTATTCTATACCGTTAAATTATGCGATTCCGATATATGCGGGTCAACGATTTACAATCGGTGTCAAGATGACCACGCCAGGGTATGGTTATCCAATAGCGGTAGAAAAGGGGATACCTAATGTGGTCAAGCCACCTATACAGAGTAATGTAAGTTTTATAAGGCACACAGCAGGCGATTCGTGGACAGACCTGGCAGATTATGGCTGGAACGCATGTTTACGTGCGAGAGTGACGAGAGAGGTGAAGAAACCTGACCTCCGGGTAACCGCTACATGGACTTGCTGGCATGATAACTGCACGATTTGCTATAACGTAACAAATATAGGAAATGGAACAGCGCCAGCGGGGCATAATACAACGCTGTTCGTGGATGGCGTGGTGGTTGCGCATGACCCTGTGCATAAGGTCCTAGCACCGGGCGATAGTTATATCGGTTGTTTCAAAGACTACAACTGGACATACACACCGCCAGATGACAACATAACGGTATGCGCCGACAACGATAATATCGTGGCGGAGAGTAATGAAACGAATAACTGCTTCACAAATATGTGGAAGTGCGGCGATGTGAATATGGATGGTGAAGTAACGATAGGGGATGTAGGGAAGGTATGGAACCGCTACCTCGATCCAAATTATGCGCTGGAGCTACCATGGGCTGCGGATGTCAACTGTGACGGGGCTATAACGATAGGGGATGTAGGGAAGGTATGGAACCGCTACCTCGATCCCGGGTATGAGCTGAACTGCTGTTGTGGAAATATCCATGAAGAAAGACGGAGATGGTGAGGGAAAAATGGATACAAAAAAGAAATTTGGGGGTATAGCAAGCGCAGCGGTAAAGGTATTCACCACGTTTACAGTAATTATAATGCTATTCCATGTAAACGCTATCGCATTTGGATCACCGGTGGTGGTGAGCGTTGAGCCCTCGTATTTAAAAGTCTCACCGGGAGATGAATTTACAGTGAATATAACAGTGGATCCAGAAGAAAATGAAATATATGGTGCCCAATATGAG
>PQXC01000017.1 GCA_003194435.1 Candidatus Methanophagaceae archaeon | reverse complement strand
TGCATTAAAATAGGTAAGCCACTCGAAAATTTAACCATATCTTCCAGTGCTTCCGGCTCAACTTCCATATTGACTTTTTTGAATGCCTTCTCAAAAAACTCCTTCACCTCCGCGTCAGATAGTTTCTTAACACTCACCACTCTGAAGATTCTCATGAGAGAAGGTTGGAGCCTACTCAAGGAGTCCCTTATCTCTGGAAGTCCTATTGACATAATAAAAGCCGGGAAATTTGATGGATAACGAATGGCTACGTTATCTACGAAGCTTTTATACCAATTTGCAAAATCTGGATTAGTGGACAATCCATTAATATCGTCCAAAGCAATAAAAATCCCACTCTTTTCCTCTTTTAGCTTATCCATTACACCTTTAATAGCCTCCGGGAAGTTCCTGAGCATGTTTTCTAACTCTTCTCGCGGGGGGCTAAAAGCCAAGGAAATACCAAAAAGGTCTACCTGTTTAACATATTTTTTAAAAAGACCCAAAAATTTCTCCCTCAGGCTCTTTTCTGCGTTCGCTTCTTTTAGTATTTGCTCAAATATGCGGCGAACCAGTTCTTCCAGCTCTGTCACTCCTCCCAATGACACATAAACGGCAAGGAAACTTTCTTTATTAGCCAAATAACGCAAGAACGCCGCTAACGAGCTTTTGCCTATACCCCTTTCGCCTTCTAAAAAGACGTTCTCCTGTCTCCCAGATGCACTTTGCTTGATATATTTTAAAATCTCTTTGATTTGCTCAACTCTACCAACGAAGAGTTCGACTGGCACAGGACTACCGGGTGTGAATGGGCTATCTTCTTTCATATTAAGGAATACTTTATATTTTAGGTTCAAATATATAAGATGGAGGTAAGAGAAGATGGAACCAGGAGTGAATGCGTATCCGAAATTACTCGTTCGACCTGTGGTGGTTATTACCACAGTATCGGATAACGGGATACCAAATGCCGCACCTTTCAGCTTTAACTCGCCCATAAGCTTTGACCCGCCTCTGTATGGCTTCTCTTGCAGTCCCGCACACGACACATGGAGGAACATCCAGGCTAATGGCGAGTTCGTAGTGAACATAGTAAGTAAGGACTTCGGTGAGCTCATGCACGTGCTTGAAACCGATTACCCATACGAGGATAACGAGCTGAAGCATGCGGGGTTGACAGAAGAGCGAGCAAAGAAGGTGAGACCACCGCGAATAAAAGAGGCAATAGCGTGGATAGAGTGCAAATTTGAGAATAGCTTCGAGCTGGGCGACCATATCTGGATTGTTGGAAGTGTGCAGTCAGTGGAAGTGAAAGATGCCTACTGGGGGGAAGGAGGTGTGATGGACGTGGATAAAGCGAATCCACTGTCTCATATAGCTGGTGAGTTCTTCGCAGTTGATGCAAAAGGCGCGAAGTATAAGAGAGCGAGCGCGAAGTGAAGCTCAGGCTAAAGGTAAAGATAGTGGCAGGGTTAGAGGAGCGGACTGTAAATGTGGAAGTCCCACAGCCAGAGGTTGAGACTGGGGCTGAAACTGAAACTAAATCTGATACTTATGAGGCACTACTTGCGAGATTGGGAATAAATCCCGTGGAAGTACTCGTGCTATGCAACGGCAGACCAGTCCCGGAGGATGAGAAGGTCACCAGTGAAGCAGAAGCCAAAATAGAGATTATCAGAATCGTGTCTGGCGGTTGAAGCTTTGATGGTTAATTATTGTCATTGATGCCCGAGAATACGTCTGTAAACTTCACGATATACCTCAGGAAGCTCGCCTTTAGCCTCACGAAAAACGTCTTTATCCAGGCTGACCACCTCTCCCCTGCTGTTATATGCCTCGCTATCCCAGAACCGGCATACATCCGGCGTGCCCACTTCATCTGCGAGGATTATCTCTCCTTCTCTCCCTTCTTCCCTGCTCCTGCCATATTCAAGTTTGTAATCAGCAAGTATCAACCCCTTCTGGAGCAGATATGAACTCATTATCGAGCCTATCTTCAGTGTTTCCTCTTTTATATGCTCTATCTCTTCTCTATTCATCCATGCCCTGCTTAATATCTCCTCTTCCGCTATTGGACGATCAGTGGACTCAAATTTCGTTGTGAACTCCACATAGGTACTGGTTAGTGGTTCCGCCTCGCTACCATCACCGTGCAAGAAGCCACCGAGGTCTATCTCCCCTCTTTTATATCGCCTCCAGAGCGAGCCATAGAGGTAGTTACGCGCTATCACCTCAACAGGTATAATAGATACCTCCTCAGCCACCAGCTCATTCGGTGGTATACATTCCCTGAAATGAGTCTTTATGCCCTCATTCTCGAGTTTCTCGAACCAGAAACAGGATAATCTACAGCATATCTCACCTTTATGCGGGTATTCACCCTTCTTAACACCATCAAATGCAGTAACGCGGTCTGTAAAGACGAATACGATGCAGCCATCGCTTCTTCTGTAAATATCCTTTGCTTTTCCGCTTCTTATAAACTCCCTCTCCATTGTGTCAATTAACATTTTAATTACTCATGCATACATGAATATTTATTTTATAAGATTGTGAATGGTGATGATGCGGTGGAAACAAAAGAGGAAAATGTGAGTTTTGAAGAAGCGATGAAGCAGTTAGAGCAGATAGTGGAGAAGCTGGGTGAGGGTAATCTCACACTGGAGGAATCATTGAAGATATTCGAGGAAGGAATGGAATTATGCAAGTTCTGCAACAAGAAATTAGACGAAGCGGAGTATAAAGTGGAGAAACTGGTGGAGAGAGAAGAAGGTAAAGTGGAGATTGAGGAGTTTGAAATGAATGAGTAAAGGAGTAGGTTGTAAGTTGTAAGTTCCGTTCCGCTTCTTTCCTCTTTCGTTTTCGTATGACAGGAGAATGAAATACATAGTAGTGACCGGGGGAGTGATGAGTGGACTTGGTAAGGGTATTACAATGGCGTCTATCGGTAGAATATTGAAGAACAGAGGTTATGAAGTCGTACCAATAAAGATAGACCCCTATATAAATATAGATGCAGGAACGATGAATCCCTATCAGCATGGTGAGGTCTACGTCTTAGGGGATGGCACTGAGGTAGACCTTGACCTCGGGCATTACGAGCGGTTTATGGATGTTGAACTGAGCAGAGAACATAATATCACCACCGGCGTAGTTTATTCTTCAGTGATAGAGCGCGAGCGCAGGGGTGAGTATCTGGGTCAGACAGTTCAGATCATACCGCATGTGACGGATGAGATAAAGGCGAGGATAAGAAGAGTAGCAGATAAGAGTGATGCTGATATTTGCCTGGTTGAAATAGGCGGTACGGTCGGTGACATAGAGAGTATGCCCTTTCTCGAGGCAGTAAGACAGATGCATTGCGAGGAACACGAGAACGATTTCATACTCGTTCATCTCACTCTGGTTCCCCTTACCACGCTGGGAGAGCCAAAGACGAAGCCAACACAGCATTCAGTGAAGGCACTTCGTGAACTCGGGCTGCAACCTGACATAATAGTATGCAGGTGCAGGGAAGCTTTGGGGGAGGCAGTGAAGCGAAAAATAGCGATGTTCTGTAATGTGAAGCCCGAGGCGGTGATAAGTGCTCCTGATACGGATGACATATACGAGGTACCGTTGCTTCTTGAACGCGAGGGCATTGCCACCCACATAATGGATAAGCTCCAATTAGAGTCGTTGAGGGATGACCGCCACTGGATGGAGATGATAGAACGAAGTAGAGCAGCCGGTAATAATGGTAAGCGAATAAGAGTGGCGATAGTGGGTAAATATACAGGGTTAGAAGATTCTTATCTGAGCATAAAAGAAGCAATGAAACATGCAGCTACGGAAACGGGCTGTAAAGTGGAGCCGAAATGGATAGAAGCTGAGGATCTGGAAGCGAATGTGAATCTGGAAGAGATCTTCGCGGATGTTCATGGTATTCTTGTACCCGGGGGCTTTGGTACGCGTGGTGCGGAAGGGAAGATGAAAGCGATAGAATATGCGAGAGTGAATAAAATACCCTTCTTAGGGCTCTGCTTCGGCTTTCAACTGGCGGTGATAGAAGCGGCGAGACATATCGCGGGGCTTGTAGATGCTAACAGCTCTGAAGTTGCTGAGACTCCTCATCCGGTTATAGCCCTGCAGGAGGAGCAGATAGGTGTGCGTGATAAAGGAGCTACGATGCGACTGGGAGATTATGAGGTATTTATAAGAGGTGGTACATTAGCTGAGCGTGTATATGGCAAGAAAAAGATTGTTGAGAGGCACAGGCACCGGTACGAGGTAAATCCCGAGTATATAGATATAATAGAGCGGGACGAGGTAGTGTTTTCAGGTACAGACAGAAGTGGATTGAGAATGGAGATTATGGAGATCGAGGAGCATCCGTTCTTCTTCGCTACTCAGTTCCATCCAGAATTTAAGTCACGACCCGGCAAACCCTCACCACCGTTCAAAGCATTCGTGGAGGCTTGTATGAGAAATAAAAATGACAGAATTTGAGAGATATAGATATAATAAGAGCGTATATGTGGCAGCGATTGGGAAATGTGGTGCGTGCTATATATGCGTTGATGAATGTCCGGAAGGTGCAATAGAGAAGTCAGAGCCAGTGAAAGTGGATTATAACAAATGTACACGTTGTATGAAATGTGTGGAGGTATGTCCAAGTGGGATAATGCAGATAATAGACTGATTTTATCCTCTGGTATCATTCTCGTACTATACTTTTGCAGATGGCTCCACATCGTCCAACCATGTGGATGCGTTCTCGGGCAGCAAGCTGGCGTTGGCGAGTTGAGTAACAACTATGATAAGAGTTGACTTTGCCCTTTTCCACATCAATCGCTTTTATTAGAAGATTTACAACCGGAGGTTGCTCATGCGTATATCAGACCACTGGTTTCGAAAAAGCGTTTCTGCTTATCCCGAAGCTGCTATATTTCCTTCTCCTTGCAATGAGGTGTGCTTGCGAGGCATGAGGAAACCTGCATCCCGCATCACACCCTCCCCACTGGCATTATATACAGCGGTCGCTCCTCTTCCGGCATATTTATTATCTTTTTTACTTCACCGTCAGAAAAAGCGCCTACAACCACTGTTCCTAAATTCAAGGATACTGCTTCCAGATAAACGTTCTGAGCGGCGTGCCCGACTTCCATGTGCACATATCTCACTCCCCTCGGGTAGCTCGCTCCCGTTCGTTCATCTCTGACCGGCGTTTTATATCTACCCGTTGTTCGCTCATAAACTGCAGAGAATACTATGACAATGGCACCGTCTCTGACGCAACGCTGTCCGAGAGCAGCATCACATAGTTCAGCCCTTTTATCCCCTTCCGCAACCATCTCAAGTTTGTGTCCGTGTGGTTTATATTTATAAATTCCTTCCGAGAGGTCACACACATTTCCAACAACGACGTAAACTTCAAGAGGATAGGTAGCACCTGCTGATGGCGCTGTTCTACCTCCCCAATGAGCGGTAATCCCCTGAGCAGCCCAAAGAAGTTGTGAGACTTCGGCAAGTGTCAACGGGTCGTCCTTATACCGCCTGATAGACCTCCTTTCAAGCAAAGCTTCTTCAATTGATGTATCACTATCCTTTACAGGCTCAGGCAGTTTTATTTCCGCGTTGTGTTCCGCGACCGGGATGGGTTCTTCCCTCTCGTTTTGGGATGCGAATATTGCAAACCCAATCCCGCTGATTATGGCAACACCAATTACAAGCGCGGTCAGTCTCCTCTTCATTTCTTATTTCTTATTTGCCCACTATTTTTATAAGTATATGCGATGGACCCGAGATTGAAGATTATTGATAAAAGATTGGCGGGGATAAAGAGGATAATCGCAGTCTCAGGCGATGCAAATACCAGGCATAGCCCATCTGCAGGGCATTTCCAAGGCGATGGCTGGGGGAAGTTGTCATAGAGTATGATAGTTGTCCGCCACTGCGAAACAAATGTTGCTGTGGACCATCATAAGAGGATAGTTAAGTTTATTATATCCTCTGTTTCATATGAATATGTTATACCTTCTTTATTCTTTATTTATTGAGGAGGTAAGGAGGTGAAAAGGGGATGGATGGAACGAAGATAGGAACACCAGTGATAGTATTGAATGTGAAGTCGTATGCGGAATCGGCGGGCAGGCGTGGTTTTGAACTTGCGAAGATATGTGAGGATGTAGCATCGAAACAGGGGGTGAATATTGCTATATGTCCGCAACAGGTTGAACTTGCGAAGATAGCTTCGGCTGTTAATATCCCATGCTTTGCACAACATGTGGATGCTGTGGAGCCTGGCAGTCATACCGGGTTCGTAACACTGGAATCTGTGAAGGAAGCGGGTGCTACCGGAACCTTAGTGAATCATTCTGAGCACAGGCTCAAAATAGCTGATATAGACTTCATAGTGAAGCGATCATCGAGTTTGAACCTGCTGACAATTGTTTGTACGAATAATATCGCGGTAAGCCGTGCAGTTGCGGAATTAAGACCCTATGCCATTGCAATTGAACCACCGGAGTTAATAGGAAGCGGGAAAGCGGTATCGAAGGTGGACCCTGAGATAGTGGCGAATACGGTGGAGGAGGTGAAGAAACTGCACAAGGATTGCATAGTACTCTGTGGTGCAGGTGTTACAAACGGAGAAGATGTTCGAAGAGCGATCGAACTGGGCACAGATGGTGTATTGCTCGCCTCCGGGGTGGTGAAGGCGAAGGATCCAAAAACTGCCTTACTCGACCTTGTTACCGGGCTATGAATATGAGATAGGAGATATGAGATCATAGCCATGTTATTCTTATTTCTTTTTTATTCTATCCTATCCTATATATGGTAGAATATGGTAGATAGAATAAGGAAGAATAAGGAGGAAGTGAACGCGGAGAGTAAGAAGATGGAAAGGGGAGATAAGTTTGTATTGCCAGGGGACTTCCTTGGCACTTCTGAGGAGTTCATCCCGGGGAGTGGTGTATATGATGAAGGTGGCAGTTTATATGCTTCACAGATCGGGAAAGTGAGTATAGGGGCTAACAGGGTTATATACGTGCACCCCAAGGTTGAGACACCTCCAACGATTGAAGAGGGTGACGTGGTGATAGGTCAAATTGTTGATATAAAGGATAATGTTGCAGTTGTCAATATAGCGTGCGTGAAAGGCAAGGAGAAGCGTGAAGTTGCTGCTCCCGGTCAGGGCATTATCCACATATCCAATGTGAAAAGCGGTTATGTAACGGAATTACGGCAGGAGTTTGGTTATCTTGATGTGGTAAAGGCGAGGGTGATAGATGCGAAGACATTGAGATTGAGCACAGATGCGAAGGATTTAGGTGTGATAAAGGCGATGTGTATGAAATGCAAACGTGACCTGAAGAGGAGAGGGAATGTATTATCATGCGAGCGGTGCAGGAGGGTGGAGACGCGGAAGTTATCAGAGGATTATGGTAAGGGACTGATATGAGATGAGCGAGGAAAGGAAGGTAAAGATTTTAGAGAGGAGCAGCAGGGAAGTAAGAGTGGAGATAGAAGGAGAGGACCATACGCTATTAGCGCCATTGATGTCCAGGCTGCTGGAGAATGAGGATGTGGATATCGCCACCTATCACATCAGGCACAAACTGATGAGCAATCCGGTTCTATATGTAAAGATGAAGAGAGGGGATGCATTAGAAGCGGTTATCTCTGCCGCTACCACGCTGGCAGTAGAATATGACGAATTTTTGGCACGATATAAAAGTGCGGCGGCAATAGTCTAGTGGTAGGACACGGGCTTCCCAAGCCTGTAACCCGGGTTCAAATCCCGGTTGCCGCATCAAACTTCCATAACAAGTTTGTGATGTGAATGTGAAAATGGATAGGATAAAGAAGTACGAGTTCAGGAAGGTATTGGAAGAGCTAAGGAAGAAGGGAGGAAGAGGTACGGAGCTTATCTCTGTTTATATACCTCCCGACAAGCAGATATCAGATGTCACATCGCACCTCAGGGAGGAATATGGGCAGGCAATGAATATAAAGAGCAAATCAACACGAACGAATGTACAGAGCTCACTTGATTCTATCATGTCCAAATTGAAATACCTGTATGTGGGCGAGAACGGTGTGGTTATCTTCTGTGGTGCAATAGACAAGGGAGGCGACAAGACGGATATAGAGACATACATTGTGGAGCCACCGGAGAAGGTCCTCTCTTATATCTACCACTGTGACTCCACATTCTACCTGAAACCGCTGGAGGAGATGGTAGAGGAGAAGGAGAAATACGGCTTGATTGTACTTGACCGCAGGGAAGCAACGATAGGTATCCTGAATGGCAAGGTGGTGGAATCACTGAAGCACCTCACTTCTTCTGTCCCTGGCAAGATAAGGAAAGGAGGGCAATCGGCACCGAGATTCCAGCGGCTGCGAGAGATTGCGATAGAGGATTTCTATAAGCGGATAGGGGAGCATGCAACCCGGATATTGTTGCCTGTGGGCGATCTTAAAGGTGTCCTGATTGGCGGTCCAAGCCCAACGAAGGATGAATTTTTGAAAGGTGCATATCTCCATTATGAGCTTCGAAATAAAGTTCTTGGCGCTTTTGACGTCGCATATACTGATGAATCGGGCTTATATGAACTGGTGGAGAAAGCGGAAGATGTTTTAGAAGGTCTGGATCTGGTAAGAGAGAAGAAGCTGATGGTGAGGTTCATGAAGCTCCTTGCAAACGATGACCGGATGGTGACGTATGGGGTGGAGGAAGTGCGGAAGAAATTGGCGATTGGGGCTGTGGACACTTTATTGCTCTCAACGGAACTCGATAAGGAGCTCATGCATGAGCTGGTAGAGCGAGCAGAGGAGACGGGTGCGAATGTGGAGCTGGTAACGACGGATTTCGAAGAGGGTGCACAGTTGAAACGCGCGTTTGGTGGTGTTGCCGCCATATTGAGGTATCGCTCAAAAGTGCATGGCTGATAGCAATAACATAATACTGGTTGGGACGGGGCATATTTTAGAGAAGAGTGTGAGGGAGGTAGAGGAGGTAATAGAGCGGGAGAAGCCAGATATAGTCGCTGTTGAGCTCTGTCAAAGTAGATATGAAGCATTAAAGGGCAATGTTGGCGATTTCTCGGTGAAGGATGCGATAGAAGGAGGTAAGCCTTTTTTAATGCTCACACATTGGCTGCTGGCATATATACAGAAGAGAATGGGCAGTGAGCTCGGTATAGAACCCGGAGCAGAGATGATGGCGGCTATAAAGAAGGCAGAAGCGCTCGGCTGTGAAGTCGCTTTGGTTGACAGACCGATACAGATAACGATGCAGCGGTTCTGGAAGAAGATGAAGTTCCTGGAGAAGATAAAGATGCTATTCTCCATCATCTTTGCCATTGCGAACATGGGCGGTATTGGAAGGAAGAAGAAGCTAATAGATAAGGATAATAGGGAGATAGACCTGGAGCGGATAACTGATGAGGATGTGGTAACGGAGTTGATAGAAGAGTTGAGGCAGTTCTCTCCAGGTGCGGCTACTGCATTACTGGATGAGCGTGATGCGTACATAGCTGGTAGTTTGCTTGAACTCCAGAGTCGGGCTCAGGCTCAAGCTCCTGCTCATACTCTTTCCTCCACTACCGATGCAGGTGATAAGAAAAAGAAGATAGTGGCTGTGGTTGGAGCGGGTCATGTTATGGGTATAAAGCGACTGCTCAGCCATCCTGAGTTAATACCGCCACGTGAAGAGTTATGTTCACTTCCTGCAAGCAGGTTGAGCGTGAAGAATCTGCTTGGAATCGGGCTGAGCGTGGTTATCATTGCTATCTTACTTGTTATCTTGTTCTCCGGTATCCCACTCAATACATTACTGCGAGCTCTCTTCTGGTGGTTTATAATAAATGGGAGCTTATCAGCAACAGGGGTGGTGGTGGCGCGTGGGCATCCTTTATCCGCACTCACCGCATTTGCAATGGCGCCGTTAACCTCTCTGAGCCCATTTTTAGCCGCAGGCTGGTTCGCCGGGTTGATGGAAGCGCGATTAAGGAGTCCAATAGCAGAAGATGCGAAGAGTATCCTGAATGTGGAGTCATTGCGTGACCTGATGAGTAATAGTGTATTTAAAATTATCCTTGTGGCTGCATGTGCGAATATCGGCAGCATGATAGGAACGTTTCTTGGCGCTTATGTGGTATTTCACACGGTGGGACTGAATATACACCAGATCTGGTCGGGCTTGAAAGCACTTATTTAATTATAATTAAAGAAAAATGAACAGCAGTAGCAGGTATGAGGAAGAGATGGAGCTCTGGATGTGGCTGGGTAAGCAGTTCCTTGGTGAATCGTTGGCTATCAGCGGATTTGAGGATTTCAAGAGTGCTGTAAAGAGATCTTTATTTGACGACGTGGAGCATATAGTGGCTAAAGCTGGACAGAAAGTGCCGCCGGTCAATCCCGAAATAGTAGCAAAAGAGCGGAAGGTGATAGAGATAGAACGAGTGGCACTGGACATGGACACCGATGCGACGATTGTGCCATGTCGAGATGGTTTCCAGCTGAAGTTAAATAAGAAGCTGCCCCTGGTCAGACAGCGGTTCGCATGTGCACATCAGATAGGACATACATACTTCTTTGATATCAATAAGAACCCGCCGGAGAAGCCTTATCGGCGCTCTACATCTCACTACTGGGTGGAAGAGGGTTTATGTTATGAGATAGCCAGAAGAATTCTAATGCCCACGAGCATGATGCACGAGTGGATGGAGAATGCAAATCCACCATATATAAAGGAGTTTAAGGATATGATGCTCTCTTTTCTTGTTTCTGGTGAATTACTATCATATAGAATACAGGACATTGGGAGCTGGGATGTGTTGATGCTGATCTTCGAGTCAGGAGGGGGTGCGATAATGTTATATAAGGTACTGAAATCAGGTAATCGGATGGGGAATGTACACGTGGCGAGGAGGGGATTGAAAGTGACTGATCCGACCCTTCATGACCTATTATCAAGAGCATTTAAGGGGGAGATGGTACAGGAGGAGGGGATAAATCTGACAATAGGGGATTTAAGGGGCGAGATAGCTTCTTTTGGCGCTTCCTACATGGGCTCTTATCCGCCGAAGGTGATAGCTATTCTGACATTATAGATATTAGATAGAATGTATAAGGGGCAGGGGGTGAAATGGAGTATGAGTGAAGAGATGATACTGCATCCGAGACCAAGTGCGATAGTGGCAGCTCTGTATACACTTCGGGACCTTGATGTGGACGTAGCAGTGATGCATGGACCGTCAGGCTGCAGTTTTAAGCATAGCAGGCTACTTGAAGAAGACGGTATGCATGTCCTGACCACAGCGATGAATGAGAGTAACTTTGTCTTCGGTGGTCATGACTCGCTCGTAAGTGTGCTGAGGAAGGCAGAGGAGATGTTTCAGCCCAGACTGATGGGTGTTGTCGGTACATGCTCAAGCATGATAATTGGGGAAGACCTGAACAGAGCGATAGAGGATAGTGGAGTCAGTTGCAATGTGATAGCAGTAAACGTGCATGCTGGCTATCGAGATAACACAACAGGAGTTATCCTGACCCTTGAATCCGCTTACAAAGCCGGTATAATCAGCAATGCCGAATTTGAGCGGCAGAAGAGGATACTTGAAGCGGCGACGAGGATAGAGAAGGAGGTAGGTGCAGCCAGCAGGAGCTATATACCGCCATCCAAAGGCGATTCCAAGATAGACGTTGCAAAACGGTTACTTGAGCTCATCAATATGGGTAAAAAGGGTGTGTGCATCTTAAATGCAAAGAAGGAGACTGCATTCATGTTCGCGGACATCCTGAGGGCAGTAAATCGCATTGCAGCACCAGCACAAATTGTAAATATCGCGAATCTCGACAGTACTGTCGGACTGAATAAGATTCGGGGCTATTCCGCTCGAATTATAGAGGAGTTAGCGGCAGAAGGTATACGAATAGATCATATAATCGGAGGTCTGGATGAGTATCCGATTGCAGGAGAGAGGGCAGCAGCTTTAATTCGCTCTAACTATCCAGACTGT
This sequence comes from Candidatus Methanophagaceae archaeon, assembly GCA_003194435.1. Taxonomy (GTDB): domain Archaea; phylum Halobacteriota; class Syntropharchaeia; order Alkanophagales; family Methanospirareceae; genus G60ANME1. Next base: position 24,939 of record PQXC01000017.1, on the reverse strand, counting down.
GATTTCGTAGTCCTGCTGGGAGTGCCTCATGCAGTGCCACTGCGCAACTACGGCATAAAGACCGAAGTCTTCTCTGTTACCAACGGTCCAAGAACCGTGCAACCATTGAAATGGCTCGGGCATGACCATGTGGTGCTTGAAATAGACCTTCATCCAAAGACGATGGGCGCCACCGGGATTATACCTTCAGAATTCGGAGATATGCTCCAGAAGCTGCATTTATAGCCATAGCCTTAGCTTTACCTTACCTTATCTTACCTTACCAGTTAGTTCCTCAATCTCAGCTAAAAATTTCTCCGCTCGCGTACTCAATTCCATCGCCTGCTCACCCATCTTCTGAAGTGTATTCACAGAGCCCGCGACGAGGAATCGCAGGATACGATAATTCTCAGTCCAAGATAATAACTTCTTGAGTTCGTTCTTCCTTATCTCATGATACCACTCCCCATGCCGCCAGATGAGTATAACGCCAAGGATACTCACTGCCTCCTCCACCTTCAAATCCTCTAATTGTGATAATTTGAATGGCAGTTCACCCACAATGAACTCAAATGGATTCTTGACCGCGGGTAAATCCTCCAGGGATATCGGGACGTGTTTCATAATCATAGGCAGAGCCATAAATAACTCCGGGGTACGCACAAGTCCACTGAAATATGCGATGAGTGTACCTTTAGGAGTTGCCACGTATATCTCCGCACCGCGCTTACCCACACCTATCTTCTGGATTACATGTGCTGCTACCATACCGGGAATCTTCCTCAACACCGTCGGGTAGGAGATGTTAGTGCCCTTTGCAATTGCATACTTGCTTGAAGGTCCATTTAAGATGAGGAACTTTAAAATTGAACCTGTATAACCATGACCCAGCCCATGTCCCGGCATTTCATCTATGATATATGATAGATATGTATCATAAGTGGATATGTTCGTATATAAATATTATAAGAAATACGAAATATGAAACGGTGAGCATGGGTTAGAAATCAGAACTCAGTAATTCGTTTCTGCCTTAATATCCTGCTCAGCGGCTCGAGATCTTTAATTCCTATTCCTATTCCTGACGATATTCCTTCTTTTGCACCTAATCGTAATCGCGAATCAATGTACTTCAGTGCCTCGCTTTTGGTGTCAAACTTCTCAGGACGGTTTCTGTTTCTAAATGCAGCCCGCACGGTCTCTCGCACCACCCATACGCCAAGAGGAATGGAATATTCCGGATAGATTTGCCGGAATACCATAACACCCGCCTGCCGCCGCATCCTGTGTAACGCTTCTGCAACTGCTAATCTCGCAGCATAATATCCGCCGCCCTCATTCGCAGCATAGTTCTTCCTGCCTTTAAACCCCTCGTATTCCTCTATGATTGCGGGTCGCGGACTCAACGCATCGCTCCAGATAGAGCCGGGGAACCACACTTCGAAGTTCTCGTATTCGAATAATGAAGGCATCAGCAGTATCAGGAAGTGATTGTCCATATATGAGGATTCGTAGACGTAATAGGTGTCAATGGTCGGATATTCTTTGAACTGTGCAGCCAGCTTCTTGAAGATGATATCATCAGTTGCCGTGATGCTCCACCTCGTGGGCACCATCTTTTGTGCGCTATGCGAACCTAACGCACCCGAAGATAGGATTGTTGATACTTTGTACACGTCCATGCCGAGGTTGTAGAGTTCCTGAGCGGCTTCTACTGCTTTGATGTCGTCAGATACGATACGATCAACTTTCTTCGGTATCTTCGGATTCTCGGTAACTCTCATTGCTTCCACGTTCACACTGGCACCTGTCGGTCGCAGGACATCGGAGAACGTGAGCTTAAATGACGGTTTATTCTTAAACTTGAGTTCTACATCCACGGGCTGCTGAGCCAGAGCTATTTCGGTCATGTCCGAGACGAACTTCGACCGCGACTTTACATGCTCACGGTGTTTCGACCGCAATGTCGTACTGCGTAGTTCTATGATCTCAGCCATGCCGAGACCCTGTGCGAGCCACTCACCCGGCTGTTCCAGTCTTTCAATGTTGACCCCTGATTCTGATTCTAATTCTGATTCTAACACTGCCATCGGACCCGCATTTACGCAGGGATAGCCTATCCGACCAACAAATACGGAAGTTGAAGGACCGAAGAAGTCCTTTTTGTCGCTACAGACTTCTGCAAATCTGGTCTTCTGTTTCAAAGCTGCGAGCAGTGGGCAAGTATTCCTGCCGCACAACAGGCGCGAGCCTTTGCAGGTTATACATAATCGCTGCATTAGCGTTACGTTAAGTTAATATGTATTATCCTCTTTTATGATTTAAGAGAATAAGAATAGGAGTAGGAATAAGAATAACGTCGAAGGTGGTAATTATGCCCATGTTCCCGGAGCTAAGGATGAGGCGTTTAAGAAGCTTGAAACTGATAAAAGAGACGCGACTCAGTAAGGATGAACTGATCTTACCACTGTTCATTGATGAGCACATAGCAAAGGGTAAGAAGCCAATAGCATCCATGCCCGGACAGTATAGGTTCTCGATAGAGGAGTCAGTGAATGAGGTTGCGGAAGCTCGCTCGCTGGGTATAAAATCCGTTCTCCTGTTCGGAATACCGGCGAAGAAGGACGAGGGCGGGAGTGAATCGTTCAACAAGAACGGAGTGGTCCAGCGTGCAGTGAGGCGAATAAGGGAGGAACTGGGTGACGATGTGGTCATCATAACGGATTTATGCCTCTGTGAGTATACGACGCATGGGCATTGCGGTCTGATAGAGAATGGTAAGGTGGTGAACGACCCGACACTGGAGATACTTGGCAAAATAGCAGTGAGCCAGGCGGAGGCGGGTGCCGACATCGTTGCTCCTTCCGGGATGATGGACGGTATGGTAATGGCGATAAGGAAAGCGCTCGATGAAGAGGGTTTTATTGATACTGCAATCATGTCCTATGCAGCGAAATACAATTCCGCACTCTATGGTCCATTTCGCGAGGCTGCGGATTCGGGCTATAAGTTCGGTGATCGTAGTAGCTATCAGATGGAATGCGCAAATGCGCATGAAGCGCTCCGTGAGGTGGAACTGGACATAAATGAGGGTGCAGACATCGTAATGGTGAAGCCCGCGCTATTCTATCTCGATATCATCTCACGTGTGCGAGCTCGATTCGAGAATGTGCCGCTGGCTGCATATAATGTCAGTGGTGAATACACAATGATGGAGGTGGCATCGGAGAATGGCTACTTGAGGAAGAACGAGGTGATGATGGAGGCATTAACGGCGATAAAGAGGGCGGGTGCGGACCTGATAATCACATACTACGCGAAAGAAGCTGCGAAGCTCCTGTAAGTAAGTTTATAAGTTTATAAGTTCACCTGTGTCGTCAGTGCAGTGCCAGTGCCCCTACCGGGCAGATATTAACACAGGCTTTACAGGCTACACACTCATCCTCCCTTATCTCTACCCACATGCCCACCAAATTTATTGCTTCCGTGGGGCAGACAGTTGCACATGCGCCACAGTATCCACAGCGATACCGGTCTATATCAATCTTCACTTTTTTGTTATTCCTGTTATTCCCGTTATCCCGTTCCATCCAATCCATCACTCCTCCTCTTTGAATATCTGACCTTCAAATACGCTCACTTCGGTGCCTTCTTCCAGCCATGCATCCTGTGGTAAACCCGCTTTCCAGCATGTCTCACATAAGAACTCCTCCGCCGTCCAGTTATACTCAGTAGCAACCTGAGGTAGCAATAGCCCCTGATATATGCCCCTCTTTACTATCAACCCGTGCTTACCCACCTCTATATGTTTGGGCAGCTCTTTTGGCTTCACTCTCAATACCCTCGGAGTTGTCAATATCGTCAGCTCGATTGTTATAGCCCCGAGCTCATCCTTCGTTACCGGCGGGAATCTGGGGTCATTTACAGCAGCGGAAATCGCAGCATCTATTATCGCATCCTTCAATTTGAACACAGGATACGGATAGCCTATACAGCCCCGCAGTGCACCATGTTTGTTCAAAGTGACGAATACACCTCGCTTATCATGGAATACCGCAGGTAACCCCTCCCACGCCTCTATCTTCACACCTTCGCTTAGATAGGTTTCTATCGCTGCCCTCGCAAGCTTTAAGCCCTCTATACCCTCCGCCTCTGTTAACATACCATGCCCCTCACTTTCACCCTCTCCCTCATTGCCCCTCATCATTTCTTCGCATTTAATAAATTACATCGCCTTCACAATAAATAATGGAATAATGGATAATGTAATGCTGCGGGTGGGCGTTCATGTCTCAATTGCGGGTTCGATAGATAAAGCGGTGGAGCGTGCGGTGGAGAAGGGGTGTGATACATTCCAGATATTCTCGCGGAATCCACGCGGCTGGCGATACAAAGCGCTAACGGATACAGAGATAAGGGAGTTCATTAAGAAGGTTGAACTTTCGGGTATAGCTCCTGCGGTGGTTCACATGCCATACCTGCCAAACCTCGCTGCACCGGATGATAAAGTCTATAATCGCTCTGTTGCATCCCTTACAGAGGAGTTGAGACGGTGTGATTCGCTACAAATCCCCTATCTCGTTACACATCTGGGTAGTCATCGGGGTTATGGTAAGGCGAAAGGTTTTGAGAGGATAGTGAACGCGATAAACACGGCATTCAGCGAAGTGGATAATGGAGTGATGCTACTGCTGGAGAATACTGCGGGAACAAAGAACAGCATGGGTGGTACGTTCGAGGATATTCAGCATATAATTGAGCGAATTGAGCATCGTGAGCGTATCGGCATCTGTTTCGATACTTGCCACGCTTTCGCTGCTGGCTACGAACTGAGGACGGAGAAGAGCTTGAAAGATGTGATTAAGCACTTCGATGCCGTTATCGGGCTTGAACATCTCAAGCTCATCCATCTGAACGATTCAAAAGGCGGTCTTAACTCGCGGCTGGACAGGCATGAGCATATCGGGCTCGGATATATCGGTGAGGATGGCTTTCGCACGATTCTGTCAGAGGAGCATATAAAGAAGTTGCCGATGATTCTTGAAACGCCTGTTGATGCGAGGAGAGGGGACATTGAGAACATAGCAAAGGTAAGGGAACTCGTGGGCAATGGATAATTGATTAATAGAATATGATAAAATAAATGTAAATGCGATGATTGTCCTCTCGGGTGGAACAGGCACGCCGAAGCTGCTGGTGGGTTTGAAACAGGTATTTGGTGAAGCGCAGTTGAGGGTGATAGTGAATACGGCGGAGGATATGGTGGTATCTGGCAATTTAGTATGTCCGGATGTGGATTCGGTGATTTATACGCTTGCGGGGGTAATTGACAAGGATAGATGGTGGGGGATTGCAGATGACAGTTTTTATACTTATACAGCACTGAAGGGGCTGGGTCATGAGGAGCGGATGATGATTGGTGATAGGGATAGAGCAACACATATACTCAGGACTGAACTGTTGAATCGGGGCATGAGCCTCACGGAAGCTACGGCTGTGCTCGCCACTAAATTCGGTATCACTGCTGAGATACTGCCGATGACTGAAGATGCAGTGAGTACCATGATAATCACGCCAGCGGGTAAGCTCCATTTCCAGGAGTTCTGGATCGCGCATAAGGGCGAACCGGAGGTGCTGGATGTCCAATTTGAGGGTATAGAGAGTGCGAAGCCAACAAAAGCAGTTATAAATGCGCTGATGCAGGAGCGAGTGGTGCTTATAGGACCCAGTAACCCGATAACAAGTATAGGACCTATATTGAGTCTTGCGGGCGTGAGGGATTTATTGAAGCGTAAGAAGGTGGTGGCGATATCGCCGATAGTAGGAGATAAGCCAGTAAGTGGACCCGCGGGTAAGTTCATGCAAGCGAAAGGGTTTGAAGTATCAGCTTCAGGGGTTTATAACTGCTATAAGGATTTCCTGGATGTACTGGTGATAGATAAGAGTGATAGATGCGAGATAGAGGCTGAAGCTGAAGCTAAAGGTGTAGAAGTGCTAAAGACGGACATAATAATAAGAAACGATGAGGATAGCAGGCAATTGGGGTTGTTTCTCCTTGATTATTTACGCATGGAATTATAAATAATTATAATTATGGAGATAGGTAGATTCGTGATAGTCATCTCTTTATTCGGTATCTGCCTCCTGTACTGTATATCATGTATTGTGGAGCCGCCCTATGTCCCGCTGGATGCAATCGCAAGCCAAAGCCATAATCATAGCCATAACTATGAGAATGAACTGATAAAGACAAAAGGGGTTGTTGTTGACCTCATGAACCTATCGGATAGGAACATGCTATTGAACATAATGGATAATGGTACCGAACTACCGGTATTTGTGAGTTCCAGTTCCAGCGATAAAGATAGTGAAAAGCTCATGCTCAAATATGGCGATGTGATTGAATTACAGGGCAGGATACAACAATACAGAGGTAAATACGAGATTGCGGCATCAGAAGGTGGTCTTAAGAAGATAAACTCTGATAATAATGATAATGGTGCATATTTCGTTGCGGAGATAGCAGAGTATCCATCAAACTATGAAGGCAGGCGGATAAGGGTTGTAGGCTACATCTGTAAGGTTTACAAGCGCATATTTTATCTCTGTAGTGAAGAGGGAGAGAGCGCGGGGTATCGGATGCGGGTAGTACCAAAGCGATTAGCTGAGCCGGAGCCGGAGCTGGAGAAGGGGGATAAAGTTATAATCGAAGGCGTTCTTGTTTATAACCCTGGAGATATGCGGTATGAATTAGAACTCATCTCTTTATCTTGTCTGTAAGCCAGCCAATCCTCACATCTCTATCGTTAAAATTAAATTCGGGTATATACGGCTTTATATCTATCAGCGGCGTGCCATCAATGGCATCTATACCTCTGACTCGCAGTATATTTCCGCGCCTCTCTATCAGCTTCACAACCGATATTCCTATTGGATTCGGTCTATTTGGCGACCTTGTAGTGAATAAGCCATGTAATTCGGTATCCCAGGGTGTTCTTACGAGCAGGGAATAGCCATGTGATTTATGGAGCCAGTAGAGGAGTATGAGGTGTGAGAAACCTTCAATATCCTTCAGTCCACCTGCATACTGCTCAAAGACTTCTATCACTGCTATTACTCCCGTTTTGCTTGCCTGGCGTGGGCAGTCACTTAAACTCTTATACGGACTGTGAATCACGCCTATAGGCGTCAATGTCATCTGCATTACATTACACCCCCTCCCACATGCGAGTCTAAGTTCAAATTCAAATCCAAATCCAATACCACATGATATCTCCGTGGCGCAACAGAACGCACAATCCGCTTCTCCTCTATTTTCAATCTTAGTGAGTCACCGAAAACGGATGAGATAATGCCTCTCACACGCTTGATTGGCATAACAAATAAATCATCACCTTTTCTACCCGTAGAGACGTCATAATAGTGTATTACGCCTCCTGCTCCTTCTTTATCCAATTTCAATGCTCTTACGGCTAATGGCAAAAAAGAATGCGCTTCTTCCGGCAACGGCATGAGCACACGGTCTGCAACTCCTTCTAATCCCGATTTCTTCAGCTCTTCTCTTACATCGCCAAGAATGGGTATCACCCTCCCTTCCATCCTGTTCAATCTCACATTCTCCTCCATATATTCATACGCATAAGGATTCACATCAATAGAATAAATCTTCGTTTGTGGTTGCATCCTCGCTATGATGATGGAGAAGCAGCCTACACCTGAAAACATGTTTATTATCGTTTCACCAGCCATAACTTTACTGGCAACTCGCATCCGCTCATAGGAGAGACGAGGGGAGAAGAAGACACGTTTGGGATTCACTTTGAATAAGCAACCGCTCTCTTTATGCGTAGTTTCCATATTTTCATCTCCCCATATCACTTCCAGGTCCCTTGTTCGGTATACCCTGTCGGTGTGAGCGTAAAGAGGAACTGCTGCGATGCTTCTCACATGTGGATAGATCTTATGCAGCGCCTCGGCAATAATCCCCCTCTTTGATTCCAGATCAGAGTGGACCCGTATGAGAATTGTATCACCGATGATGTCATAAGATTTTACCACCTTCCTCAGTTCATTTTCCTCCAATACACCCTTTAAAGCTTCCTTTAGCTTCATAGCAAGAGCGTTTTGTAGTTTGTAATTATAATTTGTAACGGGCTGACAGGTTTTGTGTGGATTCAATCAGATCAATCAGTCATCCCAACAGCCGTCAAATATCCATGCCCTGGCACTTTCAAGTGTGCAATCACACCGTCCACTTCTCGCGCACTTATCGTTTTCTTTCTTTTACCACTGCGAATTATCTCAACGTCCATTTTCGTCCATTTTATATCTGTATATCTTTATACACATACACCCGAATAAATTTATTTTATTTTCATTCTTTCTATCTCTTGTTTATATGCATGAGCACAGGCAGAAGTTCATCTCGCACCCGCTATTGAAAGAGGAGCAGATAGAGTGGAGGGAGTATCAAATAGCGATAGCAGAGGCGGCGAAGAAAGAATCCACGATGGTTGTACTGCCGACCGGGCTGGGTAAGACCACAATAGCACTACTTGTGATACTTGAGCGATTGCCCGCAGGTAAGATTCTCTTCCTCGCACCAACGAGACCACTGGTAGAACAGCATTCAGCATTCTTAAAATCAGTATTGAAGCTCGATCCCTCGCTTATACAGACATTCACCGGTATGATACCGCCAGATAGGCGAAAGATGCTGTGGGGCGATGCGAAAATTATCGTCTGTACACCGCAGATAATAGAGAATGACCTGCTCAGCAACCGGATTACGCTCACTGACGTCTCATTACTGATATTTGATGAATGCCACCGCGCAGTGGGTAACTACTCATACGTATTTATAGCGGAGAAGTATGGAGAGCAGGCGAAACAGCCACTTGTACTCGGTATGACTGCGTCACCCGGTAGCGAGAAGGAGAAGATAATGGAGATATGTGCCTCTCTGGGAGTCAAACGAGTGGAGAGCAGGACAGAATACGACCCCGATGTAGCACCATACGTATTCAGGAAGGACTTTGAATGGCGTGCTGTGGAAGTGCCCGCGGAGCTAAAAGAGCAGAGGAGAATGCTGGAGGACATACTGGAATATAGAATAGCGGAATTACAGAAATTGGGATTCATAAGGCGTAAACAGGGCAGAGGGATAACGAAGACCGAGATACTGGAGCTTAGAAGAGCGATAGAGGTGCAGTTAGCGAAACAGAAGCATGCAGACCTCTATAAGGCGCTGTCACTCCTGGCGGAAGTGCTGAAGATAAGACATGCGATAGATTTGATTGAGACTGAGGGGGTATTTGCATTGAAGCGATATTTAGAGCGATTGAGAAACGAAGCACTCTCGAAGAATGGCAGTAAAGCTTCCAAGCGGTTGCTTAAGGATGACAGGTTCGTGAAGGTGTTGAACCAGATATCATCATACAAAGGCGAGCATCCAAAGCTCGCTGCTTTGATACAGATACTGAAAGAAGAGATACGGGCGAATCCAAACCAGAGAATAATTGTATTCACAAATTATAGGGACACCGCAGAGATGATAATAAACGCATTGCAGAACTTGCACAGTGCTGACACTGGTATAAGGGCAGTTAAGTTCGTCGGACAGGCATCAAAGATGGATGACCGTGGTTTAAAACAGAAGGAGCAGGTAGAGATTGTAAATAAGTTTAAAGAAGGCTTCTACAACGTCATGGTCGCCACTTCCGTCGCGGAAGAGGGGCTTGATATCCCTGCAACCGATGTTGTACTATTCTATGAGCCCATCCCCTCGGCTATAAGGAGCATACAGCGAAAAGGACGGACAGCACGGAAGAAGATAGGGAAGGTGATTGTGCTAATAGCAAAAGGAACAAAAGACGAGGCGTATTACTGGCTGAGCAGGAGTAAGGAGCGGGAGATGCGAAGAAGGATAAGTGAGATGCGGATGATGGACCTGGAAGGTGAGGAGAAGGAGAATACAAATACCCGGCAACCGCAACAACTCGCACTCACCGACGTGCCGAAGCTGACCATCTTCGTTGATACAAGAGAGACAAGGTCTGGTGTGGTGCGATTTCTGGAGAAAGCAGGTGTGAATCTCAAATTGAAGAATTTAGAGGTTGGTGATTACGTTGTATCAGATCGGATCTGTATAGAGCGTAAGACCACCTCAGATTTCCTCGATTCGCTCGTGAACAAGAGAAGAAACCTATTAGAGCAGATAAACAGGCTGAATAGCGAGTATGATAAGCCATTGTTGATCATTGAGGGTGAATCTCTCTACGGACACAGGAATGTGCACCCAAATGTAGTGAGGGCGGTAATGGCTTCTATCGCCATTGATTACTCTGTACCGATATTGCGAACGCGGGACGAAGCAGACACCGCATCCCTGATCTATATAATAGCGAAGCGGGAGCAGATGCCCAATACAAGGGCGATAAATCCGCATGGCAAGAAGCCCACGGCATCATTGAAGGAGCAGCAGGAGTATTTCATATCCGCACTCTCCAATATCGGTATCATAACCACAAGAAACCTTTTGAGGCGGTTCAAGACGATAGAGCGGGTAGTAACCGCTACGAAGGATGAATTGATGGAGGTGGAGCATGTGGGCGAGAAGACAGCAGAGCATATTCGCGAGGTATTGACTACGGAATACAGGGAGTAGTGACGCTTGATGGCGAGATGAAGATGATTGATGTTTTTAGAGTATCAGTATAATAAATTAAATAACTGCGCTTTCTCATTTGGTAATGATGAGATGAGCGAGTAAATAACTATGGAAGAAGGGGCAGAGATAGTGAGGCTGGAAGATGTATGGGTTCACATTGATGGTATGCCCGTACTTGAAGCTGTTAATCTATCAATAAAGCAACACGACTTCCTGGGTATAATAGGTCCGAACGGCGGCGGCAAGACCACACTCCTGAAAGCAATCATCGGGTTAATAAGACCAACTCGGGGTCGAATCACAATCTTTGGACTCACACCGGATAATGGCAGGAGGTTCGTTGGATATGTGCCACAATACAGCCTCTTCTATCGCGATTTCCCGGTTAGCGTCCTTGATGTCGTACTTATGGGACGTCTTGGACGCATGCGTCCACCCAGGCGCTACAGCGAAGAGGACATGAGGATTGCGTATGAAGCCCTTGAAACCGTTGAGATGCTCGAATACAAAGACCGGCAGATAGGTAAACTCTCGGGTGGTCAACAGCAGCGGGTATTTATCGCGCGTGCACTGGTGAATCAGCCGAAGTTGCTGTTACTCGATGAGCCGATGGCAAATGTAGATCCGCAGATGCAGAAGGAGCTTTATGAACTCTTCGAGTCGCTAAGGAAGCAGATGGCTATTGTACTCGTCTCTCATGACATCAGCGCGGTCTCCATCTATGTTACCAAAATTGCATGTCTCAACCGGAAGTTATATTATCATAATACAAAAGAGATAAGCAAGGAGGAACTGGAATCAACATACCAGTGTCCTGTTGATATGATTGCACATGGCGTGCCCCACCGTGTATTGCGAGAGCATGACATGCGTGAAAGTTAAGAGGTAAAGGTAAGGAAGAGGAAGTGAGATAGCGTTATGAGGGTCTGGAAATTCGGCAACGACATAGACACCGATCAGATAATACCCGCGGAATACTTGACCACGGGTGATGCGAAGGAATTAGCCAGACACGCCTTCGCGAAGGTGCGACCGGAATTTGCGACGGAAGTGCGTGAAGGAGATATAATCATAGCAGGAGCTAATTTCGGCTGTGGCAGTTCCCGTGAGCATGCACCACGTGCATTACTCGGTGCAGGTATAAGCTGTGTAATAGCGAAGAGTTTTGCACGGATATTCTTCAGAAATGCTATAAACATCGGGCTGCGAGTGATAGAATTGGATATTTACGACAGAATAGAAGAAGGCGATGAGATAGAGTTAAATTTTGAGAGTGGAGTGATAATAAATCGTACGAGAGGAGAGGAATACAGGTTCAAGCCTCTGCCGGAGTTCATGCAGAAGCTGCTGGATAGTGGCGGTTTGATTGCTTATATCAAGAGTAAAAGTAAGAGATAAGAATAACTTCCTTCCCTCCAATTATCTTATGTCTTCTATGCTGTTTTCTTGGCGTTCTATCAGTTTTAATTGTAATTGTTTTCCGCATACATGAAAAAAACAAACTCACATTTTTCATGCTAAAAGTTTTTCTTTTAGTGGGTTTTCTTTTTCTAAAAAGAAGAAGTGTTATGAAAGCGCCGGAAAGAATCACAATCGCTATGGATGAAGAGACCTTTGCGGTGTTCAAGAAGATGCGGGATGATCTGGGGATATCACAAAGCGAGCTGATGCGAGAAGCATTGAAATTTTACAGCAAGCACAAAACACTGTTTGAATCAATAGAAGATAAGAAGGTTTACACACATGCTGAGATGCTTTCGGCTGGTGAACATGTCATACTGGACATTGACCACTGGCTCTTATTTCTGAGCTTTATCGAATCGCATCCAGATAAAGACAAGTTCTGGGACTTGCATCGTGAAGTGTGCCAGGCACATGCAGAGCAGTTCAAACACAAATCTTATCGTGCGGAACATATCCTGAAACGACTCGAAACTTGCAACTTCTTTAAATTACGTAAAACATCCAGAAGCGACTTCACGCTGGTTTTGGGCTCTGATGTGCCAAAGAGATTCATTAAAACGGAGCTTGAGGAGATCTTCGCCGGGATGGGCTTTCAGGTGGAGATAAAGGAGGATTTCGCAAAGCTGCGGGTGAAGGTCTTGCACGATTGATAAAAAAACACGAAATATTATTTTTACTTTTATTTTTATTTCTGTTCAACAAATTGTCTATTTCCGTAACAATCATGTTTAGAGATGCTCCTCACTTTATTTATGGTGCTGGACGAAGAGTTCGCGTTTAACCTCGTGAAGAGGGGGATATTGAAGCGGAAGGGTGTGGATTGCAGTAAATACCGGGATAATTACCTGAGGAGACGAATAGACCATAGGATGAAGGCAACAGGAGTAGCTTCTTCGTATCGTGAATATTACCGATTCCTGGAACGTAATCCCGCCGAATATGATCTTCTACTCGACGGAATAACGATAAACGTAACTGATTTCTTTCGTGACCGGGATATGTGGAACGCATTCACAAACGATGTGCTACCACAGCAGTTACAGGAGATGAATAGACGAAAGAGTAAGTTACTCCGGATATGGAGTGCAGGATGTTCCATCGGTGAAGAGCCATATACAATAGCGATCATACTACATGAGAAACTCGGTCCCACACTGAATAATTTCTTCGTCTCCATTCATGCAACGGATATAGATGCGAAAGCGCTGGAAGTAGCCCGAGCGGGCATTTACGACGCTCATGCGTTGCGGAATCTCAGTCGCGCTCAGATAGTCCGGTATTTTGATAAGTTAGGCTCTAAGTACAGGCTAAAGGACGATGTGAAGCGACTTGTGAAGTTCCAGCAGCATGACCTAATCTCAGGCAGGAAGTTCTCGCATTTTGATATCATATTCTGTCGCAATGTGATGATATACTTCAGAAAGGAGCTCCAGAAACGATTGTTGCTCGATTTCTTAGCTGCATTGAATAACGGCGGCTATCTGATTCTTGGTAAGACCGAGAGTATACCGGGAGAAGTACTGGATAAATTCATCTGTGTTAATATAAGAGAGAGGATATACAGGAAGAAATAAGAAGTAATGCATCCCCTGGCATATAAATATCTGAAGAAGGTATTAGCGGATAAGAAGCTCGTTGGACCAAAGACGGACTGTGAGTATTATCCCTGCCATTTCCCGGGGCAGGACTGTACATGGTGCTTCTGCCCTCTTTATCCCTGTGAAGACCCGCAAACCGGTGGTGAATGGCTGCGGCGTAAGGACGAAACTGGAACCGTGACTTCGGTATGGAACTGTACATATTGTTACTGGATACACAGGAGCGAAGTAGCAAAGGAGCTATTGAATATACTCCAGGAGCTTGGTATAGAACGAGTTGAGGATTTAGAAACGGAGCGTGAGAGGAGGCGCATATTTCAATACCTCAAAGATAGGTGTCCACCGGAGAGGAAGAGGGAGAGGAAGAGGAAGAAACAGGAAATAGAGCATAGGGGATAGAGAATGAGATGAGTTCTTATTTTTATTTCTGTTGTTACTTCATAACCCAGCTCCTGATATTCATGCTCGCTCTCGCGATTGATCTCGCTTTTGGTGACCCGCCGGAGCGATTAGAGCGATTTTACCCCATTGTATGGATAAGCAGGCTTATGTATTTCTTTGACGGAATAACAAAGCGGGGCAACGCAAATAAGGAGCGAGTACTCGGGGTTATATATGCTGTGCTGATAGCTACTATCTTCACTATACCCTGTCTGGCGCTGCTCATGCTTATGGCGCCGTATCCGTATGAAGTTCTGTATGTCATATTAGCAGTGCCTGTGTTCAAGATGACATTCACAGTGAAGGGTCTGGAGAGGTATGCTCAAGGAGTAATAGCAGCGGCGGATATAGAAGCGAAACGGGAAGCAGTGAGTAAGATAGTGAGCAGGGATGTATCGAGTCAGGATATGGAGCATCTGAATTCGGCTGCAATCGAATCGGTCGCCGAGAACCTGACGGATAGTGTCATAGCACCGTTCTTCTATTTCGCTCTCTTCGGTGTGCCTGCTGCCATGCTCTATCGCGTGATAAACACTCTTGATGCGGTGGTGGGCTATAAAACGGACCGATACCGTTATTTCGGGTGGTTCGCTGCAAGGGCGGATGACATCATGAATTATATACCGGAGCGTATTGCAGCGGCGTTAATATTGCTGGCGGGGGGTAGACCGAGGTGTGATGCCGTGGAAAAGGGCAGGCGAGTGCACCGGACAATAGTGGCGATGTGTTCGGTCCTGCGTGTGAAGGTGGAGAAGCTCGGGCATTACTCGGTTACCGGGCGAGATAGCAGTAGCGGTAGCGGCTACGAAGCGCCACGAACAGAGCACATAGCTGAGTCTATAAGAGTGGTAAAGAGAAGTGCACTCATATTCGCACTATGCTATGCTATGATAACGATAGTGGGATATATGTGTCTTTGTTCGGTAAGAAATATGTTATTGTTTCATATACTGTAACTGTACTATGTATGATAGATTAAGATATAGGAGTCAGCCGGGGTGCTACCCTGATATGTTTGGGATACAAGTGCCATGACTATGAATATCCTTCACATTACCGACCTCGGAAACGGTAAAGTTCAAATTGCATGGCAATCCGGCAGTGCAGTTCTTCGTTCCTGCCCGGAGCCAATACCTTTTACTGACCCGCTCAGCGTAGAAGACCGAGAAGCCCTTCGCTGGTATCTTGAGGAATATCTCCAGTTCCCTTACGGTGCGGAGAGGTTTAAGGCGGAACGAGTAGAGAAGAAGATGAAAGAGTGGGGCAAATCTATATTCGAGCAGATATTCGCAAAGTGCGATTTCGACCCCGACCCTCGTTCTTTATATCAGGAAGCAGTGCGAGCAGGGCTTGAGAATTGCGAACTGTGCATAACCTCAGAAGACGCTTCTTTTTTAAACATTCCATGGGAACTGATTTACGACCCCACTCAGGGTAGGGGTTATCTTGCACTTAATCTCGCAGGACTTTATCGTCATCGCACAGGTCATAAGATTGAGGCGCCTTCGGCTGTTCCGGGGAATGCGCCCTTTCGCATACTGCTCGTGATTGCTCGTCCTTATGGAGAGCGAGATGTGCCTCTGGGGATGGTTGCGCGACCGATGCTTGAAGCTTTACGCGCTCAACGGGCAAAAATAGAAGTGGAAGTATTGCGTCCACCTACTTTCGATGAACTGCAGCGTCGGCTGAATGATAGAAGAGGCTATTATAATCTTGTGCATTTCGACGGGCACGGTGAGTTTGCACAGCCTCCTGATTCTTCTTTAACACGGTTTGGTGTCAGCACAGGAGCCGGGCATCTCGTGTTCGAGAAAAAGGATGGCTCGCCTCATTTCGTAAGTGCTTCCGAGCTGGGTCAGGTATTAGCCTCTGCGCATGTCCCGCTGTTCGTGCTCAATGCATGCCAGTCAGCGATTGAAGGAGCTGAAGACCCCTTTTCATCCATCGCCTCTCAATTGATTGCAACCGGTGCTAAGGGAGTGGTGGCAATGTCCTACTCCGTGTATGCAATCACCGCAGCAAGATTTATGCAGCGGTTCTATGAACAACTGATTTCTCATGCATCACTTTCAGAAGCGGTAACAGCAGCAAGGCGCAGGCTGTGGAGCGAGCGAGACCACGAGACATCAGCAGGAAAGATTGAGTTACTGGACTGGATGGTGCCCGTGCTGTATCAGCAGGAATATAGTGTTGTTCCTATACCTGAGAGGATAAGAGAATCCGAAGAAGGTATTGAGTTTGCAAAAGTAGAAGATAAATGTCCCAAGGGACAATATGGATTCATCGGTCGTGATTCTGACATTTTGCGTATTGAACGCGCTTTACGTGCTTCCTCATGTGTACTCATTACCGGTATGAGCGGTATAGGCAAGACCGGATTAGCGTATGGGTTTGCTCGCTGGTTCGCGGAGACCGGTAGCTGTCCGGGCGGTGTCTTCGTCTCTTCTTTTAAAGGTGGCGGGAACATAGGCAAGGTACTTGGTGATATCCTTGGCTATGCAACCGACTGGTCATGCTATACTGAAGAAGAGCAGAAGAAAGAGGCTATAAAATACCTGCGAGAGCATCCATGCCTTATCATCTGGGATAACTTCGAGACCGTTTCTGGCTATCCAGAAGGTGCAGAGTCATTATCAACGGACGAGGACCGAAGGAAACTGGCAGAGTTCCTGCAAGCCCTCAGAGGCGGTAAAACCCACGTGCTGATAACAACACGAAAACCGGAAGAGAGATGGCTTGGGGTTGCTTATTCGCTTATAGAACTGAAAGGGCTGGCTTATCATGATGCTGTCCTGCTCGCAAACCGAATCCTTCAAACTGTTGGTCGTAAGTCGGAAGATTTTAAGGATGATAAGAACTATCCAGAATTGCTCAGGCTCTTACATGGTCATCCACGTGCAATGGAAGTGGTGTTGCCGCAACTGCGCTGGAATACACCTTCGGCAGTGATTGATAAGCTACAGCGCAATCTTGAAACTTATGCGGAGATTCTCGATGCGTCCTCTGAATACGCATTCTCACAGATGCCGGAAGAAGCACGGAAACACCTCCTCTTGCTATCTTTGTTCACTTCGTTTGTTAATCTCGATATACTGAGAATTTTTGTCGCCGGATGTGAGGAAGTTTATCGGGCTGTGATAGGAGAGCCACCGGCAGATGCGGGAGATTATGAGCGTATTATGAATGAAGCGGTGCAAAACGGGTTTATAAACCGGATACCCCAGACCCACATCTATCAATTGCATCCATCCCTGCCGCCTTTTCTACGCCATCGCCTCATGGAATCAGCGGGAGAAGGAGGTGTGCAAAAGCTGGACACAGAATTCATCAAGTTCTATGCAGCCTTTGCTGCACAGTTATACGAGGGAGTGCGAAATGCGAATCAGAATGCCGTTTCTATCGTTGAGATTGAGGAACTCAATTTCTTGCGCGCTTTACGTATCGCGGTAAAAACGGAACAGTGGGCTCTTGCTCAGGATATTGCCCAGACACTTGATGAATTTTATGAGATTCGTGGGCGATTCCGCGAATGGTCTGCTCTTCGCTCATCGCTACTTGACCATACGGGCAGAGAGATAAGCATTGATGCTCCCCGCAACCTCGCAGATTTATGGATGTTTCTGCTTGGAAACGAGGCAAACGAAGCTTTAAGAGAGAATCGGCTTGATGATGCTGAGCACTTTTATAAGACAATTATCCAGTATTTACAAACCAAAACCCTTCCAGAGCCTGAAGCAAAGCCGAAAATTGCCGTTTGCTATCACCAGTTGGGAATAATTGCGGAGGAACGACAGCGGTTTGACGTAGCAGAGCAGTGGTATCGTAAAGCACTTGAAATAAGAGAGAGGCTGGGCCTGGAAAGAGATGCCGCTACCGATTATCACCAGTTGGGAATGATTGCGCAGGAGAGACAGCAGTTTGACGTTGCGGAACAGTGGTACCGTAAAGCGCTTGAAATATTTGAGAAGCTGGGCATGGAAAGGGATGCCGCTACCGATTATCACCAGTTGGGAATGATTGCGGAGGAACGACAGCAGTTTGACGTTGCGGAGCAGTGGTACCGTAAAGCGCTTGAAATAAGAGAGAGGCTAGGCTTGGAAAGATATGCCGCTGACGATTATCACCAGTTGGGAAGGATTGCGGAGGAACGACAGCAGTTTGACGTTGCGGAACAGTGGTACCGTAAAGCGCTTGAAATATTTGAGAAGCTAGGCATGGAAAGGGATGCCGCTACCGATTATCACCAGCTGGGAAGGATTGCGGAGGAACGACAGCAGCTTGACGCGGCGGAGCAGTGGTACCGTAAAGCGCTTGAAATATATGAGAGGCTGGGCCTGGAAAGAGATGCCGCTGGCGATTATCACCAGTTGGGAATGATTGCGCAGGAGAGACAGCAGTTTGATGTGGCGGAGCAGTGGTACCGTAAAGCGCTTGAAATAAAAGAGAGGCTGGGCCTGGAAAGATACGCCGCTACCGATTATCACCAGTTGGGAACGCTTGCTCAGATGCGACAGCGATATGACGAAGCGGAACAGTGGTATCGTAAAGCGCTTGAAATATTTGATAAGATTGGGCATCCTCCTTTAAAGGTAAATACATTAGCAGTGTTTGGTGTTTTACGCTTTCAGCAGGGACGGCTCCACGAGTCGGTGGCATGGTTCGCAAAAGCTTATGGAATCGCATCCGCATACAGGATGCCAGTTGTAGAAGTGATAAAATCAGACCTTAGAAGACTGCTTGAGGCGATAGGAAGAGAGGGATTCGTGAATGCGTGGCGAGAAGCGACGGGTGGCGAAGAGCCGAGAATCACCTAAATTTCAGACTTTAACTTCTCATCTCAGCCTTTAATCCTGTTATCTTCCGGGAGTCCTGATCGCCTGAATGCCAACATCCACCTACCACCCTTAAAAACATGGTTCTGTCGCAAGATCGGTTAAAATAACAAAAAAGGGGTAAACGTAAAAACAGATAAGATACAAGAAATATTAATGAAGATGAGCTTTGTCACTCCGAATCCGGATTTAATCCTGCTCCATGCACCAGCGGTGTATGATTTCAGAAAGCATCCCATATTGTACGGTCCGATTGCTGATGGCGTCCCATCAACACCCATCTTCGAGATGTATCCGATAGGATTTTATTCTATCCTGGAACACCTGGAGAGAAACGGAATAAAAGTGAGAATAATCAATTTAGCGGCAAGAATGCTTGGTAGCGATAGTTTTGATGCGGAAGAACTAATACGAAGGCTTAAACCACGGGCTTTTGGAATTGATCTCCATTGGTTACCCCATGCGCACGGAAGCCTCGAAGTAGCGAAGATATGCAAGCGATATCACCCTGATATTCCCGTAATTTTCGGGGGACTCTCTGCAACTTACTTCCACGAAGAGTTGATTCGTTATCCGTGGGTAGATTTTATCATAAGAGGTGATTCTACGGAAGAGCCTCTGTTACAACTCATGAAAACGATTACTCGGCATTCCTACTCCTCGCTCACCAGTATCCCAAACCTTGTATGGAAGGATGGTGATGGTGATAGTGGTGAAGTACGTATAAATCCTTTCACTCATGTCCCAACCGAGCTAAACAAATTTTCCAATAACTATCTTCCCACTTTCAAATCTTGTTTGAAATACCGGGATATCAAAAGTCTCATTCCCTTCCATGGCTGGTCTGCCCATGAATGGCTGGACTATCCTATCACGACGGTGATAACCTGCCGGGGCTGCGTCCATAATTGCATATTCTGCGGAGGTTCCAGGAATGCACTTAAGATGTACTGCAATCGTGCGAAACCGGCTTTTCGTGACCCAAGAATGATAGCTGAGGACATCGTGAAGGCCACACGATATACAAAAGCACCAATATTCATCATTGGTGACCTCCTCCAACCAGGCGAAGAATACGCTTATACTGTCCTGGCAGGATTGAAAAAAGCGAAATTCAAAAATCATCTTGTGTTCGAGCTATTCGATACCGTTCCGAATCCAGAGGAATATTTTAAGCTCGTGGCTGAATCGGTTGAGAACTTCAACTTTGAAATATCGCCCGATACCCATGACGAGTCAATAAGAGCGGCGGAGGGGAAGCGGTATAAAAATTCGGAGATAGAAGAGAACATAAAATGGGCTCTGGATTCAGGATGCAATAAATTCGACCTGTTCTTCATGATCGGGCTTCCCTTTCAGACCTGCAAATCTGTCATGGAGACGGTTGATTGGTGTGGACATCTGATGGAGAAATTTGGCAAGCGAGTAGTTCCTTTTATTCTGCCGTATGCCCCTTTTCTTGACCCCGGCTGCATAGCATACGAGAATCCAGAAAAGTTCGGCTATAAGATACTTTTCAAAACCCTGGAGGAATACAGAAGAGCAATGCTATCGCCGAGTTGGAGATACACCCTGAATTACGAGACCGAATGGATGACACGGAACGAAATCGTAGATTGTAGCTATAAAGCAGGACTGAAATTGAACAGGCTGAAGGCGGAATATGGATTGATTGACCGGGATTCGTGCAGAGCAACGGAGAAGAAGATAAAGCTCGCAATTGACCTCATGAGTGAGATAGACAAGATAAACGAGATAAATGACGCCCCCACACGAGACAAAAGATTGATGCAATTGAAACCCGAACTTGATCTGTTGCTCAACTCCGTTATCAATGAGAAGAGGTATATGGAATGGCCCGCGGCGAGGAGGAATTTAAGGTATTTTCGACTCCTCAAGGCGGTAATAGCTGACCATTTTTTCACTGCTGTAAAGCAGCCAAAGCTTGATTTTCTATTCTCTCTGCGGCAAAATCGGTAAACGAAAGCGCTTTTAACCAAAAACTTTTAAGAAAAGTTAAAAGTTTTATCAAAAATGCTTCGCACACCAGCATGACATGCTTATCGCGGAATTGAACCTTTACCGGTGTGCCCTCATCGGTCGTATTTAAGGAATATAGGATAGAATCTGTTCTTTCCTTTCTCGTGCTCACTCAGGAGTAAAATAGTGCGAACAGGCTCTTTGCATCCCCTTATTTTCGCTCTCGTACCAGTAACAAGGATTTTCTTTTTGGATCTCCGGGGTTGGTATATCCTCTGTATTCATTTTAGCCGAGAAGATTGGCTCGATTTTTAAAAATCACTTACCCTACAATTATCTCTTTGGTATTCATATCCTCCCCATTAGAAATTAAGCAAATTAGATAGGTGTTAAGCAGGTTTGGGGTATCAGATTTAACAATTAAGTGAACAATCTTCTTCTCTTATCCTCGTTAAAGCCGAACTTAAACTTGGAAAAGCTTCTCGTAAGTTCTTATCCTTTGCTTTTGCAATCAAATCCTCTTCTCGCATATTTCTGCTCCTAAGAACTTCTTTTATTCTTCTTTTATTCGCTTCAACTTCTAATCCCAACTCAAGCCCTATTAACTCGGCTAATTCTTCTTCCGAACTTTTTATCTTACCTAAAATAGCCATATAAACAACCACATCGTAAGGACCGACTTTACAAGAAATACGTAACGCTCCTCCATTCATCTGCTCTACGGAGCTAACATTTATTCCTTTACCTCTAAGAAATTCTTCGATTTTCTTTGTCGGGTTTTCGCTCTTAAAATGCTCTCTATCAACCACAAATAAAAACTGAGTGAGCTTATATTTTCCGGGATATACATTCAAAACTTCAAGAACATTAACCCCTGTTTTCTTCTCCGACTTTCGCTTTAGTGGAAATATTGGTTTTAAAGGAAACCACAGAACTTTCTCTCCGTCATATCTCTCTGCGAAAACTTTCAATCTTCGAAATTCAGCACGACCATCGCCCGTTATCACCATAATAATCGGTCTCTTGTCCTTATTTATTTCCCCGACTACTTCCATCTCATATCTGTAACGCATCAGTTAAGAGTCTGGGATCATGTTGTGCCTTTTCCATTATGACTTCTAAATCATCTAAATTAAGTTTGGTATAACGCAGGATATCCTCGTCCGTTTTCAAAAGTTGCAACACAGTAGCATCTTTTGGTCTCACATCAATCAATTCTGAAAGGACATCTATGCTATGTGTTGAAATAATGACCTGAAAATCTTTTGTACTTAACCACTCAATTAATATTCTAATTAAACTT
This sequence comes from Candidatus Methanophagaceae archaeon, assembly GCA_003194435.1. Taxonomy (GTDB): domain Archaea; phylum Halobacteriota; class Syntropharchaeia; order Alkanophagales; family Methanospirareceae; genus G60ANME1. The sequence goes on along the minus strand of PQXC01000017.1, from coordinate 2,673 downwards.
GGATGGGCAGAGATTTCAAAATCGTCCCATAGCACAACTTTTGGCTTTAACGCTTCAATCCATAGAAGTGCCGGGATTGTTTTTACTAAACCATGACCCAGATCTTCAAGCTTTATGTATAAAACATTCCCGGGTAATTCTTTTCTGACCCTCAAAGTCTCTAAATAAATCTCCGTATATTTATCATTGATGCACTTATTGACAAGCTCAATTATGCTTATATGAGCGCCTATTTTCGTTATCCTCTCATGTTCTCTTTTAATCCCGTCAATGAGGTCTCTAATATTGCCAGTATGGGGTGAAATGAAAAGAAAAAGCGCATTAATGGCTTCAGAATCTGGTTCTGTTCCAAATATTTTGGATAGAACTTCGTAATCCTCCTTCCATTCAGCATCATCTATATACAATTTAGATGAGCCTTTGTCGTCTATCTTCAGGCTTAACTTTCTACTATTAACTGAATATTCTATTTCGGCAACACCAGAATACCCGTAAACTAATGAGGACGGTGAACCGCTGTGGATATCTCTTACAACTGCTGACCTATTCGTTCTATAAACAGGATCCCCACCGATATTATCAAGCAGGAGATAGATGGCTTCTAAAAATGCTGTTTTCCCGGAATTGTTTTTACCAATGAGCACGGTAAACTTCGATAGCTCAAACTCTTTCTCACATTCCCTTATCCCTCTAAACTCCTTTATATTTAACCTTTCTATCATCATCTTCCATGATTTTCAAATAATTTTGCTATTTATATATTTATATGCGGTATATACAGCCATTATAATTGTCATAATAACTGCTCCGAAGATCCCAAAGGTAATTCCAAGATATGTTCCTATACCCGACGTAAGACCCGGTTCTGACATGCGATATGAAGGATATGTAGTAAGAGCTACAGCCTCTTTAAGATATCCAAAAGAAGTAAAAGCGAGAAATGGTATTGCAAATCCCAGGAATATGGCTAACATTCTCTTTGAAAAATGCCAGAGAGCTATCGCTACCAGTCCAAGAATTCCCAAAAGGTTCAAGGGGTATTGAAAATATGAGAGTGTCTGTTCCTATCCCTTCAATCTCTACTCCCCCTATCTCTTCACCTTCATTTCCATACCTGGTGGCTTCTATCCCTCTGTTTTGATACGCAACTACTGCCTCTGGAAATCTGATATCCATCCCTCCTCCATCCATAATCAGGTATAAAGGAGTGATAGGGGCAACATCGCCCATTCCGGTTGTCTTGCTTCTCCTTTTTGTGTAGATACCAATATCGTATCTTGCATCGTCTACAATTTCCCCATCCACGCGGAGCGTAACAAAAAGTTTGTTCTCGCTCGGAAAAGAGAAAGAAGATAAGCTTATTAGGTCAATATCCACGGGTGCATCTCCTTTCTGGTCCGAAACAATTCTATCGTAATCATGTGTCGAAAAAGGGATGTGCTGTCCGATGAAAATCATGGATAATAGAACGAGAACTGTACTATCGCTGGTAACCGAAGAAGACCTTAGTATACTCGCAAAGGCTGGAAAAGTCGATAAACAGCAAGGTGCGGTGCTCAGCCAGGCGGATTTGACCACTCTCAAAACGCACGAGGAAATATCAAAAGGAGGCAGGGAAGCTGCTTCCGACTGCGGGTAATGGGCTGGATATCGGGCACTACCCAGAAAGTATGCATTTAAATAGAATGGAGGGGAATATAGTGAGCAATGGTAACTGAGTGTCATATGGTACTATTATTTTTTTAATCAAAGCTTCATTTCAAAATGGTAAAGATGGAGATAGCGTTTGATGTAGCGAATATCCCCGGTCCCGATACGGGGGAGGTTGTATCACCAGAAGTAGTGGGGCGCTATATCTCGAGAGCGAGGAGACCTCTACTTGTGGTTGGTTCCGAGATACTGCGTGACGAGTTCTTTATACAAATAGCGATAGATATAGGTAAGAAGGGGATACCAATTGCAGCAACGGGGCACAGCATAAGGGGGTTTGTGGAGCGAGGGTATGATGGTGGTGGTGAAGGTGGTGATGGTGTTAGTGTCAGTGTCAGGTATTACAACCTGCATGAACTCACCAATTGTCTAAGAGACCCAAACTGGCGTGGTCTGGATGGGCAGGGCAGTTATGATGTGGTGATATTCTTTGGCATTGTGTATTACTATGCATCACAGATGCTCTCATGCATAAAGAACTTTGCTATTGAGCCGCTGATTCGCACGGTATCCATTGATAGATACTATCATCCACATGCGCGGATGAGCTTCAGGAATATCCCGCCAAACAGGGAGGAGGAATATAAAGCGCTGTTAAAGCGAGTGGTGAATAGTATAAATAGATGAAATAAATGAACAGGGAATAGTTGACTTACCCATTTTTAGGCTTTTTTACCAAAACCGAACCTTTTTAGGGGATATTATTTATGTACCTAAATTCCAACCTTTAGGGCAACCTAAGGATAAGGAGGCGCTGGGTTAGAAATGGTAGAGAGGAAGCGGCGGATATGGGAATTACAGCATTCCACTGTTTGTAGAATCCTGGGTCTGACTTACAATGGAGATGTGCTGAAAGAACTGTATAAGGATTTGAAACTCGAACACGAACATAATGGTTGCATGGGCGCATACGAGATGCATCAACACCTCATCCAGCTGTGCAGGACGCAGAGCCAGCATGCC
>PQXC01000016.1 GCA_003194435.1 Candidatus Methanophagaceae archaeon | reverse complement strand
GTACTGCCTGAGAATAGAGACCCAGAAGCGGTCTTCGGTAGAGACGTGGAAGTCTGGAGCTACAATGCGACCACTGGCTGGAGCCGACCAACTGAACTCGAGGCTGGAAAGGGTTACTATGTATATAACCCGTGGGCACCGAAGACAATCACCATCTACGGAGAGGGGGTAGCTCTGGATTGGAGTGATATAGAGCCAACGTTGCAGCCAGGCTGGAATCTGATAGGCATAGGTAACAAGAGCATTCCGGTATCACAGTTGAATAACGTACAGATCTGGCGGTACATGAATGGATACCCCTACGATGATTTCTGGCCGATACCGCCAAGCGTCAGGGTGCAACTTCAGCCAGGGCAGGCATACTGGGTATACAAGACCGCATAATTTTTTAAAAGGAAGAATGGGATGGGAATGAGGTAAAAAACCTTATTCCTCCATCCATCTTTATTTTGTTTTTTGTTTTATTACAATACAAAGATAAAGTAAACAAATAGGAGGTATTATAAAAGATGTCGAACAAGATTTGGGCGATTACTTTCATAACAGTGATTTTAATAGCTCTTTCAGCATTCACGTGGGCGTGGGCACAGGAAGCGCCAGAGCCAAGCGACTGGGTGAAGATAAGTGCAAAACCAGCGATAATACCGGCAGATGGTGTTTCTACTTCTACAATCCGGGTGATGGTCACATGGCCGAACGAGACCGAGCTGAGCGGTGAGCCTGCAGCCAATCAGACGTTGACAATATGGACGACTTGCGGGCTGCTTTTTGAAGCAACAAACGAGAACAATACCGGTAGGTCAATTAATGTTACCACCGATGATAATGGCACGGCAACCGCCCTGCTATCAGGGAATGAGACATGTAATGCGACTGTTGCAGTAGAGTGCCTGAGCGGAGGCTGGAATTCCACACAGGTTAGCTTCGTAGCACCGGAACTAAGTCCTTCGCCGGGAGAGGGCGGGGCTGTCAGTGGAGATGGAGGGACAGGTGGCACCACCACCCCAACGCTAACGCCGCCAACGCCATCGAATGTAACAAATGTAACGAATGTAACAAACGTGTCACCAGAAGCTACACCAGCGCCAACCATAGCACCAGCTCATACTCCTACCCCTACACCGGTAGCAGCATCACCGCCATCAGAAACTGCTACTGCTACTCCCACAGCTCCTGTTACAACACCTGCAGTACCAGGATTCGAGGTTGCGTTCACTGTCGTGTGTCTGTTAGCAGTATTCGTAATCGCTTATCTGCGGAGAAGATAGAATATAGAATATAGAAGATAATTGCGTGAATTGAAAAAGAGAAAAAGAAAAAACCTCATCCATTCTTTTATTTTTTATTTTTTCTCGTTTGTTTTTATGCTTTCTCTCCTATTTCTATCTTATAACTGATAGTAGCAAATACAAATTACCTGAACAAATAGAAAGGATGCGAATTGAGATATTGGGTACAGAGTCATTAGGTGTGCGTGGTCTGAGCTGTGTGGTGGAAGTAGGCGAACGGAAGATAGTGATTGACCCTGGTGTGGCGCTTGGCTACAATCGTCATGGATTGCTCCCTCATCCCTTGCAGGTCGCGGTTGGCGAGGTAGTGCGACAGAAGATAATAAGAGCAATGGCAGATGCCACAGATATCGTATTCAGTCATTTCCATGGCGACCATGTGCCATTGGTAGATGCAAACCCGTTTCAGCTTAAAGCCGCCGCAGTCGCCGGTCTGTCTCAGGGTCATAGCCATAAACCCCGATTCTGGGCTAAAGGACCCCGGGGGCTCTCACAGCACATGTTACATCGAGCACAGTCACTACGCATTGCACTGCATGACGAGTTAAGGAGTGCAGAAGGGCATAGTGATGGTGTTCTGACTTTCTCTCGCCCTGTTCCTCATGGACTGAGGGGCGAACATGGAGGAATGGTAATGATGACGAGGATAGAAGATGAGAGGTCGGTATTTGTACATGCATCGGACATCCAGTTGCTCGATTTCGATGCCATAGCCACTATTCTTGCCTGGCATCCAACTATCGTACTCGCTTCTGGTCCACCTTTGTATCTGCCTCATCTCACACAGAAACAACGTAATGCCGCATGGCATAATGCAATTAGACTCGCCAGGGGTGTGGATACCCTGATTCTTGACCATCATCTGCTCAGGTCGGAATATGGTAGGCGTTGGCTGGATAGTTTAGCTTCGATTGTGGGACAGGGGCATCATAACCACAGAGTCATCTGTGCCGCAGATTTCATGAACAGGAGCCGAATGCTGCTCGAAGCGTGGCGGCAGCGATTGTACGCGGAGATGCCCGTGCCGGAAGGATGGCATGAGGCTTATGCACGGGGTGAGGTTGATACCCGCGTTTACCGGGATTGGGCATGTAGAGCGTCTACAACCAGAGAGTTCTTAGAATGTCGGAAATCGCTTTGTTCATATTTTAAGCCTGGTAGTTAATTAACGATTAATTATGAGCGAAGGATGTGGTATAGTTGGCATAGCTCTGGATGAGGGTGACGCAGCACTACCAATATTTTACGCTCTGTATGCACTTCAGCATCGCGGTCAGGAGTCAGCGGGTATAGCAGTGAGTAAAAGTAAAAGTAAAGAAGAAGAATCGGGTGTGAATATGCCATTGATAAAAGGTATGGGCTTCGTTTATGAGGTCTTCTCCTCTCATCGGCTGGAATCGCTAAAGGGTAAGGGTAACATTGGCATTGGTCATGTGAGATATTCAACTACGGGTGCATCGAGGGCAGAAAATGCCGAACCTCTGGTTGTGAATTATCATAGGGGGCAAATCGCTATCGCTCATAACGGTAACCTGGTCAATGCTGCGGAATTGAAGAGCGAACTGCAACGTGAGGGTAGAATCTTTCATTCCGACACAGATACAGAGGTGATAGCGCATTTATTGGCGAAGGAGCTTGTGCGTCATGACCCGATAGAAGCAGTAAAGGTATTAATGAGGCGGGTGGTGGGTTCTTATTCTCTGGTTATCCTGATGGATAATTCATTGGTTGCAATTAGAGATCCGCTGGGCATAAAACCCCTGTGCTTCGGCACGCTAAGCGATGATAAGGGCTATATAGTGGCATCAGAGAGCAGTGCGATAGATACCATAGGTGGGGATTTGATAAGGGATGTAAGACCTGGCGAGGTATTGATAATCAACAACTCAAACAAGAACAGGCGAGTGGAGAGTTATCAATTGTATCGCGGGATAAACACTGCACATTGCGTATTTGAGTATATCTATTTCGCGAGACCCGATTCGGTATTGGATGGGAGACTGGTCTACGATGTGAGGCTGAAGATAGGAGAGAGGCTGGCAGAGGAACATGGAGTAGAGGCAGATATCGTTTCTCCTGTGCCTGATTCGGGCATTACGTTCGCCATTGGCTATGCGAAGCGTTCTGGACTGGATTATATGGAGGGCTTTATAAAGAACAGGTATGTGGGTCGTACATTTATCATGCCTGACGAGAGTTACCGTGATACCGCAGTGAGGCTGAAGTTTAATGTGGTGAAGCGGAACGTGGGGGGTAAGCGACTCGTGCTGGTGGATGACAGCATCGTGAGGGGCGCCACATCCAGGCGAATAGTGACTTTCTTGAAGAAAAAAGGAGCGAAAGAGGTGCATTTACGGATCGGCAGTCCACCGATAATAGCACCCTGTTATCTCGGTATCAACACGCCAACGCGAGATGAGCTGCTGGCATCGAATAGGAGTATGGAAGCGATCCGTAAATTCTTGAATGCCGATTCCATCGGCTATCTCAGTCTCCAGGGTCTGATAGATTCCATAGGGATAAGCATGAAAAATCTCTGCCTGGGCTGTCTGAATGAGAGATACCCGGTTGAGATACCGGGCGAGGTCTGTGTAGCGAGGCAATTGAAATTGTCTCATTTTTAGTCTGATGCGGGCTATAATCAGTTTCCTGACACGAATACCGATACCGACACCAGCGGGCAAAGAGTTGAGGATAGAGGAAGTGGCAGCCTTGAGTTATCTGTTCCCGTTCGCTGCTCTTATCATCGCTCTGCCCCTGACCATCATCGCTGTTTTATTATTCAGAGTGAGAATAAGCCCGGCGATAGCTGCTTTGTTAACTCTCATCAGCCTTTATCTCATTACGGGTCTGATGCACCTGGACGGTCTTGCCGATTTCTTTGATGGGTTGATGGCAGGCGGTAGCAGGGAGCAGAGGATAAAGGCGATGAAGGACGAGAAGATAGGTATAGCAGGACTGTTTGCCACTTTCGTTATTCTGATGTTGAACTTCATAGCGATAAAAGAGGTAGTGGCGCATGAGTTTAGTTATCCCGTATTCATAATCGCAGAGCTCGCAGCGAAGCTGAGTATGAATACCTGTATGCTGGTAGGTAAGCGATTTCAAACTGAATCTGATACAGGCTGGGGGATGGGTGCGCTGTTTATAAAGTCATGCACACTCCGAGGCTATCTTATTGCTCTCGCTTGCTCTTTACTCTTAGCTTCTATACCCCCTATCTCACTTACACATACCTATCCACTCAGGGTCTTCAGTCTCTTCATCGGTATTGCTGTTGCCATTATCATATCATATATCGGGGGTACGAAATTCGGTACGGTGAGTGGCGATATGATGGGCGCCTCAAACGAGATTGCGAGAACCGCGGTACTCCTTATAGGGAGTTCGCAAATAAGTGGATTGCCCAACTAAGTCACACTGTCACTGTCACACTTCATTCTTCATCTATTTTAGCGCTCATCAAAGCTTCCAGATCAAGATTACTCTCTACCAGCTCTTTTATTCGCTCTATCTTCGCCTTGCCCTTTATTCGCGCTTTCCCAAATATCTCATCTACCTTCTCCATTGTCGTGAGTGTGTCATCAGCGACGAGAATCACCGGTACCTCCTTCTCTTCCGCCTTACCCAGTATTGTGCCCGGTGGTTCAAGATGCCCGGTCAGGAGAAGGCACTTGATATTGCTCGTTTCGAGTGCGAGGTTCTGCAAATCTGCACGGTCTCCACCGGTGACCAGAGCCGCTTTCCTCGCGCGTCTGAAATATTTCAATGCCGAAGGTGGCGACATAGCACCTATCAAGAAGCTCTCGATGATCACATCCTCATCTCGTGGCTTAACGAGCCATTCACCATTTAAGGCATCGGCAATTTCACTCACAGATAAACCAGCGAGTAGAGGGTCATGGGGCAATACCCCAAGCAGTTTCATTCCCTCTTTCTCTAAGTATCTCTCCGCTATGCACCTGACATAACTTCTCTTATAGCCTGCGAGTTGATTGAAGAGAACGAACTTGAGCCGGTCACCAAACATCTCTTTAGCCGTCATAAGCCGGTCAAGAACAAAATCACTCGTATAACGAACGACCATGAGGATATCCAGATCAAGTGCAGAAGAGATATCAAAGTCACTGACCCCCAGCATCTTGCCCACCTTGTATTCAACTGCACCTTCAACGAGCACAACATCCTTACCCGAGCAGATTCGCGCATAGGCACTCTCAATCCGGTCCTTCAATTGTCTTGAATCCGCTGAACAGACGAATTCAACATACGGTCTGTCGAGTTTGATGGGGCAGATATCCTCTATATCATCCCCGGTATTCAGTACACTTGCGGTATTATAAGCATCTTCATCAATGAGCTGGTTACCTATCCGTGTGACGCCGACGCCAAAGGGCTTAAAATAGCCGACTTTAAAGCCCCTATCATGTAATATCAACCCCAGAGCTATTATCACCGCGCTCTTTCCTGAATACTCCTCCACTGATGATACAAGCAGGCTCTTCATCTTCTTCAGTATCCTTCAATTTAAACATACACTACTCTACAAAATATTTTAGTCTCCCATAGAGATAGAGGAAGTGGTAACTTCGCAACCGTCCTCCTTTATGATTACAGTGTGCTCAGCCTGAGCGACTAAACCTCTATTCTCTTCTCTCAAGATCGGATAATCCCTCAACACACCTGTATTCTTCAAGGTTCTGAGTGCTAAATTAAGTCTCTCCCGCGGTAACCAGCGCCTCGCAAAAGGTAACCCATGGTACTTCTTTATCTCGTTCAGCAGCTTCTTCGCCTCTCTCATCCTGACAGGTTTTGGCTTTATCAAACTGTATATCTCAACATTGCCGCTCTCCACCACCTTACCGCCACCATTGGTTGCAAAGGGCTCTATTGCAACAACATCATTTGTCTTCAATATAACGCCATGTTCATGCTTCACATTTGGAATAGTAGGAGGAGCATGTGAATTGTACCTGAGAAGACCATGACCCGATAGATTAACAATAGGCTTGTATCCTCTCTCTTTTATCGCCTTCTCGATCACTTCCCCTATCTCTACTGTGGAGACACCATCGTGAATTATCTTTATCGCTTCATCTAATGCCGCTTCCGAAGCGCGTACCAGTTCCTCATATTTACCACCCAAATCCACAGTCACAGCACTGTCTGCGATATAGCCATCTATGTGAACGCCGATATCTAACTTCACGAGGTCTTCCGGTCCAAATACCGCTTCATCGTCTATTGAGGGTGTTGCATGCGCAGCCTCTTCATTCCTTGAGATATTGCAGGGGAAAGCAGGTTCTCCACCTCTATCTCTTATGCCACTCTCCACAAATTCCGCAACATCCAATAGCCGATTCCCGGGCTTCACCAGCTCCAATGCAGCTTCTCTAACCTCAACCAGAATCTTGCCCGCCGCTTTATATTTCTCTAATATGTGCTCTAACTCATCCTCCATCTCATTCGCCCCATTGACATTAAAATTGACCACAACAATAAAATAGTATATTCATATTCACCGAAAAGCTTAAGTAATGTTTCTATTCTCTTTTGAATATGAATAATATGGTTGATAAAAGTGGGAGATTGCGATTGCCTAAATACTGGCCAATCCTGTATGTAGTGTATCGTTTGAGGAGGGTTTATAATAGCTTCGACCTTCAGAAGTACCTTTATCTTGCGAAGGTGGATGGGAATGCACCCATAGAGTATGTATTTGTGGATGACTACTGTGGACCCCGGTGTGCGAGCATAAAGCAGGATGCTATCTCCCTGGGCGTACGTGGCTATCTAAAGGTCTCATTCGAGAACGGGTGGGTATTTGAGATAACGGAGGAAGGTGCGAGAGTGGCGAAGGAGCTGATGAATAGCCTGCCCGTAGAGGTCCAGAATGCATTCGACCATATCCTGGAGGAGTACTCTTCACTCCCGGTTGTGAAACTAAGGGATTATGTATACGATGCGCATCAGTATCCGGGAGTGAAGCCGCGACCACGAGCCGAAACAGAATATGAGGAGTTGAAGAAGCAGATAAAAAGCGAGATAAATCTCCTATTGCATGACTTCTCAGGCATAGAATCGAATGCGAACACCCTGTTCTTACTCGGTTCACTGGACTATTGCAAGCTGGTATTGAAGCGAGAGAAGCTGGTAGATAGCTTTCAGAAGGATAATTTGATTACTCTGATCGATGGTTACGTGAAGAAGGTCATGCTATTGAGAGAGTTGCTGGGCAACAACCCGGAACTGGTGGGTGAGGTCTGTCTGAACGATTTAAAGGAGGATTTTGAACTGATCCAGGAAGCATCGGAGGAGTATAAGGTGCTACCAGCATTGTATGAAGAGGGAATAGACCTCTCAGTATTTGTTGATGTCGAGGAATAAAGGATGGGTGTGGTGAGCCAGAAGAAGACAGTCATATATGATGCCAATTCGATTATTTATTACTGCTTCTTGCATGAGGAGAGGATAAGGGGGCGAACAGTGACTATAAGGGTTATGGAATTCTCAAACAAGATACAAAACCTGACAGAGCGGTTTATAAAATCCGGATTTGAGATTGTGACCATATCGGGAGTGATGAATGAGATATATAATAAGGGTATAGCGAAGATAGTGGAAGAATTCTGCGAGGACTACCGGACGAAGGACTTGATTGGGTTGCCCGAGAGGATGAGAATATCCGACAGGATTAAATTACGACTGGCAAGGAAGACGGAGGAGAAGATCAAGCGGTTACAGAATAAGACATGGTTCACAGTGGTCGAATACGAGCCCGCGGATAAGGATATAGAGCGAGTGAAGGGCTTTTACGAGTCGCTCAGTGGTACTCCAAAGATGGTAGAGCACATGAAGAAGAAGAGGACAAGAGAGCCATATCCTTCTGATGTGGATATGAGTTTATTGATATATTCAAAGGAGAGTGAAGCGCCGATAGTAACGAACGACAGTGATTTAATAGACTTCAAGTACGAATTGGAGAGCCAGGGTTTATGTTTCGGCATTATAGTAGACCCGTAGCGCGGTTTTGGCTCTTTTTATAAAACATAACATTTTTTATATAAAGGAGTCGTGTGGTAGCGGACTATCCCTTCGGGCTTCGGACCCGATGACCTGGGTTCAAATCCCAGCGGCTCCGCTATTAGCCCTGTTATGAAAATGAACAAGATAGAAGAGACGATAAAGGGTATAGCTCAGTTAGATAGAGGAGCTATGGAAGCTGCAAGGGCGCGACAGGATGCATTGACGAAGCCACAGGGCAGTTTGGGAGTTCTGGAATCTCTATCTGTGAAGGTTGCCGGGATTACCGCGAACTATATGCCTGCAATAGAGAAGAAGGTGATAATAACGATGGCTGCGGATCACGGTATAGCTGTTGAGGGAGTGAGTGCGTATCCAAGAGAAGTGACTGCGCAGATGGTTTATAATTTCTTACGCGGTGGTGCAGCGATAAACGTACTCGCACGGCATATTGGTGCGAGAGTTGTTGTTGTGGATATGGGCGTGGCGGCGGATATAGATATAGGAGAGGATAGCGGGATTGATAATTATATTTTTGTGAAAAAGAAGATTGGGTATGGTACGGCGAATATATCGAAAGGAGGAGCAATGAGTTATGAGGATGCCATTCGCTCGATAGAAGGGGGGATAGAGGTACTGGAGCATGAGCTGGAGCATGAGAAGGGGGGAGGAGTGGACATAGTTGGTGTTGGTGATATGGGTATAGGAAACACGACACCGAGCAGTGCTATCACTGCATTCATAACCGGTGAACCTGTGGAGAGTGTAACAGGACGTGGTACGGGTCTGGATGATAATGGACTTGCGAATAAGGTAAAAGTAATAAAGAAGGCGTTAGAGGTTAATAATCCGAATAGAGAGGATGCAATTGATATATTAGCGAAATTAGGCGGATTTGAGATAGGGGGCATGGCAGGTGTGATGCTTGCTGCTGCGGCTCATCGTATCCCTGTTGTCATAGATGGTTTCATATCCGGTGCCGCCGCACTCATAGCTTATGGGCTCAGTCCGAAGATAAAGGATTATCTCATTGCATCGCATCTATCAGTAGAAGCAGGTCATCGAGCTATCCTGAATTATATCGGGTTAAAACCGCTATTTAATTTGAATATGCGACTTGGTGAGGGAACTGGTGCAGCACTTGGGATATGGCTTGTGGATGCTGCATGTCGGATACTGTGTGAGATGGCAACGTTTGAAGAGGCGGGAGTATCGAGGAAGGAATAGTAATAAAATAGAATATATGAAAAAACCTGAATCTATGAGCCCCTGAAGAGTGCAACATGATCTTCACCAGGGAACCAAGCACCCAATTCATCTTTTATTATCTTTCTCACTCGCCTCTCAACCTCTATTTTTGTGTACTCATCTTCACTCAACTCCTGCAATAACCACAATATCTCCCTTAGCAGCCTTAATATCTCTTCCATCCTATCACTTTAACTTTATAAACATTACGAGCAGGATAAATAGTTTACAATTTAGATATCAATCATTACCTATATGGGTTACTTTAGCTGCTTTAGCTACAGCTACGGCTACAGCTTCTCTGCCATAGGATAAGACCCTAAGATTTTAAGCATCGCAACTCGCTTTTTAATGCCTGCTATCGCATCCTTTATCGCCTCTTCCTCTATATGACCCTCGCAATCTATATGAAACATGTAGTCACCCATAGCTCGCTTTGAAGGTCTTGACTCAATCTTCGTGAGATTTATACCCCTGAGTGCAAATTCGCCCAGAACATCATATAGCGCACCGGGGCGGTCCTTGAGGTAGATCAATATAGAAGTCTTGTCGCGTCCTGTGGGTGCTGTCCGCATGTTGGTAGAAGAGAGCACTACAAACCTTGTTACACTATCACGGTCCTGCACATTCTCTTCTATTATTCTGAGGTGATATTCAACCGCTGCTGTTTCTGACGCCAATGCTGCAATCTCCTCTGACTGTGATGCCTGTTTTGCTGCAACTGCAGTACTATCCACCGGCTTCACCTCCTTATCTTTGCATCTCGCACGCAGGAATCGCTTGCACTGCGCCAGTGCATGCGGATGCGAAACAACCTTCTTTACACGGTCAAAATTGTTCAATGCCAGCAGGCATATCTTTATTGGTACTAAAATCTCGCCCACTATCTGCATTTGCGTTCCTGGTTCGGCATTTTCGCCTGATAAGACATCCAGGGTCTCACCAACTGAGCCTTCCAATGAGTTCTCTATTGGTACTATCCCATAATCCACCTCCTTACTCAGTATGCTCTCCGATACATCCAGTATTGTATCATAATATCGCATCTCCACCTCCGTCTCTAAATTCATCCTCTTCAAGCCCACCCATTTCAATGCCGCCATCTCCGAGAAAGTCCCCGCAGGACCCAGTATACCTATACCTGTTCTCTTCATCTCAACCTTGCCGGGACCTTTTGATTCCGTAACAGGTCCTCAAAGCTCTCTCTCTCCCTTATCAGGTCTGCATGCCCGTCTCTGACCAGCACTTCCGCACATCGCGGACGACCATTATACTGAGAACTCATTGAGAACCCATAAGCGCCCGTATCGAGTATCGCGATCAGATCGCCCCTCTTCACCTCTGGCAGTAGTCTATCCCGGGCAATTATATCGCCCGCTTCACAGATGGGACCCACAATGGTGTACAATTCGGTGCATGGCTCGCTATACCTGTTCGCTACCACCACCTCATGATACGCATCATACATCACCGGTCTTATCAGGAGATTGAATCCTGCATCTATCGCTACGAAATTCTTGTATGCGTGCTTAACAGCATTTACACGGCTTACAAGTATGGATGCGGAGCCCACAATAGACCGCCCGGGTTCCAATATCAATTTTGGTGCTATGCCCGCCGCTTTCTTACGCTCAAATGCAGGTGAGATCGCATCACGGAGTTCCGCGGGCGTTGGAGCTATCGCCCTCTCCTCAGGTCTGTATCCTATCCCAAGTCCACCACCGAGGTCTACAAATTCAAGCTCTATACCTGCTTCATGCAGGCTCGCAACGAGATTCAACATCTTATCCGCCGCATCACCAAATACGCTCACATCCAATATCTGTGAGCCGATATGGCAATGTAAACCCCGAAGAGAGATGTTCCGCATACTGTGTGCCGCGCGGCATATCTTCATCACATCTTTATAAGGAATACCGAACTTCGATTCTTTTAAACCCGTGGCTATCTTAGGATTTACATCAGCCGATATATCGGGATTTACACGTATAGCGATCTCAACTTCAGCCCCAAGCTGCTCAGATACCGATGCTAAAGCGTTCAATTCGTCATACGAATCTACGGAAACTCGCACGCCCGATTCCACCGCTGCTATCAGGTCGTCATCACTCTTTGAATTGCCATTGAAGAGTGTCTTCCTCCGCTCTATGCCTGCTAACTTCGTTAGCTGGAGTTCTCCTGTTGAGAATACATCAGCACCTGCACCTTCACGTGCCAGTAGCTTTAATATCGCTAAATTGCCATTCGCTTTCACTGCATAGTAAATGTCCGTATTGTAATCATAATCATCAAATGCGGTTCTATAGCTTCTGAAATTCTCTATTAGCCGCTTCTCGTCCGTTATGTAAAGTGGCGTGCCATACTTCTCTGCCAGTTCCACTACATCTGCACCACCGAAATATAAATGGCTCATACTTCTATTCTTACCTTCTCCCTCTGCCAGTTCATAGTCCGGTACTGAAAGTATGATATATAATAATACCTTTATATGATATACAATGAATAAAAACAAAAGAGTGGAAGAAGAATATAAGATAGAAAGGAAAAAGGTGTTGGATGCAAAAGCAATTTCTGCCCGTGAGAGATTTTTAAACAAGATAGTGGAGAAGTATAAGGAACCAGTGATCAGGGAACGGATAAAACCCGCAAGAATTGTTGAAGAGATAAGATGGGATTATTTCAGCTTCTTTGCTCAGAGAGAACGGGACATCAAAGCTGCGGAAGGAGTCATATCCGAAATTCTTGGCGATTTGGTCGCAAAGAAAGCATCTGGTAGTGTTGTCCAATTAAGAAAGATAAAGAGGAAGAAAAATGGAGATCCACCTCCATTAATAGAGAATATATGCAGGACAATAATACCATTAGGAGGGAAGGTGGTGATTTACGGTGAGAATTTCGTAGACGGGAGTAGTGAAGTGTACATTCAACTGAATGACTGTCACTGTACCGAACCATTGGACCCGGACTATTTTGGTGACTGCGGTTGTTGGAGCATGCATCCGGGACAATCTATTGGGTGGGCAGATCGCGTGATAGCAGATGGAACCATCCTGATATTCACCATGCCGGACGATTTTCTTACACACGATGAAACTTTCACCACTGCAACTGTGCGAGTGCATAATTTTAGCTACCTGGCTTTTATGGTCAAGGTTCCTGGGGAGGGTGAGAGTAACCAGTTTGATGCATATCCAGGAAAAATAACAACCGTCCCAAGATCAGCGTTTGATGACCCTCTCGATGTGCATACCCGCCCGCTCGTTGAACTTGAAGATCTTTTATTGAACATGATAAACGAGATCCGGGGATGGAATGGCGTTGGACCTTTGGGAATGGATGCGCGTCTCCGAGAAGTTGCAAGGACTCATGCTCAGTTGATGAACGACCAGTGGGGCAACGAGAGCTGGGTAGGTCGTACATGCACCGGATGGCTCGATTGCTCTCTTGATCTACATCAAGCACCAGGAGAATCTACTCCGGAAGAGAGAGTGCGAGATGCAGGGTTTGCATTTGGAGGCGAGATTGTTGACTTCAGATGGGGAGCATCTCCAACACCAATTAAGGATGCTGCGGAATTTTGGGACAATTCGTGTGGGCATAGAGATATTCTAATTGACTCTGCGGTAAGATCTGTTGGTATAGGAATCGCACGAAGTGAAAAAACAGATAGAGCAGGACATACTTACCCATACTATACATATACCTGCGATTTCGCCAGATGATGCATAGATAGAAGAGAAGAGACAGACCTTAGAAGAGAAAGCGGAGGTAACAGAGGAGGCTAAGTGGTTGATGAGCGTACCGGTTATAGGATTCGCACCAAGGGTAGTAACAAAAATATTCAAATTATCGAAGTATGTTAATATTATGTAATTATATTAGAAATGAAGATCGGTTTCCTTGTCAATCCAATTGCGGGCATGGGTGGCTCAGTTGGGCTTAAAGGCACAGATGGGCTGGTAGAAGAGGCTTTGAAGCTGGGTGCGAGTCCGATTGCGTGCCACAGGGCGAGGCAATGCATGGATGTACTCAATGTTGACATTTGCCCGACGATAATCACCTGTGGAGGTGATATGGGTGAGAATGCACTCACTATGCATAAGCACAGTTATAGGGTTGTATACCCGAGCAAAGAGAGGACTACTGCTGAGGATACGAGGAGCGCATGCAGGATATTCATGGACGAGGGTATTGACCTGCTCCTGTTTTGTGGCGGTGATGGTACTGCAAGAGACATCTTCAGTGTAGTTGGAAAAGAAGTCCCAATTCTGGGTATCCCGGCGGGCGTGAAGATGCACTCCGCGGTATTTGCGATATCTCCGAGGTGCGCAGCGCGAATAGTGGAACGTTTCTGTGCGGGCAGGACAGAACTGCGTGATGCTGAGATAATGGACACAGATGAGGAGGCATACCGGCATAACGAGCTGCGAATTAAGGTCTTTGGCTATGCCCGCACACCTTACGTGCCTGCCCTCATTCAGCAGGGCAAGAGCCTATTCCAGAGCGCGAGCGAGGATAGAGCAAAGGAGGAGATTGCACGATTCGCATGCGAGTTCATGAGTCCCGATGAGCTTTACATCATGGGTGCGGGCACCACCATCTATAAGATTGCTGAATTGCTGCATCTCGGTGCTGAGAAGACTCTGCTCGGCGTTGATGCCGTGAAGAACGGTAAACTTGTGGGTAAAGACCTGAACGAAGCTGATCTGCTGAAATTGATTGCGAATGAGGATAAGGTGAAGATAATGGTGAGCCCGATAGGTGCGCAGGGGTTCATCTTCGGCAGAGGTAATCAGCAGATAAGTGCGAAAGTGATACAGAGGGTAGGCATCGAGAATATCATTGTGGTGGCAACGCCGCAGAAGTTGAGTGATACGCCTTTTCTTCTGGTTGATACCGGCAGTGAAGAGCTGGATAAGAAGTTGAGTGGCTATATAAGCGTTGTTTGCGGCTATCGGCTGGCGCAGCGTAAGGAGGTGCGACGTGGATAGCATCCAGATCCAGCATCTTTATCTTTATTTAGGTTTTCTTTTTCATATCATATTCATTCATCATGACGTATGAGAAATTCAAGAGAGAAGTGGAGAGGGTATTGCAGGAGAAGGGTAGACCAGCATCATGGAATGAGATAAGAGCCAGTTCCAGCTCGTTAAAGCAGAGAGCCCCATACCACGTCTACGTACAGAAGTTGCAGGGTGATATCGGTCTGGTTCGATTCAAATCAGGAGCCAGAACATTGTGGGCGTTACGAAGCTGGTTCGAGTCCGAGTCAGGGGATTTTAAGAATCTGCTGCCCACTGAATTACGACTCATCATACTCCATCTCTATCACGATACTGATACGGATGCAGAGGCTGCAATTGCGGTTGATGAATACCGACAGCTCAAGCGTGTTTATCCTTTACAACATCAATTCAGACGCTGGGATATGATAGAGGCAGAAGTAGCAGATTTCTTCCCCGCTGATGATAAGAGACCGGAAAGTATAAGGATAAAGGGCGAATCATGGCTAAAGAAGGTAGAGGACGCCAAAGAGCAGTTGAGGCTCGTTGAACGAACCGCAGAGAGTGGCGAGTTCCTGCATACTGATGCCTGGAAAGGGAAGACACTGGGCTTGACAAAGCCGCGATTCCGCTGCTTTTACTTCTATGACAGTAGATGCCAGTTCTTCTGCGACCAGCGAGTATGTGTGGGGCACGATATGGAAGTGGAGGAAGAAGATGCGGAGATAATAGGAGACAGGGTCTATTTCATTCTGGAGGCGATAAAGCGAGCTAAAAGGGAGTTTATATGGGAAAAGCCAGGTGTTGAGTGGCATATAAAGTCCGTGATCGCATTGACCGATCCAGGACAGAGGAGATTGCTCAATTTATGATTGCTCTTTTGAATTCGATTGCAATATCTTTATAATCTCCCCTACCATCTTCTTCCAGTCTGAGATTTTGTTTATCGTACCTTTTGCTCCCGCTCTGATCGCCTCTTTCTCTATTCCCGTCTTCGCGTAGGCAGTGAAGAGGTAGATATTTGCTTTCGGGTCTTCTTTTAATATCCTCCTCGTCGCTTCTACGCCATCCATCACAGGCATTCGGAGGTCCATAAGTACAAGATGGGGTCTTTTACCATCATTTGCCAGCTTACTGTAGAGCTCAACTCCTACTTTGCCATTCTCCGCGGAGAAGAGATTGAACCTGTGCTCGCTCCTCTCCAGGAAAAGGCGCAACAACCTGTGGATCCCCTCTTCGTCATCCACCAGCAATATGTTATACTCCATCTCCATCTTATACTCATGTCTCGTCCATCTCTTCTATCTCGACCCCTTCCAGTACCTCATTCACCAGCTTCTGAATCTCTTCGTTATTCTCGCGTATGGCTCTGATCATCTCTCTCTGGTCATCATTGAGGTTGTCTGCCTCTAACAGAAGTTCCGTATAACCCCCGATGAGGGATACCGGTGTGAAAATTCTATGCGTGGTCTCTTTCAGGAACTCCTCCCTCAACTGGTATGCCTTCTCTATCTGCCTTCGCATCTTGCGTTCTAAATAAACCAGGAACGTTTGCGCTACTATCCGGATTAAACCGCCTTCTTTCATCAATTCACCGCATATCCTCGCTACTTCCTCCTCACAGTACTCTTCTTTATCCTCCAGGGCAGCGGCTTTTATCTTCCTCGTTATTAATTCCTTAGCCGTATCTATACCAATACTTTGAGCATAGGTCATTATCAATTCATTCTTCTTCGTTTTCATCTCCTTTTTCAACTCCTGGCAGGAGCAAGACCACCGAGGTGGTGTTATGAAAACCGCTGAACTGTCCGGGTTCCAGCCGTATTTCACCGTATGTCTCCCAGCCCAGAATGGGGACATCGGGCAGGACTCGCTTGACCCTGGCTACACTCTCTCCAAATTTATCACCAAGCATCAATTGCCTCACTGCGCAATCAAAGATGAGAATACCGGCGAAATCATGGTAACCTGCTTCTTCCGCACTATGCCGGGCTATCAATGCTGCTTCTTCCATAGCTTTTATCTGCGCTTCTAAATTGCTGCCATCCATAACACGAAAAACCG
Organism: Candidatus Methanophagaceae archaeon; assembly: GCA_003194435.1. Classification (GTDB taxonomy): domain Archaea; phylum Halobacteriota; class Syntropharchaeia; order Alkanophagales; family Methanospirareceae; genus G60ANME1. Next base: position 21,832 of record PQXC01000016.1, on the reverse strand, counting down.
CCCCCTCCGCGATACCACAGGTGAAATTGAGAGAGCCATCTTCATTTATGCCCGAAGGCCATCTTATCTTGTATTCGCCTTCCTTCTCCGTCGCCAGACCAAGTGGATAATTAGTGAGGAACTGTGCGATCTCTGCTGCTGTTTTCAACTCCTTCACTTCTATCCCCCTCCTTCTGGCGGCTTCCGCCGTCTCCTTCTTCCACACCTCCCATGCTGGCTGGTTATTTATCTCATAAAGTACATTTCCCCGCGCTCTGGTAGCTCTCAAAGCCCGACTGAGAGGGGTATGTCCATGCTTCACAGCGGTAAACAGAGGCATCTTTGAGGCAATGAGGCACACGCCAACCGCATCGGTACACACATTATCATCAACGAATACGAATGTCTTTTCCATCCTGAAATCATCACCTGCCATGCCTCCGACAATCTTCAGTTCCTTACCGAGGAGGTACAAAGCCAGTAGAGTGACTTCTTCGCCAACGCCTGATAAACCGTCAACTGTGAGAATGACCGTTAAGTGGGGATGGTTTTCAACTTTGCGGGGCAGTTTCGACACAACTTTTAGCATCGCTGACTCCGGGTCCTGTTTTACACCTTCAGCAATAGCTGTGAAGACCTCTATATCATCAGAAGCAAGTAAGCCCACAACCACACTTCCCCTCTCTACTTCTCTTTCTGTGAATTCGCCAGCCGATGAAGCCCCTATGAGATGTGCATTATCTGTCTCTGCTCTCACCGTATCCACCACCTCCCGGGGCTCATATACTGGGGAGGAATAAACGAAAGAAAGGGTAACAGGAACATCTCCTAATTTCTCTCTTGCATGCTGTACAGCATCCTTAGCGGCATTTCTCCCTTTACCCAGGCTGGTAACCAATTTTGTAGCCATTCGTATATAACTCACTATATACAAAAAGATTTGGATAATATATTTAAATAAAAGTTTCTATATTCGAAACTTTTTTTAGTAATATTGGTAAACTCAGAATTTCCATAATCAGGATAGGGTGGACAAATGGAAAATGTTTTATACCAACCTGTGAAAAGGACTTAAGAGATGACAATGTCAGGAAAGAGATTTGCATCCCGTATAGAAGGGATAGAGATATCAGGTATAAGGCGAGCTTTTGAAGCTGCATCTGCTGATTTCATCAATCTTGGACTCGGCGAGCCTGATTTTGATACACCTGAGCATATAAAAACAGCCGCTATTCAGGCACTCAAATCCGGATTCACCAGTTATACCTTCAATAAGGGTATACCAGAGCTGCGTGAAGCGATAAGTGATAAGTTGCTGCGGCAAAACCACTTATCGGTCAGTCCAGAAGAGATAATCGTCACCTCTGGCGCGAGTGAGGCGCTGCATATCGCCATCCTTTCGGTGGTGGAGAGTGGGGATGAAGTACTGATCCCGAATCCGGGTTTTGTATCCTACTCGCCATTAACGAGGTTAGCCGATGCGAGACCCGTTGGAGTGCCACTGAATGATAGTGACGACTATACAATTTCAATAGAAGCATTGAAGGAGCGAATCACAGCCAGGACGAAAGCACTCATTATAAACTCGCCAGCGAATCCTACGGGTGCAGTAGAGCCCGAAACAAATATAAAGGCAATAGCAGAGCTCGCCTCTGACCATCACCTGACCATCATCTCTGATGAGGTCTATGAGCACCTTGTATATGATGGAGCGAAACATATAAGCCCGGCGAGGTTCTATGACGGCGTCATCACCGTGAATGCGGTATCCAAGACGTACGCGATGACAGGATTCCGGCTGGGTTATGTCGCTGCGAATAAGGAATACATAGAGCAAATGCTGAAGGTGCACCAGTATATCCAGGCATGTGCATCCTCAATCTCGCAGAAAGCCGCTCTTGCTGCTATTACAGGTCCTCAGGATTGCGTAGTAGAGATGAGGAACGAGTTCAAGAGGAGGCGAGACTTCCTCGTCTCTGCTCTTCGCTCTATGGGTATCCGGTTCCCGGTTCCAAAAGGCGCTTTCTATATCTTCCCTGAAGTGAATGACGAGCATGATTTCGTTGAACGGCTCAGACGTAGACGCGTGATAGTTACGCCAGGCTCTGCTTTCGGCACTCGTGGCAGCAACCATGTAAGGATATCATACGCTGCAAATTTCGATCTCCTCCGCCAGGCTATTGCAATAATGAGTGAGATAATATGAAATTTAAACACAGACATATTAATATTATGTATTATTATGATGACGACAAGAGCAAGAGCGAGGACAAGAACAAGAACAGGAGTAGGATTATTAATCCACGGACCGGAGGTAATAGATGAGGGTGAGGCGAGAGAAGCGATAGAGCGGTTGAAGGACGCGGGAATAGAGATAAAAGCGGCTCTTGGCGGTATAACCGGTAAAACTGCGGTTATTGACGCTGATATGCAGGATGAGATAGATATAAGCAGGGATATGAGACCGTCAGAGGTTATAGAAGATTTTATGAGACAGGGGATAGAATTTGTTATACTGCTGAATCGAGGTAAGACAGAGGAGAGCGGGTTATTACTCGGTGAGGGGATATTGAGGAATTATTATAGGGATGGAGGAGCGAAGGATAAGCCTTCATTCATTCAACTGGAATATTACAGCCGGCTCATCGTCCCATGGATATTGAATCAAGATGATGAGGAACTATATAGAACATTAAGAGCGATTTTTACCGAGTTTAAGGAGCGAGAGCCGTATAAGCCTAAGCCGGAGTTAAAATACAGAAGAGAGTCAGATTTCGAGTACAGGGAGGTAGGGGGTGTGCATGCGGGCGAGAAGATAGTTGTGAATGGTGTTGTTATCGGCACGACTTCACGCGAGGGCAGTATCACTCTGGTAGCACGCGATGGTAGAATTGTGGATGCCATTGGTGGGCGATTGATAGAGCATAACCTCGTGAAGTTACCACCGCTGAGTCTGAGGGATGCGATGATAAAGACGGCAAGTATAATCAGGAGAAGTACGCCAAAATTCGTTGGTAAGGGACGCAGGCGAGAAGGAGGTAAGAGAGTAGCATGCTTATTCTATACAGTAGAGCATTTATTTCCCAAGATAGAGGCGCTGAATCTGAATGTAGCAGTGACCATAGGAGATGACACGACAAGCATTGCTGCTGACATACTGAAGAGATTTGGCGTTCCTCTAATAGGCATCACAGATGGCGATGCGGATGGACTGATAGCAGGTATAGGAGATGGTGCTCTGGAGCAGTATGCGAAATTCCTGCCACCAGGCTCTATGGTAATAAGACTGAAGCCTGAGCGTGATGATATAATAGGTGAGAGGATAAAAGAGGAGATCTTCAGAGGGTGCGAGGAGTTAGAAATTGGTGATGACGTTGAACAAGAGATAAAGGAGATGAAGAGGCGTATACTGGCTATAGCGGGTGACGATGTGATAGGCGTATTGAGCAATTAGCGCCATTCACCAATAATTGACCCGAAACTTTAGTTTCGCCTGTTGTCCGAGTGTGTTAGCAGAGTTGTGGGCGACGGGCAAGCATGAAAACGGCATATCTCCGCAGTTTCTATAATTTTGCCGTTTCGGTAAAGCCAAAATTCCAGAAAGTTCGTTAATATGAAGTTAGGAATAGGAAGTGCATTTCGGTATCTTTGAAGTTCCCTTCTGTGTAAATCCCGATTTTTTGCTGTTATAGATTATAGATACTCTACCGTACCGTCAGGATATATCCTCGCAGACGCTTTACGGGCAGACCAGCACTGGAAGTTAATCGCAACCGGGAGACTTGTGATATGAGTATCAGCGGTTTTTATGTGGAGGTCAAGCGCTGTGGTTTTACCGCCCAGCCCCATAGGACCCACACCCAGGCTATTCACGGCATCCAACAGCTCACGCTCTATCCGCGCAATCTCCGCATCATGGTGCCGGGAGCCAACAGGGCGTAATAACGCAGCCTTTGCGAGCCACATCGCCATATCTGCCGAGCCACCTATGCCAACACCGATGATTGTGGGCGGGCAGGGTTTACCTCCTGCATTGAGTACTGCATCGAGTACAAACTGCTTCAGCTCTCGCTCAAGCTCCTGCCCCTGACCCCGCACGGGCGTTAGCATTTTGAATTCACTCACGTTCTCAGAACCGCCGCCTTTCGGGAATGCAGTTATCTCAAGCCCCTCTATCTCCGTATCCGCAACTTCGTAATTCACATGCGGTATACCGTTGCCTGTGTTACCTTCTCCTTTCCTTGTTATTGGGTCAACCACATTCGGTCGCAGTGGGATTGTCTCTGTTGCTTCCTTCACACCCGCTCTTATACCACGCTCGATATCCACAAGTGAGATATTATCACAGCGACCGAGCTTAACGAAGAAGAGAGGAATGCCCGTATCCTGGCATAAAGGTCTGTGGAGTTCTTCTGCGAGTTTTACATTCTCAAGCATTGCCTTCAACTGCACTCTTGCTATCTCGTCCGTCTCCTCGTGGTATGCACGAGCTAATGCTTCTTTTACATCTCCCGGCAAGCTCGTTTCAGCTTTACTCAAGATTGTTACTGTTACTTCCTTTATCAATTCTTCGGTGATCATCAACCTGCAACTGCAACTATCAGTGCGTCTATGCATCTATTAATTCTAATCCACAACATATACATATTACATATTTTACTTATCCTCATTTGTTATAAATAGGCATAGAGACAAACAGGAGCAATGAGTATGAGCAATGGAAGAGAAAGAGAACAAAAGGGCTGAGACTAAGATATTAATAACGGACCATATCTCAGAGGAGGGTATAAGGAAGCTGCGTGAGTTTGGAGATGTAGAAATTCAGGTGGGAGTGAGTGAAGAGGAGTTAAAAGCTCGTATTGCGGGTTATGATGCCGCCATATCAGCCGAGCCACCTATGCCAACACCGATGATTGTGGGCGGGCAGGGTTTACCCCCTGCATTGAGTACTGCATCGAGTACAAACTGCTTCAGCTCACGCTCAAGCTCATGTCCCCGACCCCGCACGGGCGTTAGCATTTTGAATACACTCACGTTCTCAGAACCGCCGCCCTTCGGGAATGCAGTTATCTCAAGCCCCTCTATCTCCGTATCCGCAACTTCGTAATTCACATGCGGTATACCGTTGCCTGTGTTACCTTCTCCTTTCCTTGTTATTGGGTCCACCACATTCGGTCGCAGTGGGATTGTCTCTGTTGCTTCCTTCACACCCGCTCTTATACCACGCTCGATATCCACAAGTGAGATATTATCACAATTACCGAGCCTAATAAAGAAGAGAGGAATGCCCGTATCCTGGCATAAAGGTCTATGGAGTTCTTCTGCGAGTTTTACATTCTCAAGCATTGCCTTCAACTGCACTCTTGCTATCTCGTCCGTCTCCTCGTGGTATGCGCGAGCTAATGCTTCTTTTACATCTCCCGGCAAGCTCGTTTCAGCTTTACTCAAGATTGTTACTGTTACTTCCTTTATCAATTCTTCGGTGATCATCAACCTGCAACTGCAACCATCAGTGCATCTATGCATCTATTAATTCTAATCCACAACATATACATATTACATATTTTACTTATCCTCATTTGTTATAAATAGGCATAGAGACAGACGGGAGCAATGAGTATGAGCAATGGAAGAGAAAGAGAACAAAAGGGCTGAGACTAAGATATTAATAACGGACCATATCTCAGAGGAGGGTATAAGGAAGCTGCGTGAGTTTGGAGATGTAGAAATCCAGGTGGGAGTGAGTGAAGAGGAGTTAAAAGCTCGTATTGCGGGTTATGATGCCTTAATTGTACGCAGTGGTACGAAAGTGACGAGAGAGGTGATAGAAGCAGGTACCAGGTTGAAGGTGATAGGTCGAGCGGGAGTAGGAGTGGATAATATAGATGTTGACTCGGCGACGGAACGGGGGATAATGGTGGTGAATGCTCCGGGTGCAAATACGATATCGGCAGCGGAACATACCATAGGAATGCTGCTCAGCCTATCGAGGAAGATACCCGCTGCAAATCAATCGTTGAAATCAGGTGAATGGTCAAGGAAGAAGTACATGGGGGTAGAGGTGAACGGTAAGGTACTGGGCATAATAGGATTAGGACGAGTGGGCGGAGAAGTAGCGAAGAGGGCAAAAGGGCTTGGGATGCGAGTTGTTGCTTATGACCCCTTTATATCACAGGACAAAGCAGGTGAGCTTGGTGTTTCACTCATGGGCTTCTCTGAAGTCCTATCTATTTCTGATTTCATCACAATTCACACACCATTGATGAAAGATACGTATCATCTCATCGGTAAGGACGAGTTTGAAAAGATGAAAGAAGGTGTTAGGATTATTAATTGTGCTCGTGGCGGTATAATAGATGAGAATGCACTGGTAGAAGCGATAAAGAGTGGCAAAGTAGCAGGTGCTGCCCTTGATGTCTTTGAACAGGAGCCACCACCTATGGATAGCGATTTACTCAAGCTTGATTCGGTTATAGTCACACCACATTTGGGCGCGTCAACGGAGGAGGCACAGAGAGCTGCTGCTATTGTCATTGCGGATGAGGTGATAAGAGCACTGGAGAATAAACCGGTGCGAAATGCAGTGAACATGATATACGTGGAAGAGGAGTTAATGGGCGTGATAAAGCCGTATCTGGTACTGGCGGAGAAGCTGGGGCGATTGAGTGCACAGCTCATGCCAAAGACCAGTCGAATAGAAGCGTTTAATGCTTCGTACGAGGGTGAGATAGGGGTAGCGAGCATGGATACGAGGTTAATTACCGGAGCGATGTTGAAGAGCTTTCTATCATGGTTCACCGATGGGGTGAATTATGTGAATGCATGGGCGATAGCGAGGAAATTTGGGATAAAAGTTACAGAGAGCAAGAGCGAGGAGGTTGAGAACTTCTCATCATTGATCACACTGACACTGAGAACACGTGGTGATGCCGGAGGTGGACTAAGCAAGACAGTTTCAGGTACGCTATTTGGTAAAGGGGACATCAGGATAGTGGGATTGGATAACTATCGCATAGATGCTTCCCCCTCTGGCTTCATGCTCATCTGTTCCTTTATTGATAAGCCGAGAGTGATAGGACCTGTTTGCACTATCCTGGGTGACCACAATATAAATATCGCGGGTATGCAGGTTGGACGTGAGAAGGTAGGAGGCAAAGCGGTCATGGTACTAAATGTGGACAGCAGCGTCGGTATAGAGCTGATAGAAGAGATAAAGAAGGTACCTAATATCATAGATGTGAAATTGGTAAGGCTGTAGCAGTTGTAACATTCATCATTCATTTCTTCAATCGTCTCGTCAGGAACTTCTCGAACTCTATTATGAAGAACATCGGAAGTGCCACTAAAATCATAAGAATCCACCACCCGGCAGGTAATGGCATAAACAGGCTAATGCCGAGTAATGGTAGGGCATAGATTATTGTAAGTTGCAGTCCGAGTGCTACTGCGACACCGATGATGACCCATTTGTTTGAGAACGGACTGAAACTGAATGCCGATTCGGTTATTGACCGTGCAGTGAAGAGGTAGCAGATATGAACCAGCATTATAGTAGTGAATGCCGCGGTTTGCGCCCGCGTCAGTTCCATAGGGGAACCAGCGTGTATGCCATAGTAATAATATATCGCGAATCCAGCAAGTGCCATTACCAGTGATACAATCCCAACCTTCTTGAAGAAAGGGCTATCAGTTAGTCGCTCCTCAGGGCTGCGGGGCGGTCTTTCGAGTAGTCCCTTCTCCTTTGGCTCCTTGATAAGGGGCAGTGCGAGCACCACGGCATCCACCAGATTTATCCATAAAATCTGCACAGGCTCGAGTGGTAGTCTGCCTCCGGAGAGAGGATTGAATAGTGGTATGAACGGTGCCAGCAGTATAGCGCCCAATATCAGCATGGTTTGACCCCCATTTGTGGGAAGTGTGTAAAGAATGACCTTCCGAATGTTCTCAAAGATATGTCTACCCTCCTCCACCGCAGCAACGATGCTGGCGAAGTTATCATCGGTAAGAATAATATCAGCAGCCTCTTTGCTCACTTCGGTCCCTGTTATTCCCATTGCTATCCCAATATCAGCAGCTTTCAATGCTGGTGCATCGTTCACGCCATCGCCCGTGGCGGCGATAACATGCCCCCTCCTGCGTAACTGCTCGATTATTCTGAACTTATGTTCCGGTGCAGCACGAGCATAGACCGAGACATTATCCACAACTTCGTATAATTGGTCATCACTCATCCTTGATAGCTCCTCGCCGGTCAGCACGTCATCCGTGTTTATTCCTAACTGTCGTGCAATCGCTCTTGCAGTCTGCTCATGGTCTCCGGTGACCATTACTACTCTGATTCCCGCCCGCGTGCATCGCTGTATAGCCCATATTGCTTCCTCCCTGGGCGGGTCCATCATCCCCTGGAGACCAAGGAACGTCATGTCAACCATATCCTCGGGGTTGAGCGTATGCTTATCTTTCGACACGGGCTTATATGCCATAGCGAGGACTCGCAGAGCTTCTCCTGCCATCTCTTCCGCTTTAGCCAGTATCTCTTTCTTCTCCTCCTCCCGTAGAGGTCTGCTGGTGCCGTTTACCATCTGTTTTCGGCACATCTTTAATATTCGCTCCGGCGAGCCCTTCACATAGATCACATTATCCTTATCCTTATCCTTATCCGTGATACCTTCGTGTAGAGTTGCCATGTACTGCTGTTCAGCCATAAAAGGTATCTCGTCGAGTTGTGTGAAGCGTGTGGATGTGGATGTGGTAATACCGGCTTTGATTGCAGAGACAAGCAAAGCAGCTTCTGTGGGGTCACCTATGATATCATAACCTCCTTCTTCATTCATAACGAGCGAGGCGCTATTACAAAGGAAACCAGCTCTTAAAGTCTCTATCAGCTCTTTACTACCCTGTTCCGGGTTAATCACACTATTATCAAGAAAGAACTCGCCCGAAGGTTCATAGCCTACACCGCTCACACTGTACTCTCTCCCACCACTATATATCCTTGATACGGTCATCTGATTCATTGTGAGAGTCCCTGTTTTATCGGTGCAGATAACAGTAGTGCAGCCGAGGGTTTCTGCGGCAGGTAATCGTTTTATAAGCGCGTTTCTATGCGCCATTGCAGTTACACCGAAGGCTAAGTTTATGGTCATTATAGCAGGTAGCCCCTCAGGTATCGCAGCAACCGCTAAGGATACCGATGCAAGGAAGGAATATACAATTGGAAACCCTAATAATACACCCAGTAAAAAAGCAATAGCCGCTATTATTACGATTACAATGACCAGCAGGCGTGTGAAGTCCGCCATCTTCCGCATTAATGGAGTGGTGATCTTTCGTGTCTCTCGCATAAGTTTCGCGATTCGCCCTATCTCCGTATGTTCCCCGGTTGCTACTACTATGCCACGTCCAGAACCCCGTGTGATGAATGTGCCACTGAAAGCGATACAACGCTGATCGGCAGGAGCTACATCAGCCTTAGGGATTGGTGCCACGTCCTTTACTACTGGAACTGATTCACCCGTGAGTGTGGCTTCATCAGCACTCATGTTCTTTGTGTAGAACAGTCGTAAATCCGCGGGCACTCTGGCACCCTCTTCTAATAGAACTACATCACCTGGAACTAATTCACGTGCAGGTATGTTCTTCTTATTGCCATCTCTGAGCACAGTGCACTCGGGCGTCATCATCCTCTTCAGCGCTTCCACCGAACCCTCTGCCTTTCCCTCCTGAACGAAGCCTATTATGGTATTGGCTAAGACCACCGCAAGAATAACCGCAGTATCTATCCACATATTCCAGATGCCGGTAATGATAGCAGCAGCGAGCAGGATGTAGATCAAAGCGCTGTGGAACTGCATAATAAACCGTGCGAGTATGCTTCGCTTCTTGAATTAAAGTAACTTCAAATCCTAAGAAATGTCCGATATAATTGACCAAATCTTGCAGGGCACGATTATATTGATTTCCTGAAGTTCTTATACATTCTTCAACATAATCTCGAACCTGGCCCACCTCTTTAACATTTTCTTTAAGGAATCTGCGGAATCGTTCTCTAGGAGTGTCATCCCCCGGAGAATCATCCAATTTCCCAACAAGATCCAAGATTTGTTTTAGTGTAACGCTCATTTTTTTCATCTCCCCTATGTCGCCATTTCATATAACAACTTATATCCGAACATGGTTCGCCCATACATCCCTCTGGTCGAACTTCTCCATCTTTAATTTTAGTTATCTTCCCCGCCCCTTATCTGTATAGAGTGCACCTTGGTTAGTGTATAGTTAAGAAACAGTATTTAAAACTTCCCTCTCCTTTTCCTTCTCGTAGCCTATGGCAGAATATAGCCTCTTTTTGTTGTATACGTCCTTTAACGCCAGCTCTGTGTTAAGGCTTCTGTCCGGATTCCATCCTCTGCATTTGTCCAGTTTTCCGGGAATTTTGTGATCGTTCCGCTCTCTTTGCATGCCGAAGGGAACGGATGATCAATAATGGATCCAGACTGAGAGCATAACCTTCACCTGTGGTAAATCCTGCCGTCGGTCTTTGCTATGTCCAAATTGGAAGAGTCCATCCCCCGTTATGCCCAGCCTTGAACTTGATTGAGCCCCTTCCAGTTTCCGTACGTGGAGAAACAGCTATCCAGCAGTGGATAGATTCCCATCCTCTCCACCTCCACCGGGGGAGAGGGATATGAAAGTAATTTGACAAAGTCAAGCTAAGTTAAAACCGGAAATGAATTTTGTCCCAGGTTTTTAGGCTTGAAACAATTGATGTTTATAATGGTCACACTCATCACTATCACTACACTATCAGTATCAGTATCACATAACTTTTTATATTGAATAAAACTTAGCGTTTATTGTTTATCTAACTAATTGTGTGGGGGTATAGGAGAGAAATGAGGATAGGGACGATAATAGTATTGGTGGTGATTGCATTGTTCCTGCTATTACCAATCATATCAGGTAGAGCGCCCATACCGGGGGATCTAAAGGCAAGGGAGATAGGTCTCTTCCTCGGTGGTTTATTCGGCTACTGGCTGGACGCGTTCAGGACGATGTTCTCGGCACTTGGAATGAGCATTATTAAACATTGAGCGGATTTCAAAGCGATAAGATACGAATGAAAGCAGAAGAGATAAACCGGGTTCTGTATATAGACCTGAGTAAGAAGGACATAAGCATAGAGAATAGAGCCGATCTGTTCGATGCTTATATCGGTGGCTCGGGTGTTGCGATAAAGCTTCTGGAGGAGGAGTGTCCTAAGGGTGTGGACCCTTTAAGTCCGTCCAATCCGATAATATTTGCAGTTGGTAGCATATCTGCCCTGTATCCCGCTGCTTCAAAGACCGTAGCGATGTTCAAGTCGCCACTGACATCGAATTTAGGGGAGAGCCACTGCGGTGGTCGTAGTGCCGCAGCCATCAAACTTGCAGGCTTCGGCGCAATTGTTATTAGAGGAGCAAGTGATATTCCTCTCTATCTGGCGATACATGGCGATAGAGTGCGATTCAAGGATGCTTCCTCTATCTGGGGCGTGGAATCGGTGACGGTAGGCAGGATATTAAGGGAGGTGGAGCCCGGTGCGGGTATGAGAACGATAATACGAATAGGACAGGCGGGAGAGCGTCTTGTGAGGTATGCCTGCGCGGTCTGTGAGACCTATCGTCATTTTGGACGGCTCGGACTGGGTGCGGTGATGGGCTCGAAACGATTGAAGGCAATTGTTGTATCTGCGGACAAGAGTGTTGAGATACCGGATAGGAGAGCCTATAAGGAGATATACGATGAGATACAGGATAAGGTGGTAAAGACCGATGCAATGGAGAAATACCATGATCTGGGCACTCCTGGTAAGATTTACAGCCTGGCAAAAATCGGCGGGCTGGCATACAAGAATCTGGCATCGGGGCGACCTCCAGAGAGCTTAGCGCGGGAATTATCAGGTGAGAACTTCGCACAGAAGTTACTCGCACGACGCGTATCCTGCGCTCACTGCCCCGTCGGCTGTATACACCTGGCATCACTGCGCGAACTCTACGAGCCCGGCTATTATTTCAAGACCACGACCATACCATACGATAATGAGACGATATATTCGCTCGGATTCATGCTTGGTATCGAACATGCGGAGGATTACCTGCGATTGAACAATCGCGTTGACAGTTTCGGTCTGGATGCGATAAGTACGGGTGTGACCTTAGCATGGGCAACGGAGGCGTATGCACGTGGGTTAATAACGAAGGAGGATACTGATGGTATTGAGTTACGCTGGGGTGATGTCAAAGCCTATTATGAAGCGATAGAGAGGATTGTGAGGATGCCGAACGAGTTCTATCGCGCAATAGCGAGGGGTGTTGAGTATGCCTCGAGCGTGTATGGTGGTCAGGATTACGCACTTGCATTTGGCGGTAACGAGATGCCGGAATATCACACTGGTATTGCATGTTATGTGAACAATCTTGTGGGTGCGAGGCATAGCCATCTCGATTCCGCGGGCTATGACCTTGACCAGAAGCTGATAGGGAAAGAAGCAAGTGTAAGTGTAGAGGAGATAGTAAGCGAGTTATTAAAGGAGGAGGAATGGCGGCAGGTGCTGTCGAGCCTCGTTGTTTGCTTCTTTGCCAGGAAAGTATATACACCCGATGTAACACTGAAGGCACTGAAAGCATTGGGGATAGGGCGAAATAAGGAATGGACAGAGGACGACTTGAGAGCGCTTGGAAGAGAGATACATCGTGCAAAAATGAATTTCAAGTTCAGAGAGGGTTTTGATATTAAGAAGTTGCGCATACCACACCGCATTTTGGAAGTGCCAACCGCAAACGGGATGTTGAAAGAAGAAGAGCTAAGGGAAGCGCTCGCTATCTACGAGAGGATGGTGCGTGCCTGAGCGCAAAGATATAAATCCCACCTGATTCGTGCTTATACTCGTCCTTATACACCTCTTTCAGGTCTTTACAGCGCTCAAACTTGCTCACCTCTGCGTCTGCGTTTCTCATCTCCGCTCTGCCAATGTAGATATAGCTCGCATTGTACTTCCTCATTACCGCAAGTGTATCACTGATATTGCCCCTGTATGCACGTTCTACATCACGAGCACGTTCCCAGATATCAAAGCCATGCCCGTAAGCCCAATTCACATAGCCAAGTACCCGCAATCGCCCTCCTATCATGCTCACCGGTGCATGAATAGAGTGCCAGGTTAAAAATACCGACTTTTGTGGTGTGTTTCTTCTTACCCACATCCCGGCTTCATACTCATGCACATCTGCTGCTGGATAATTCGTGGAGAGGTTCCATGTTATTATTAGAGCGGAGCTGAGGAGCGAGAATATGAGTATAACTGAAATTAGAACTGGAATTAGTTTTGATTTCAATCCCGACCTTAAATCGGCGAGTAAACTCCCCGCTGTTACTGCGACAGGTATCCATGCATAGTGGAAGAACTTATACATGTCCCAGGGGTTGGGCGTGAAAGAGAAGAGATTGGGTAAAGATATGAGCGAGAACAGCCATGAATATAGGAAAAAGCGGTGTTCACTCTTAAATATAAGATATAGCAGTGCGAGGATGAATGGCAACCCCAGATTAGCGATATAGAACAGCAGAGGATTGCCCGTAAGGAAATAATAAATCCAGGGTGCTTTTATGCCGAGCCCGATTGAAATACCTGAAACTGAACTGGAACGCAACATGGTGATAAGATAAGGCATGATTGGGGGTATGGAGAATAGGAGGAAAAGAGCGAGGATTTCGATACGGATACGGATACTGCGGTTCTTCATCTTTATATTTAGCCAATTCAGCAGGAATATAAGCATGGCAGAGAAGCAAGCGAGGATATGGAAAGTGAAGAGAAGCCCTGTTAACAAGCCCGATAGAGCTATCTCACGTCTGTAACGTCTGTATGTAATTGCAGTTGAAGTTGCAGTGTGTTGCGTACCTCTGTAAAGGAAATATGCGGCAGTGGTGAGCGCTGGTAGTCCTATGAGCTGTGGACGTTGCTGTAATAGATTATCAAAGATCGGTGGAATGGTGAAGAACTGCCCGTACTGGAATGCATAATTCGTGGTGGGTGCGAATTGCCCATGCAGGAGTGCGTATAAGCCCCCGATAAAGGATAGACCACCGCCAAGTGTACCAATCAGGGTGGCATAAATGCCCGCTTCCTCGTTCTTCAGATATGATGCCAATACAAAGATAGAGAGTGCGAATAGGTATATGAAGAAGGTATTGGTGACCACAATCATACGAGGGAAGAAGGCGCCGTATGCTTTCTCCAGTATCGCAGTGTGGAAATCCACGAAATAATGGTAAAACATCCTGACACCTGCGTAATACGGCATCTGAGGTGGGAAATTACCGTTATTTATACTCTCTATTATCTCATAATGCATGGGTGTATCCTGCCAGTTGGAGCCGCTCAATATGATGTAGCCATTATCCCAGACCCATACCGTGTTGCTCAGCACAATAAAAGCGATGAGTGAGATTCCCAGACTCAGGTACACTCCTTTCAAGTCCGATAGTCGTGTTGGATGTGGGTGTATGGAGGATGGGCGTATGGAAAAGGTAAAGGTAAGCGGAATGAACATAAACATGAGCATAATGAAAAATGCTGTGAAAATCGTCAGTCTGGCATAGCCGAGAATGAGCGACAGAGCATATATAAGGTGCGTGGAGACCATAACACTGAGTAGGGGGTATAATAGCAGCTTCTCCTGGATATTCAGGTATTTGAAGCAGGACTCCACAATTACATACCCGGGCAGGAAGAGGGTGAATATTAGTGCGGCAGCGAGAGAAGCGAGATGTGAGAAGAAGGATGCCATCAGAGTTATAACAGCAAGTGCCATCAATAGTAGCAGTCTCTGTCTCACCTTCTCACTCACTTTATTTATAACAAGCGGAATAGATAATAGATAACAGAAGAAAGTGTATAGCATCAACTGGAACGTTACGCGGGCTTGTAATCTCAGATGCATGCATTGCTATTACGATGCCGGCACATCCCTGAACGATGAGCTCAGCACCGAGGAAGCCTTCGCACTCATTGATGAGATCGCACGTGTCATGGGCGCGGAGGCGAATATCACCTTTGGTGGTGGTGAGCCCCTGATGCGGGATGACATCTTCACAATCGTATCGTATGCGAAGGAGCGGGGCTTGCACCTCACTCTCGCTTCTAATGGCACAATGCTCAACGAGGATACAGCGTATCAGTTGAGAGAAGCGGGTATTGAAGAGGTTATTATCCCTATTGATGGCACACCGAAGACTCATGATATGATCAGGGGTGCGGGCGTATATGATAAAGCGATAAAGGCTGCGCGTGCGTGTAGAGAAGCGGGTATGACCCTCGTGATTGACCCCTGTATAATGAAACAGAACGAAGGAGAGACCACAGCAATAATCAATACGGCACTGGAACTGGGTGCCAGGCAGTGCAGGTTCTTCCACTATATCGCACTGGGCAGGGGAAAGGAGAGGATGCCTGCAAGCGAACTCAGCAGCGTTGAGTATGCAAAGAATCTGATGCTGTTGTATGAGGAACAGAGCAGAATAGGGGATGAAATTGAGATATGCACAACGCAGGCATCACAGTACTGGGTGATACTGAGGCGTAAGGCGGAGGAAGGGCTTTTTGTGCCTGATTTCTTCTTCTCCGAGCTACCAGGCTGCCGCGCTGCATCGGGTATGCTCTCTATCAAGCCGAATGGCGATGTTGTGCCCTGTCCGCTGCTGGATGTGAAAGTGGGCAACGTAAGGGAGCAGGGGCTTCGTGAGATAATCAATTCTGAGGTCTTTACCTCACTCAGGAACAGGGAAGTGAAAGGCAGATGCGCCCGCTGCAAGCATCGCGATATCTGTGGTGGCTGTCGCGTGCGTGCATATCTCCATACCGGCGATTACCTCGCTGAGGACCCTCTATGCAGTGATTTCTTCTACGAGGAGGCGGAAAAATGAATGACAGACCATAAAGTAGTCTATGGACCCGTGCCATCAAGACGTCTTGGACGCTCCTTAGGCGTTGGACCTATACCATTCAAGACCTGTGACTATTCGTGTGTATACTGCCAGCTTGGGAGGACAACACAGATGACCATCGAGCGTAAGGACTTCTTCCCGCCACAGGCGATACTTAAGGAGATTGAGCAGGCACTTAAAATTGATGAGCATGGGCATGGGATAGATTTCGTGACCTTTGTTGGTGAAGGCGAACCGACTTTATGCAGGAGCATTGGATGGTTAATTCGTAAGACGAAGGAGATAACCGATATACCCATCGCTGTTGATACAAATGGGTCACTGCTTTACCGCGCGGATGTGAGAGCGGACATTTCTGGAGCGGATGTTGTAATGCCATCTCTTGATGCAGGCACTGCT
This sequence comes from Candidatus Methanophagaceae archaeon, assembly GCA_003194435.1. Classification (GTDB taxonomy): domain Archaea; phylum Halobacteriota; class Syntropharchaeia; order Alkanophagales; family Methanospirareceae; genus G60ANME1. Next base: position 5,470 of record PQXC01000016.1, on the reverse strand, counting down.
AAGACGTTCAGGAAGATAAACAGACCGCATCGCGAGCTCGATTTTGAAGCCGTTGTCACGGGTATAGAGAAGTTCAGCCGTGAATACAGCGGTGAGATATGGATGGAGGTCATGCTGGTGAAGGGGCTAAACGACACTGATGAGGAGTTAGAAGCGATAAAGAGCATACTTGAGCGTATAGAACCCGATAGGACATATCTAAACGTCCCGATAAGACCGCCCGCGGAGCCGTGGGCGGTGCCACCTGATAAAGAAGCCATCGCATTGGCTGATGCGATTCTCAGCGAGGTCAATCCCGTGGTGGCGATAACCACAGAAGAGACCGGTGAATTCTCCACCACTGGATTTACAACTCCAGAAGAAGCGATTATGGCAATAATAAGACGGCATCCAATGAGGGAGGAGCAGGTTATAGCGACATTAAAGCGAGAGCGATTCCAGCAGAGTGATATAGAGGACAGCTTTGCGAGATTGTATGAAAGTGGTAGAATAAAGAAGGTGAGATATAGAGATAGTCTATTCTGGGTTACGGTAGAGGAGCGAAGAGGCAAAGGTAAAGGTAAACAGGCAGCCTCTTAAATGAGATGTGATGAGATGAAGCCGAAAAAATATGTAACCTTCTCAAAGAATGTCTTCATACCCGTGACGAACGTATGCAGGAATGCATGTGCATATTGCGGTTTCCGGGCACGCAGCCGTAGCATGAAAGATGCCTATTTAATCTCCGTAGAACGCTTTTTAGCACTTATAAAACGTGCGAGAGGTTCAGCAACGGAAGCGCTATTTACTGCGGGTGAGAAACCGGAGCTTGCAAATCCGCATTTCAGGGATTGGCTGCGCAGCAACACAGGATGCTCTTCTCTCGTGGAATACACAAAGGAGCTCTGTAAGTTGGCAATAGAGCACGGACTGCTACCACATTGTAACCTCGGTATCATGAGTAGTGAAGAACTGCTGGAGTTGCGTGCTGTGAATGCCTCTATGGGCTTGATGCTGGAGACGACGGCAGAGGTTGAAGCGCATAAAAACTCGCCAGGTAAAGTGCCAGAAGTTAGATTGGAGATGATAGCACGTGCAGGCGAGCTTAAAATCCCCTTTACTACGGGATTACTGATAGGTATAGGAGAGAAGCCTGAAGACCGTATTCGGGCGTTAGAGGCACTGAAATCGCTATACGATGAGTACAGGCATATCCAGGAGGTCATTATTCAGCCGTTCGTGCCCAAGCCATACACACCGATGTGGAATGTAAGACCACCGGGTCTTGACGTGCTGAAAGAGGTTGTCCGCGCGGCACGTGCGATATTGCCCGCTGAGGTCGCCATTCAGGTGCCACCAAATCTCACATCACCCAGGGAACTGATAGAACTCGGCGCTTCTGACCTTGGTGGAATCTCTGAGCATACCATAGATTATATAAATCCTGAATCATCGTGGCCATGTGAAGCGGAACTGAGAGAAGCAATAGCGCCTTTTGTATTGCGTGAACGTCTGCCAATCTATCCAGCTTTTATAAAGCGGGGATGGTATAGTAAAGAGATAAGCCATTTGATAGCGCGATACGCAGATGAAGAGGGGCTGAGGAGGCGATAATTTATGCTATGCAAAAGTAATGCCGTAGAATGAGCAATAAATATACGCTCATCCCCCTAAACCATCGGGAAGAGAATGATGGATGCGAAACCAAGTTTTCCTTTGAGTTGAGCAAGAGCTCAAAATTACGATGAAATGCGTACTAAAATTTATATTGAAAGACGACATGCTCTCCATTCCTCTTGTGGTGAATAGTAAATATATCTATCTCAGGTATTTTTTGTGATATTACCTTGGCAAATTTTTCCTCATAGCTCGATGCTTCGATAATTAAATTTATGCTTCGCTCTGAAATTTCTGGGTAAAAACTACTGTGAGGATTTCCTTCTGAGTGTACCTCAGCCATAATTCTTAGGCGTGGCCGCACAGATGCTTTTTCTATAATTTGTGAAGCTGCTATTATTGTTTGGTCAGTAACATACGAAAGAGCTTTTTCAATCTGGTTGAGAGTATCCGACGATATTTTGATTTCTCTTTTCTCCAAATGGGTGCGCAAAATATTCAAAAACATTTGATAGATAAGATGGTCTTTTGGGACTGTTTCAAAAAACGAACCATCTACAACGGAGACTTTCACCTTATCATCTTTACCAGCGTGCGTTCTTACAAGATAAAAACACCTTCGCTCGAAATTACGGTAACCATTTTCTGGTGACAAATCCCCATCTATGATTGAGGCAATTCTTGACACAAGGTTTTTCCCATTAATTACATCTATTTCCTCAAGATTTTTGTATTTTGTAGGAAGTGTTGAATTGAAGGATGCTACACTGCCGCCCTTGGAGTCTTTTAACTCCAGTAAACTACCACAAATTAATTTACCAGCATATTTTCTTGTTTTAAATAGAAAATCGGGAAACTGCTCTGATTTTGAATACAAAAGTTTCTCACTCACTTTGTTTTTAATCCATTTTACGAATTGTTCTTCATTTTCAAACTGATTTTTGATAATACCCCAAAAATCATAACCATATTTTCCTTTTGCGTCTCTACGATTGTCAATATAAGCAAAACAATCTTTACCAGCTTTCAGGCAGATCTCTTCCAATGGTGAATGGAGACTAATTCTCCCTGTTTTCAAAGCTTTATCATTCCGATAAAAAAATCCACAGCGTCAGTAAATTCATACATTTTAAAACAGCCTCCTTTGCTCAGCAACAAGCGGAATCTTCTCAGCCGGCCAAATCTCTTTCAGCTTATGAGTATATCTATAGTAATCATAATATTTCATAATATTATCCGCGGGTCTTAAGTGACTTAGTCGTTTTTTAATAAGTTCAACATACTCTGGGTCTATTTCTATACCTATGGAATTACGCTTTAGCTGATAAGCAACTACTAATGTAGTCCCTGACCCAGCAAATGGGTCTAATATAATATCACCGGGAAGGGTGGAACTCAGGATGATTCTCAAAAGTAAAGCCACTGGTGACTGCTGTGTATGAACTCTGTTTCCTTCATTATCCCTTATTGCTTCATCTCCAGCAAAATATCCCGATGTTAATTCCCTAATATCGTCCCATACATCTGTAACATAGACTCCATTTGATCTTCCATATTTGTACTCTGGAGGGGTAGGCAAATCTATGCGCAACTTGTTGAACGCCCTTGGTCTTTCACCTTTGGTGGCAAATGCAATAATTTGGTATTGCTTGGAGTATCTAATCTCCGATGGGATCGCTGAAGTCTTCTTCTTCCATATGATTAAGTTTTGAAATACCCATTTTGTCTTTCTAAGTATCCTTAATACATTTTCTGTGTTTTTCTCTCTTTGCATGAAGTAAACAGCACCTCCTTTAACAGTAATTCTGTAAACTTTCGATAAGACATCTTCAAGCCAGTTCCAGTATTTTTCCTCAGGCTGGTTATCATCAAAAAATCTATAATCTTTCCCTTGCCTGAAGGGCGGGTCAATAAAAGTAAGATGGATATTCTCTTCTGAGTGATTGTCAAGCCATTTGATGCAATCTTCGTTTAATACTTTATACCAGACATCCATATTTCTTACCTCTTTTCTTTTACGCCCTTTCACTTAGCGTTTTGCGGACATACACGGGAATTTCTATTCTTCATCGCCTCATTTTGTAGGAAAAGCAACTATGGCGAGTATATACCATCCGATACACGACTTCTCTCAAACCTCCTTTATTTATATTACCTGACATAAAAATATTTTCGCTTTGAACATCTAAAGCCGATGGCGTATAATGTTTTGCGGACATACGAAGTCCTGAAGGGATTTGGGCGGAGTGAAGTCGTAATGTCTGGTGTTAGGCGACGTTGCATCTTTACCTGGCATATTTTAAAGCCTCTTTTATCTTTGCTGATATAATACCTTTATTTGGCATGTCTGATGTTGAGAGTATTCTTAAGAGATCTTGCCACGTAACGAAATCCCGAAAGACTTCTTTTTGGTTCAAAGGACTGTGTTTCACCTTCAAGTAGTAGTCCGACAGTATTTCCCTATGTTTTTCATTGATTAGTGGAATTACAACTGGCTTCTTCTTAAGATGTTTACTTAAAGATTTAGCAAAAACATATTGACGGATCAGCTGATATATTACCTCCCAATCTTGAACGTTTTTTATCTCTGGAAATTCTTCTGCGTATGTCTTCATTCTCTTTTCTGCTCCCTTTCCTTTTGATTTCCATGGTGAAGTATTACCTCTCTGGTTCAATTTACATTCTACAAAAACAACTTCTCGTCCGGTTATTATTACTAAATCAGGTTCGGTCATTGTTCCTTGATGTTTGCCATCAATTGTCCGGATTAGAATATTCAATAATTGCTGTTCTTCACCGTGATGCTCAACATCGCAACCCCAAAACAGCATTTTGTCAACCCTAGAGATCTTAAAAACATCGGATATTACTTTTAATCCCCGTTCCCCAGAAAGTTGAAGCGCTCTGAAAACATTCCAAGTTAATGCATCCTCACTATTTGGCTTCGATAAATACGCCTGTCCACCATAACCCGCACGCCAGTGGCTTTCACTCGAAAACCGATCTCTCCATGCTTTTTGAATTAAGATGGGATTGTCTTTACCCACTATTAGATTTTCCCGATAGTCATATTTTTTTAAGTTTTTAGGAATCATGTGCCTACACCGCTTTTGTAAATGCAATGTCGCCTAAGGTTTTGTGGATAAAAGAAGTTACCGAGGGCAATTTGGGTGAAGCGTGGTAGAGCTTTTTATCCGCTGTTATCTGCATGCTTAATTCAGTAAGAACTTGGCCCATACCTAACTCCTTATTGGAAGTCTTCTTCTTGGAATTCCCAACTTACTTTCTATTCGTTGTCTGTATCTATAACTGATAGGATGTTGTGAGGTGTAATCCACAATCATGAACTTCAAAATGTTTTGTGCTATTTCAGAAAAATTCTTTTCCTTAATCTTTTTAGCTAATTCATCGATTTGCAAGTTTTTGTTATACCACATTAAAATTCCATGCTTCACTAAAAAGGAAACGGGTGTTTTAATCTCACTCTCAATTATTCTAATAATCTCAGTCAATTTATCAGAGCCTAAAGAATGAACGATCTTATAAATGATGCCATATACAAGCAAAAAGTTTAAATTCCAAAAGATAACTCTTGCTTTTCTTCTTATCTCGTCGTCACCTATTTCTTTTCCTTTTTTCTTCTCTTCTGCAATGATTTTTCTTAAGATTTTTGAAATATGATCAATTAAATCCTGTTGCGCATCTTCACTTTTTATAATCTCAAAGAAAGAAGATAAAATCCTCAGATTGGGGTGCACCCCTAAAAGTAGACAGTAAGTTAAGAAATAAGAAAAAATGAAAAAGGGGTGCAAGATGAAAAGAAGGAGGCAATATACACGGGATTTCAAAATTGGTGTAATTAGAGAGGTCGAGA
>PQXC01000015.1 GCA_003194435.1 Candidatus Methanophagaceae archaeon | reverse complement strand
CCTCTCAGATGCACTTCTATTCTTATCCCCTTTCATTCATTTTGCCTCCTCTCAATTCGAAATGCCTCTTTATATCGTGTTTCTATATGTGCTATGTAGAGGAGGTCATATGACCTAATAGTAAATTATAAATTAAGGAAGATTTTTTATATTTTTATCATCATGCTGGAAAAAATATCAGGGAAGACCATCTTCATCAAGTTAGGTGGTTCATTAATTACAGATAAGAATGCACCACACACAATAAACTATGATACTTTAAAGAGAGTAGTGAAAGAGTTAAAAGAAGTGATTGATAGCGAATCAGAATTGAATTTACTCGTAGGGCATGGCGGTGGCTCCTTCCCGCATCCAATTGCTAAAGCTTTTAGAACCGCCGAAGGACTTATTCATGCTGCCAGCGCACGCGGTTTTGCATTGTGTCAGAATTCAGCATCAACATTGAACAGAATTATAGTGGATTTAATGATAGATTATGGACTTAATGCCGTCTCCATTCAGCCATCAGCGTGTTGCATGGCTGTGGATGGTGAAATAGCACGCATCTTCTTCGAGCCATTGGCGAGTTCTATAAAGAACGGATTCATCCCGGTGGTCTTTGGTGACTGTGTATTCGATGATGTAAGAGGCTGCACGGTTATATCCACCGAACAAATCCTGAAGCATCTTTGTAATTATATACGACCAGCCCGGGTACTGTGTTTTGAGCAGGTCGGTGGAGTCTACACTTCGGACCCTATGCTTGATAATGAAGCGCGACTTATCCCGGAGATCACGGTTGAGAATCTCAAGCAGCAGGAGCTGGACTCATGCCTTGGTGGATCATATTCTATTGATGTCACAGGAGGAATGCGTGAGAAAGTGTACCAGCTATTGGAGATTGCGAAGATGGGTATAGAATGTGAGATACTGAGTGGTCGAAAGGGCTATGTAAAGCGGGCATTAAGGGGCGAGCGGGGGCTTGGCACCGTTATATCACGGCATCAGCATCATAGTGATTAAAATTGAAGATATGGACTGTTGGAACGAGTAACAGGAGTATAGAGGAGTTTTTACATCTGCTTATGGCATATAAGATAGAGGTAATAGCGGATGTGAGGCGATTCCCCACTTCCAGGCACAGGCATTTCAAGCAGGAGGTTCTAAAGGAGACTTTGAATCGCTGTGGTATCGAATATAATCACATTATTGAGCTTGGTGGCTACCGAACGGGTGGTTACAGGCAATACATGAGAACAGAAGATTTTGAGAAGGGATTGCTCCGTCTCGAACAGCTCGCAGCATCAAGAAGGGTGGCAATTATGTGTGCAGAACTTCTCTTCTTCCGCTGTCATCGCAGGTTCATTGCCGATGCACTTACCGAACGGGGTCATACCGTAATACACATAATAGACGAGCAGAGGAGCTACGAGCACAAAAGGCGTAATGATAAGCAGAAGAGCCTCTATGAGGCTATCGGAGATTATAGTATTTCCGAAAAGTAACCACAAGATTACACATCGTGGGCTCTGCCTACGTCCCCGAAAACCCTGAAAGGGTTTATTTCACGTGAGAGCAATAATAGAAATCCCATTTCAGCATTATATTGATGCTTTTATCCTGTATTAACTACCATTTCTTGTACTAATCTCCCGGGATCTCGTGGTTTATTAGTTGCGATTCATTATTGGAATGACTATATTTCATATTCATATCATGTAAAATTCCCTTTCTCTTATAGTAAACTTTTTTATTCTCTCATCCATACTTCCTATTTCATTAAGATGAAGATGACGAGAGAAGAGGAGAAGGAGACAAAAGAGAATGGTAAAGAGAAAGATACTATTTATCTCGTGCCACACACACATTATGACGCCATCTGGGTCTTTACAAAGGAGGATTACTTCTATATCAATCTCATGCTGATACTGCGTGAAGTTGCCAGGCTCGTTGAGGAGACCGATTACAAGTTCCTTATTGAGCAGACTTTCCTGCTTGAGGAGCTGGAGAAGCGGTATCCAGAGCTATTCACACGGATTGCAGAACAGATAAAGAGGGGTAAGATCGAGATTGCCGATGGTGAATACCTGATGGCAGATACAATGCTCCCGGACGGTGAGACGCTTATAAGAGAGATAGCGGAGGGTAAGAGATACGTGAAGCAGAAGTTTGGTGTTGACGTCCCGGTGATGTGGCAGGCAGATAGTTTTGGCTTGAATGCTCAGCTACCACAGATATACCGGAAATCCGGTTACAGATATGTTGCATTCAGGAGAGGAGTCCCGAAGAGGAAGCCATCGGAATTCCTGTGGGAAGGGCTTGACGGCACACGGATTTTGACACACTGGATGCCGCTGGGTTACAGGGCGGGTCTGGACCTGACGAAGCTGGAGGAGAGCTATAAGAAGCTGAAAGAGGTTGCTGCAACTTCACATATCCTGATGCCTTCCGGTAGTGGCGTTACACTACCACAGCCAGAGACCCCGGAGGTGGTGAATGCCTGGAATAAGGAGAGGGGAGATATAGCGGAGCTGAAGATAGCAACGCCACGAGAATTCTTCGAGTCGTTAGAGACCGAGCTAAAGGAGAAGAAACTGGAGCTGGAAGTGCGAAGAGGTGAGATGTACTCAGGGCGGTACTCGGAGGTCTTCCCAAATTGTAGTTCGAGCAGGATGTGGATAAAACAGGGACTCTGTGAATACGAGAGCTGGTTGACATGTTGCGAACGATGGGCTACTCTCGCATCGCTCGTGGATAGTTATTTCCCTTATGAAGAGTTGAGGAACTGCTGGCGGAAGATACTATTCATTGCGTTTCATGATGTCGTTCCCGGTACCGGTATGGACCGTGGTTATGAAGAAGTGAAGCAATATCGAGGTTTCATCACCGCTGAGATGTCCAATCGCTGTGCTCGTGTGCATTCACGAATAATAGAGAGTGAGAGTGAGAGAGAGCATAAATCAGGAAAGGGAGAGAGTGCCGATGGTGGCGATATTGGTGATATAATCGTGTTTAACTCGCTCTCATGGGAAGTGAAGAACTGGATAGAGATGGATTTGACATTCGATAAGGGCAAGGTGGTAACGATAAAAGGGTTAAAGAGCGGTGAAGAGGAGATAGATGTGGAGATAATAAAGTTCGCAAGGTATGAAGATGACTCATTGCGTTACGCACGAATAGGTTTCGTCCCCACAGTGCCTCCGATGGGATATAAGGTGTATAAGATACTGGAACGAGAGCCCAAGCGGTACCGTTTTGACCCGAATTTCATACTCATCAGGGGCAATACGATAGAGAACAGGTTCTTTGGCGTGGAGATAGAGCCCGCTACGGGTCTTATAACAGTATCTATTGACGGGGGCGAGAAGCGCGAGGAGGTATGCATGGGAAACGAGCTGGTGCTGGAGGAAGAAGCGGGCGACCTTTATTACCACCGGCAGATGCTGGATATCCCCCTGAAGACCGAGAGTGGAGAGGGGATAAAATATGGTGCTTTCAGGGTGAAGAACTTTTACATAACGAAGAGCCCGCTGAGGCGAGTTATTAATGTGGAGACCGATTATTTCTCACTCCGCTGGCCTTATAGACTCACTGATAAACTCCCGCCGCTTATGTGGCGACATAGATTCCTCGAATGCACAAAGAAGATAATTGTTTACAAAGACATCCCGCGAATAGACTTCGTTACGAACGTGGTGGACAAACATCCAAGAGCACGACTCAGGGTCAGGTTCTCCACAGCCATGAAATCGCCCACCTATGTCTGCGGCTCTCAGTTTGGCGCTGTATCGCGTCCAACGGATATGTGGTATTATAAGCCAGAGGATGGTGAGGAATGGGTTGAGAAGCCCTGTGGAGCTTTTCCCTCTCTTAGATGGTTCGATTATTCTGATGCGGATAAGGGTAAGGGCAAGGGTAAAGGCTTGGGCTTAACGGTGATACACAGTGGTACGCCCGAGAGCGAGGTGAGAGATGGCGCTCTATATTTGACATTGCTCAGAAGCGTCTCCATGCTATCCTCTGATGGCAAGACCGGACCTGCAATCCCGGTACCGGATGCACGCGAGTTGAGAAGATACACATTTAGATATGCCATTTATCCGCATCGTGGCGATTGGAAGAGCGCTTATAGCTACCGGCAGGCGCAGGAGTTCAATTGTGCTCTGTATGGGATGCAATTGAGAGAGGGTAAGAAGCTCCCGCATGAGAGGAGTTTCTTGAGTATTGAGCCAGAGAATGTGGTTCTATCGGCATTGAAAGTTGCGGATGACGGTGATGGTATAATTCTGAGATTCTATGAAGCGGCGGGAGAAGATACAGATGCGGAGATAACGTTCTTCAGAGAGCCCGCCGAGGTCAAGGTTGTGAATCTACTGGAATATGAGGATGAAGAAGTTAGTAAAGGGCTGCAGATAGAGGGTAAGCGTATAAAATTGAATGTGAAGCCTTTTGAGATTGTTACACTAAGATTGCGATTCTGAAATTATGTGCGTTTCATGTGTGTTCGGTTAAGCAATCTATATCCCCTTGACTCAGCCTCAGCCTTCTTTAATATTGCTAATTTGCTTTTTATAGATTATCAGAGTCCCGAAGCCGATTGCGTATAACGTATTGCGAATAAAAGAAGTTGCCGAAGGCAATTTGGGGAAATCTTTGATTTCCCTTTTATCCGCTGTTATATGAAGTTGCACTCTATCCTTCCCTCGAAATGAATTTTGCATTTACTACTCCCTCTAGATTGTGTTGATGTATTCTATATGTACCAGTAAGTTCCAGTCTGCCTTTCCAATCCTCAGGAGATAGTCTACCACCGATAATGTTTTTCTCACCAAGAATAGTCCACAAGAGATCATAGTCATTGTCATTTAGGAATTTCAGAAAAACATCCCGGTTTATGAGCAATGCCCCTGGCCCTGGGGTTCTAACCGAGGGATCAAATGCGATTAAGTTGCCCTGGTTATCATAGAAATGCCCTTCAACTCCATTCCAACGCAAGCACATATTGTCCACAATCCACTTAGCTGGTAAATATATCTTGATTGTTTCATCGATCGAACAATCATAACCACTGTATTCCTGCATGTACTGGTCTGTTGTTACTAGCACCTTTTTAGGGATTTTATTGTCATATCCGCGAGTCCATCCCTCATGGTGAAAATAAGGAATGTTGTGATATTCAAAGGCAGGTGACCAAAAGAACTCACCAAGGAAAACTTGCGTAGTCTCATGAGATTCAGGCATCCAATAGCCCATGAAATTCTGTTTCTTAGCCCAATCAAACAACTCATCCATATCGGACTTTTCCACAATGTAGCTCTTAAGCATATACCATATCTCTCGCCGTGGAATCTCGTATCGCTCTTGCCCGGGAGGGGTTGGTTGTTCCCATCTATAAGAAGCTTCTAAGACAAGCCACCGTGACCCATCTTCTGGATTTGTTACTTCTATGAGCGGTTCAATGGCAGGGAGGTCTTTAGAACTTTTAAGCCATTTAACATCATCGGGTTCTGAATCCCAGGCATTGTATGAGGATGGAAACCACCACGTATTTGTATGAGGTTGCCATTCCTGACGTTCAGTCTTTTTGATGAGGCAGGAAGGATCGATATCTCTAACATAATCTATCTGCCATGGCCCCTCATATCTCTCGACTCTATTAGACCACGAATTACCCTTAAACTCGAAATTATCCGAAATTCGAGCTAGAAATTCATGATATGCAATCCACTGGTATTTCTTACCTATCCTTTCGGGTTTATGTGCTTCTCTTCCATAATTAAAATATTGGTCTATATTTCTGTCAAACCGACCAAATCGCTTTACAGTCCAGCCCAAATCCAAAACCCTCTTGAATATCCAACGCTGAGCAAGTGATAAATCGAAGCGGTATTCATCTTTTCGGGAGGGTCTTCTTGGCTCGTTCAAGCGGCGTGATGACCAATTAAAATGTCCAGAGTTAGTTCCTATGATATATCGAGCAAAATCTTCAAAACCCATAACCGAATCATACAGGTCTACTCGCGCCCGTTCTTCATCACGCATGCCTTCTTGCCACTCACCGTATTTCTTCAACTCCTCTTCCGTTGGAATCTTAAACGAGGGCCACTCACTTTTATAAGGCGGTCTAATTTTTTCCACATTAATGTCCAATTTTATCCCACGGTGTAAAGCCAATTCGATAACCCCTCTTGCATAATCACGAAGTAGGATATGGGGTGGTGGGGTGCCGTCTTTGAATATCCATTCATAAACATCTTTTGCAAGCTCCGCAATGGCATTGTTATCTATACTCCGCATGGCACAACCATAGGCAACGGCAAACAAACGCTCAAGAACATAGGGATCGTTCACCTTTAGAAACTTACGGATAACTTGCCTCAAAACATGAATGCGGTTCGTTAAAAGGGAAACCAGAGCCTTCGTGGCTCTATCTCGTAGATAGCGGTTGGAAGTCGTTAAGAACCAGGCTAATGCAATTGCGCAAAGCCGAATTGATTCATCGTTAATATGGCTTTTGTCCTCAGGAGACCATGCCCAATCAACAAGGCGGTCAACTGCTCCCTGTTTTCCATATTGGTAATGAAGGAAAATAGACCACCTTGCATCCCTCTCAGCGAGTTCGAATTTCATCAGATTATTGTGGAGAAAATCAGCATTAAAAGGATGATCAGGATTTGAAGCAACGGTTAGCAAAGCATTTAGAAATTGTTCATAAGTATCTTGATATTTAATGATATGTTTTAGATAATTCAAAGTCGCACCAGTAATTGCCTTTGGATCTCTCCAAATTAGACTCTCAACAAATGCCTCACGGATTGGCCGATAGCCTGCACAATAAGGAGCAAGTTCTGGCAGTTCCTTTTTTATCCTCTCTGGAATCTGAATAGAAAAAGCCTCGATAAGACCACGATTTCGCCAGCATGTCTGCTCATCTTTAACCAAGGAACCAAGAGGCTGATCCGGCTGAAAAGAATCTAAAGGGTGTTCTGGATCTAGATATTTATCTAAAAGGTATTTCGCAATTAAGTGGTCTGCAAATCGCTCATAGGAGAAGTGTATACCTTCACACCATTTTCGGTCACTAACTCTAAATCTGTCTTCGGCAAGAAGCCCTTCAGAGATCATGTGTCTGAAAAGTGAGCGTTCATATCCTTTACCGGGTAGGAAGGCATTCACGATAGCTTGAGCTTCTTCACGTGATAACCACCGGCTACTCTTATCTGCCATGACTTCTGCAAGTTTCTCCACTGCCTTTTGGACAATCTGAGATTTAGGATCAAAGTCGAGATACTCTGGCTTTGACAGTTTTTCGTTTATGGATTCAACAAAGAAGTTGAAAACAGCGGTGATCCCTCGAAGGCCCGGTGGAACCCTGGTCAAGCCGCGATTGTTTAATCCTAAACAGAACAATTTAAGGAAAAGAGGATTTTGAAACTCTGGGACCAAACGAGGAATGCTCGGACGTACAATACCATAACGGCCGAAAAATGTTTTTGTCGCTTGATACTCATGACCAGCAAAACCATAATGTGTATTTTTTATCAAGCGATTTGGAACTAGATGCTTTGGAATCACCATACTTTCATAAGAGCTTTCTACGCTAACTGCGATTCCGATCCATGGATAGCGTGACAGAGTTGTTAGCATTCCAGCAAGATGTTTATGCCATATATTCCTCCCCTCACCTTCATCCAGAGCATCAATCAAAATAAGAGCCCTTATACCCCGTGCTTGAGCTGCTGCCTCAAGTGCTCCCAAAAATTCTTCTTTGGTGCAAGATAATCCGAGGAGTTTAATTATTTGTGACCATGGTTCATCTTTATTGAAGTGCCCACCTAATAACAATACCGTTGGAAAACCTGAACGAATCCTTCGTTTAGCAACATCACAAAAGAGGTGTGTTTTTCCAGTGCCTGGACCACCTACTAGAAGAAGTGCTGGCACGTTGGATAAATGAGCCTCTTTGCTTAGAGCAAAATCTTTAAGCTTTACAAGATTTCTTATCAATTCATTTCTTATCAATTCATTTTGTATGTAATCCCTTGCCAAGTTTATACATTTTTGGGCTGATTTATCTATACGTTCCCAGTCAATGAGAGCTATCTCTGCATTTTCAGTACTATCCGCAGTTGATAGAACTTGATTTACGACTTCCTGAAGAGATTCAAACTCATCTTTAGCAACCTCTAAGGCTCTCCTTGACTGAGCCTTGTTATAGGTCGCCCTTATTTTCCCACATAGATCCTTAACCCGAGTATAAAAATCAGGGGTACGGCCTAAACCATCAAATAAACGGGCAATAGGAAGCTCAACATTTAATTCCGTATAGCATGGACCTACATTGGCAACTGCCTCCTCAATTCGATTTTCAAACCATTGCTGGCTAAAAAGTTCCTTGTTAAACCAAAAGAAACGTCTACCACGATGCTCTTCACGACTAAGACGTTCCCAAATTTCATGCTCTCCCCAATATTTGAATCCAATTGATATCCCCTTTCGTCTAGCCCACTCTTGCCACTTCCTTACATGTTCATTCCACTTGTCCATAAACCATTTTTGCGATTTGATACGAGGATCTTGTCGATCAATCGGAAGGCAAATTGTATATGAAGTAAGCCGAGGATGTTTCTCAAGGGCCTTCTTTACTGATTCATCCAACTGACCCCATTGATTGTTATCTGGAGGCGAAAGGAAGAATTTAGCCTGCCATCCCCATTCATCACCATTAGGCAATTTCCAATAACACTCTACTCCTGCATCAGGAGGAGCTTTACGAATAAAGATCGAATCTTGTGGAGCTTTTTCGTATGAAGCAAGCTGACAGCAAAGTTCCTCGAAAGCAGCGTTTTGCGAACCATTCCACGGTCTGAGATTTTGCCAGTTTATTGACATGTCATTACCTTAAGTTTTCAAAGTGTTATCTAGTGATATTATATTCATCACGAGCTTCGGTATATCCGCATTACTGCATAAATAACTCCCATTTGGTATTGTATTATATCTGCAATGCGTATATCCTTCCATTTTGGTGTTATACCCGCAATATTGCACATATACATCCCTCTGGATGAAACTCCCATTTCCTCGATTTTCCTTCCTTTCTTCCTTTTGCGCCTCCTCCATTCCCTTTCTCAAACAACCTGTCCAAAGGACTTTTACATAATTTAATATAAATAATTTGTCCATAAATTCTTTGCGATTGAATGCATAGAGTATTCTGAAAGGAGTTTCTCTTTGCAGATATGAACATACCCACGTATAAAGTATAAAGAACATCTTTCATCGGGTTCGGTTCTTATCCGTATGTAATTCTTAAAATATATCATGTATATGTATCTTTCATACCTTACCCACCAAAAACGCTCTGACTACGATACCTGCAAGTAATGCGAAGGTTATGCTTGAAAGTGTCCCGATTAAATAGTACTCAGCCATTTTCCTGTCCTTCAATTCATTGAACCTTGCAATAGATTTGGCGGCAAAGATAACCGTTATCGCCGTGTATTGATCAACCAACACAAAGGTTAAAACCATAATCCTTTCGACTATCCCTATAACCATTCCCGCACCCCTTAAGCCGCTGGTTTCTACTTCCTTTTCGTATCTCCTGAGCATCAATCTGATGAGATACCCACCTATAATAACAACAAGATATGCAAAAACGACGATAGCGATTTCAAAGGTGTAAACCATTTTTATCACCCGCCCCGTTTCTATCAACTGTTTCTGGTTCAATCTCTGATTTGAACCATTCTCGGTTGAACAAATCCAACAACGCTTTTTCTGCGTCTCTACATAAACGATATTTCCCGGTTCTCAATGTCTTATATATGCTCCTTTCTCCAACGCCAAAATTATTAGACGCCGATATAACCGCCTCTCTATTCTCCCCATGCTCCCTGAAATACATGATAATCTCCTTCTGCCTCTTTGTCCAGCTCCACATCATATCTGCCATGAAGTTCATTAAATACGTAATAATCGCGTCAAGTTCCCACCCACTTTTGAATACAATCCACATGCTTTCTTTCTTCGCACGTTCTAACGCTTCAGATGCTTTATGAAACGCCTCACCGTCTATCTCACCAACATTTTCGCTTAAACTCGTAGATATATCGCCAACACCAATTCCCAGATAGAACTGATGACCGATGTTTTCAAAAAACGCATAATAAATATCGAAGAGATATTTCGGTGAGGAGAGCATCCCTTGAAAACTATCCCCGCCCACAACCATAAATTTCGCGAGTATCTCTTCTTCAAATCTTCTGTTGACCATTCTCAAAGCGGTTTTTAATTCTTCCTGTACTTCTGCTCTGTACTTCAGCCTTCTCGAAGACTTCAAATCGCCATTTACAACAACATACCTGTTAATGTTAATCTCAAACATTTTCGAAAAGTTTGTAAGTAAGGTTAGGATATAATTATAACTATAACTCTTTACAAATTATTGTAAAATAAGATATAAATAAGATGACTGCGCTAAAAATAGCCGCTTTTCGACCTGAGAATCTCATTGCGCGCTCGAAGGATGAAGCAGCGAAGTACAACTTTGAATTCTTCGGCTTCCCGGTATTTCAATTGGTTGAGCGTAGAGAGTCGCTGGAGGAATTGAGGAGCGCCTTTGACGATTCTGTGGACATCGTGGTCTTCACCAGCCTGAATGGTGTGCGAAAATCGTTCAGCATTGCGGAACATGGGAAATTCAACCTGAGCGAAAAGCTCGCCAGCGTTGAGGTATGCGCCATCGGTCCGGTAACACGTGATGAACTCCGCAGATATGGTGTTCATGTCTCTTTAATGCCCGAGGAATACAGCACAAAGGGTCTTATGAAGCTACTGGCAGCGCATGCAGAAGCGGGTGCTAAAATTATATTCCTGCGTAGCGCCGCAGGCAATAAACACATCATTGAGTTCCTTCGGGCTAACGGCGCGCATGTAACTGACATAGCGGTCTATGAACCACAGATAAGAGCTTCCGAATCAGAAAGGAAACTGCTCGTTGAGCTCATCAATTATCAGCCTGATTATATCATCTTCACAAGCTCATTGACATTCAAGATGTTCCTTGAGCTCGCATCGAAGTTCGATATGCGTGAGGACGTATCCGCACTGTTGAGAAGTGCAAAGATTGCCGCTATTGGCGATTTGACCGCAGAAACGATAGCAGAATCAGGCACAAAGGTGGATATAGTAGCGAAGAGGAGCACCTTCGAGCAGCTCCTGAGGTCTATATCCATAGCCAGAGCCAGCGGGAACAGGTAGGCAGGATGTAGCTTAGTAGCTTATTTACCTTGCCTTAGCTCACTTCACTTCCCTTATCTCCGATCTGCCATGCGCCTTCTGCACCACTATTATGTGCACATTCGGATCGCTCACCGTAAGCTGGCTCGGAGTTATCAACAGGCATTCTGCATCCTTCATTGATGTGACCATCCTCTTATATATCGCTTCGCGATTCCTCGGGTCCATGTGTATATCGAACTCGTCCACCGCCCTGAAAGGTGACCGTATCAGTTGCTGTATAGCGAGCAGAAAAGCCATTATCGAGGTGGTCTTCTCCCCTCCACTCTGCGTGTAGTAATCAAACAGGACGGGCTGTGAGCCCCGAAAGCCCACATAGAGCTCCAGTCCCGCATTCTCTATATCATCTGCATTCACCAGTCGCGCTATACCCGTCGCACCTATACATGACATTATCTCCTGAAAAGAGCGATTCACGGAGTCAAGTAGCCCGGACACCGCCTCTCGCCAGACACGTGTCCTCGAATCCAGCTCCTTCAGGCTCTCACGCTTGTTCGCTTTCAATATCTCCGCCTTCGCCTTCAATTCCTCATACAATTTACCATAAGATGTGTATATCTCTTCCGTCTCATCCGGTATCTTACCCAGAGCCTCTATCTTCGTTGTTATCAGTTCGATCTCATGCTCTATCTCGCTCTGCTTACGCTCCGTCTCTATCCTCTCACCCGCTTTCCTCCGTAACGGTGCCATATCCAGTAATTTCCGATTCACCTTCTCAATCTCGCCTTTAATCTCTTTTATCTCACCCTCCAGCATCTCTCGTTTGATCTTCAGAACCTCAGCCTTTACACAATAGCTGATATATGTCTCGATATTCAACTCCATTCTCCGCTCGAGTGCACCGAGTTCGCTCTGCGCTCTTATTATCTCTTCTTTTAACTGCTCCAATCTGCGTTCCGCCTCTTTCTCCCGCATCCGCTGCTGCTCCACTTCCTCATGCCTGCCCAACTCACCAAATATCACCTCTATCTCCTGCAGATGTGTAATCAGGTCCTCAATGCTCGTAGCTTCCTTCTCAAGGTGCAGGAGTTCGTAAAATGCCTCCTTCGTGCTCGTCTTCCACGCATCGAGCTTATCACGCCACTTCTTTATGCCCTCTTCCGTACGCTCCGTCTCCTTACGATTCGCATCGAGCGCAGATTCCTTCATTTTCAGTCGCTCTTGAAGCGCCTTCAATGCTGCCTCCTGTTTTAATATCCGCGCCCATATCGCTTCCCGCTTCAACCATTCCACCCTCGCCGATAGCTCCTTACGCTTTAAATACTTATCATGCATCTCCTTCCAGTAGCCCAGGCTCTCTTCCGCTTTCCCTAAGAGTGTTGAGATGGACTCATCCTCGCTGATGATACTTTCCAGCCGCTTCTTCGCCTCTATCACCCTCTCCCTATACGCACTGAAGCCAACAGCATCCTCTAAAAGCTTCAACTTCTCCTGCGGCGTTGTCAGGCTGAATTGCTCCATCGTATTCTGATGCATTATTATCAGCATATTGTTCGGGTCGAGCCCGAACTCTTTGAATAATCGGCTGACCTCTTCGTAGCTCACTCGTTTATAGTCCGCTTCCCACCAGTAATTCCCATCCCTGCGCAGGTATCGCGAGAGCATGAAGGTATCACTGTCCGAGAAGCTGATCGGTCTCTTCCCATCTCCATCCCCGAGACTGTTATCAAAGACGAGCGTTATTCGCGCTATATCCTCGCCACGTCTTATCAGATCCCGCAATCGCCTGCTTCTTTCTGTATATATCTGCCCCAGAGCTACTGAAATCGCCAGTAATATGGAGGATTTACCCGCGCCATTGGGTCCTGAGATCAAATTCAGTCCGGGCTTGAGGGGTATCCTCGCATATTCATACGACATAAAATTCTCCAGTATGATCTCCTTCAGCCAGATCCTCCCGGACATTTCTATGAATCAAAATATAGAATAGCATAAATCAATTAAAATACGATTTAATGATGGCTGAGAATAGGAATAGAGATAAGATACTGGCGGTGGGATATTCGGTCAGGCATATCGTTTGCTCCGGTTCCCGTGCGGGCTACGAGATGTATGCCGCCGATGCGTTCGGTGATGTGGATACAAGGCGATGTGCTAAGCGCTACATACCTTTAGAACCACTCTCAAATCTCTCACACGAGATTGGCGCTATGGACGGCATTATCCTCGGCTCAGGCATGGAGAATGCCAACTTTTTATTCGAGAAACGCGACATGGCGAAGATATGGGGTAATCCCATTGATACGGTTAAGAGGGTATCGAATAAAGCCTGGCTGGCTACCCAGCTCGATGACTTAAACGTTCCTCATCCCCACACGTGCACTTGCATACGCGCCATTGAGGAGCTGAAAGAAAAAGAAGGGAGACTGAAACTAAAACTGCGATACCCGGTGGTGGTGAAGCCGATTTATGGCGGTGGCGGTACCAAGAACAAACTCTGCTGGAATGATAAGGAACTAACTCGATTTGCAAATTGTGATTTTATATGTCAGGAATATATCAGGGGCAGGCATGCCTCGGTCTCTACACTATCAACGGGGAAGGAGGTTGTATCCGTAGCAGTAAATGAGCAGTTAATCGGTCTGGACTCGCTACACGCACCTGGCTCATTCTCCTATTGCGGTAACATCACCCCATTTCATCCTGTATCACGATTAGCGGAGCAGATGTGCGAGATTGCCGAGTTCCTAACGCTCAAATTCGGATTGAAAGGTTCTAACGGGTTCGATTTCGTCATCTCCGCTGATGACTCTCAACCATTTCTGATAGAGGTTAATCCGCGCTTTCAGGGCAGTCTCGACACCGTAGAACTCTCTACCGGGCTGAATCTCGTTGATGGCGCCATAAAAGCAGTCAGAAAGAGCATACTACCAGAGCGAATCACCACGCACAGGTATGCAGTAAAGCTCATTCTTTATGCCGAACGGGATATGGTTGTAAAGAGAGACTTGGATGGCGGTATCAGTATCGGTGGTATCGCCGATATTCCCGCGAAAGGCACGGTTATCAGGTCAGGACAGCCAATAGCATCCTGTATAGGCGTCGGCGATAAGAGAGCGACAGCAATCAATGCTGCTATGGAGCACCTCGCACTACTTAAATCGAGTGTTAGCCCTTTACCCTTCACGAGGTGATTGCGTAATTGTGATTATTAGAAGAAATCCATATCCTCGAGTTTGTGCAGGGATTCCCTCTTCCCTATCACCACCACCGTATCACCTTCCAGAATCTCATCCTCCGGTCCTATATTGGATATCACCTTCTCACCCCTTATGATTGCGATTATTATCGCGCCTATCTTCTCCTTTATCCCCAATTCCTTCACCTTCTTGTTCGCTATCTTCGCACCGGGCTCTACCTTTAAGGTCTCTAAGGATGTCTCCCCGGTCTTGGATGCGAATTCCAGGAAATCAACAACTGCGGGCTTTATCAAACTCTTCGCCAATCTCCTGCCTCCTATCGCCTCCACTATCAACGCCTTCTTCACTCCTATGCTGTATAACCGCCTGGCAGCTTCCTCTGAACTCGCTCTCGTCACTATATCCAGCTCTTTATTGAGCCCCTTCGCTGTTATGCATAGCAACAGGTTACTGCAATCCGAAGGCAGCGAGGAGACCAGCCCGGAAGCGCGTTCCACACCCGCTTCTATCAGCACATCATCACGTGTCGCATCACCCTCCACCACCGGTATCCCTCGCTTCTTCAACTCTTTCACCACTTCCGGGTCATGCTCAATCACCACGAACTCTATCCCCTCTGCCTCGAATTCTTCCGCTACTACACTCCCTGTACGCCCACCACCGCAGATAATCATGTGGTTCTTCATCTTCGCTACGCTCCTCTTCACCTTGACAATGCCAAAAGCTTCACTCAATCTACCCTCCACTACCAATCCCATCATCTCTACCAGCACATATAAGGTTATACCAACACCCGAAACAATCAAGCCCGTGGTGAATATGCGCCCATAGAAAGTTCCTGGTGTTATATCCCCGTATCCAACGGTGGTAATGGTAACAACGGTCATATATAAGGAATCGAAAAGAGAGAGCCCTTCCAGATACATGAAACCTGCTGTGCCCGCTATAACAACGAGGAGCAATAGAAGAAGAGCAATCAATACATGTCTTATTGGCTCCATATCTTTATCAATTTATGTTTAATTTGATCCACTAATTTATTGGTCATGGTATCATAGTACATAGTACAGCTCAAATGCCAGATTCGTTCATACTGTCAGAAATCAATATATAGTAATTAAAATTATTTTGTAATATCTGAAACTTTTATTTCTAAATTTGAAATATTTTTTTATATTAGGGAAACAAATATATAGGCATATACGAAAAATAAATCAAAGATGGACATACTAAAGAAGATATTCGGTAAAAACAGCATCCACCTCAAGGTCATCCTCCTCTTTTACAATAACAATGGCTACTTCAATAACATCACTGGACTCGCTAATACTCTCAATGTGAGTCATGTCACCGTCAGGAAGGTTATAACCGACCTTGTGGACGCCGGTATATTGAGAGAGATAGACATAGGTAAGTCCATGGTGATCAAAGCTAATGAGAACAGCCCATATGCAAAGGCACTATTCGACTTCATCAGCTCGGTGAAGAGTATAAAGGAGAGTAAGAGCATAGAGGAGATAATAGAGAAGAGGTCCAAGGAGACATACAGAAGGATGGGCTATAAAGTCTGATTCCTTTCCATTTCCATCATCAATAATAAAAAGGAGAAAGGTAAGGAGGTTATAACATAAATGGATGAAGTAGAAAATGCATTGAAATCAATGGAGAGTTATACAATCCTGCTCAAAGGTGCACCGGGTACAGGCAAGACCACCTATGCTATTACTCTACTCGAACGATTGTGCCGGGAAGATACAAAGGGGGTCTACATCTCCACCAGAATAGACCCCGCGGTGCTATACAGGCAGTTCCCGGGCTTAGAGAGCCGCGTACCACCCAGGAACATCATTGATGCCACTCAGTCAGAATTCTCGGAAGCGGAGTTCCAGGTGCTCTATGAAGACACCATGAGCTTTTTAAGGGCTGTTTACAGTCTCGTGGCTGAGGAGGATGTTACTATTCTGATAATAGACAGCTGGGATGCTGTTTCCTTTCAGATAGGGCGGGAGAACCAGATGAGCATAGAGAAGCTGGAGAACTCCATGCTTGACATCGCACGAAAGACAAAAACCCGACTTCTCCTCATCACTGAATATTCCGGTGAGAGGAAACTGGATTATCTCGTTGACGGCATTGTGAGATTGGATAAGGAGGAGATAGAGGGAAGAAGCGTGAGGAGATTATTTATAGACAAGCTGAGAGGTTTTCTGGTACCTCATACCAGCTATCCATTTACTCTCGAAGCCGGGAGATTCACTCGCTTCGCTACCCCCGCCACCGAGCTGGGCAGTGGCAGACACAGGTTAATAAAAAGAAATGATAAAAATAGCTATTCCACAGGGATAAAAGATTTGGACATGATAATAGGGGGCTATCCCAAGGGCAGTTTTGTCCTTCTTGAGATTGCTGATGATTGCATAAGTCAGAGTTACCGACCGGTCCTCTTCCATACCATTGCCAATTTCATGCTGAACGATCTCGGAGTTATATATGTGCCAGAGGAAGGTTCTTACTCCTCTTCTGTGAAGCAACTTCTCATGGATTATCTCGATGCGGATATACTTGCTAAGAACCTGCGCATGCCAACCATCTCGGAGAAGGAAAGCGAAGACCCCTCTCTATTCAAGGTTGATACCTTGAGCAGCATCCTGGAAGCATATATGGAGAACCATTTTGAGGTCTATGAAGAGCTGAATAAGCCGGTATTGCATGTTCTGGGGCTATCAATGCTGGATGTACACACAGGGGATGAGATTAGAAGGATGCTATCCGAGATAGTATCATGGGTGAGAACGAAAGACGATCTTCTGATAGGGATTTTGAGACCATCAGCAAAGTTGAAGAATGAGATACGCGAGATGGCTGATATCCATCTCCGGTTTATACCAATTTCAGGTACGATCAATCTCTACGGAATTAAGCCCTATACCATTCTTTATAACATCTCACCATTATCTGCTAATGCAGGAGGAGAATATCACCAGCTAAAGCTCACACCATTCCTGTGAACTGTGAACTTATCGCTCTCCTCGCACCAATTCCACCACCGCCTTTGCCAGTTCATGACACTGCTTCGCTGCGGTATCCCCGCCCTTTGTGATATATCTATCCGCGCCTTTCTCAAGTGCCTCCTTCGCTACTTCTGGCCCCCCTTTCCCGGTGAACAGGATAAAGGGTATATGTGCATACTCCCCCTCACTCCCCCTCACTGCTTCTAACAATTCTATACCATCCATGCCCGGCATTTTATAATCCGCAATGATAGCGTCAAAATGCTCAGTTTCCAGTCTCTTAAGTGCATCCTTCGCCGAGAGCACACCTATAATCTCAAAATCCCACTTCGCTTCTCGTTTTAGAAGTATTCTCGTTATCTCCAGGTCCGCAGGTTCATCATCTACATGTAATATCCGGATCGTCCTGGACATAACACCCAGGTTAACATGCCCCCCCTCTTCTCCACTCATTCTTACTCATTATGAGTATATAATGTATAAATATAAGCATCGGTTTATACGCAATTATTGCGTATTGCGATAATCTATACACATATTCACATAAGATGAAGGCATTGATATTCGAGCCCTTCTCTGGCGCTTCCGGCGATATGGTCATTGGCAGTCTCCTGGACCTGGGTGTGGATGAGTCGGAGATAGCAGATGGTATCGCGGCATTCAATCTCAGGATGGAGGTAGAGGAAGTGGAGAGAGGGGGGATTGTGGCTAAGAAGGTGCGATTTATTGGCGGTTTGGGCGGTGCAGAAGAGCGTTCATACCCTGAGATTGCCCGCATAATACGAGATAGCGGGCTGGACAGTGAGATAATAAACAATTCTTTGTGCATATTCGAGCGGATAGCAGATGCTGAGGCGAGGGTGCATGGAGAGGACAAACAGCACCTGAGATTCCATGAACTCGGCGCCATGGATACAATCGGAGACCTTGTAGGGAGCAGTATCGCATTCTCAAGTATCAACCCTGATATTGTGATAAGTACCCCGATATCTGTGGGCAGGGGCTATGTAAAGACCGAGCATGGTCTCATGCCAGTACCTGCACCTGCAACATTGGAGATACTGCGAAGAACGCCTTTACTCTTCCAGGGTGGTCTTTCTCATTCTGAACTGCTCACACCCACCGGTGCGGCGATACTGGGGCATTTTGTCAACCGCTCTGTCTCCTCTCTACCACCCCTACGCATTACTGAAACAGGATATGGTGCTGGCTCGAGAGACTTGTCGGTGCCCAATGTCCTCCGGGCGAGCCTGGGTGAGCTTGCTATGGATCTCGCAACAGATATGGTGGGTGTCCTCGAAACCAATGTTGACAATGTTACGGGAGAGCTCCTGGGTAACCTGATAGAGGTTCTCATGGCTGAGGGCGCGAAAGATGTAACAATCATGCCCGCATTGATGAAGAAAGGACGCGCCGGGCATGTCATTAGAGTGATTACGGCACCCGAGGACGTACAGCGGATGGCTTATCTGATAATGAGGGAGACCGGCACATTGGGTGTCAGGGAGATGGAGGTGCGAAGGAGGTACATTGCCAGCCGCGAGAAGGTGGAGATGAAAGTGAAGATAAGAGGTATAGAGCGGGGAGTGGCGGTGAAGATAGGACGGGGCGCAGACGGCGAAGTGCTGAATATAGCCGCTGAGTTCGAGGATGCGAAGCGGGTAGCGAGTGAGCTGAAGATGCCGCTGAAGGAGGTTATTAAAATTGTAGAAGGGGAAGCACGTAAGAATTTTTTTCTTTAAAGTCTCTCTCTTTAAATAGTGAATAATGCGGAGGTCGCCAAGAGGACAAAGGCGCAGCGTTGAGGTCGCTGTCCCGAAGGGGTTCGGGGGTTCAAATCCCCTCCTCCGCATGTGCAAGGGAATAGGGAATAGGGAATTTTTATCTCTATAAAAGGAGGGGTTTTTTATTAATAGAGGTGGAAAAAAATGAACCAAATTGGTGGCAACGAAGTGATCACAGAAGGTGAAGGTGTAGAGATACTCGAGAATAGAGAGCTTGAGTCAATACTGGAAAGGTCAAGAACGGTTATCAAAGTGATAGGTTGTGGTGGTAGTGGTACCAATACGATACAGAGGATGACGGAAGAAGGCATTTATGGCGCTGAACTATTTGCTTTGAACACCGATGCCCAGCATTTGCTATATTCAAAGGTGGAGAAGAAGTTATTGATAGGACGGAAGACCACACACGGGTTGGGTGCAGGCAGTATTCCGCGATTGGGAGAAGAGGCGGCGAAGGAGAACGAAGCGGATATTAGAGCAATCGTCGAAGATGCAGACCTGGTATTCGTAACCTGCGGATTGGGTGGTGGCACAGGTACGGGCTCCGCACCCGTAGTGGCGCAGGCAGCAAAAGATGCCGGCGCGCTCACTATCGGTGTTGTCACACTACCGTTCAGTGCGGAAGGTAACATAAGGAGGGAGAATACTGATATTGGACTGGAGAAGTTACGTGAAAGCACCGATACTTTAATCGTGATACCGAACGACAAGCTACTGGAGGTGGTTCCGCGGTTACCGCTTAACGACGCTTTCCGTGTCGCGGATGAAGTATTGATGCGCGCAGTGAAGGGGATTACAGAGTTGATAACCAAGCCCGGGCTTGTAAACCTTGACTTCGCTGATGTGAGAACAGTAATGAAAGACGGAGGGATGGCGATGATAGGATTTGGTGAGTCAGATGGTCAGAATAAGGCGATAGAATCGGTGAGGAAAGCCTTAAGCTCTCCCCTACTCGAGGTCGAGGTCTCGGGTGCCAAGTCGGCACTGATAAATGTGACTGGCGGTGACGACATGACGGTCGAGGAGGCAGAAGGAGCGCTTCAGGAGGTGTATAAGATGATGAACCCGGAGACACGGATAATCTGGGGCGTTCAGCTCAGTCCTGAGTTGAAGAATACAATGCGGACCTTGCTTGTAGTAACAGGTGTGAAATCCGAGCAGATATACGCGCGTAAGGAGCGAAAGAGGGAGAAATATGGTATCGAGATAGTGGTGTAGCGTAGCATGGAAATCAAGATAGAGGAGATATCAAAGAAGATAAATGAGTATCTGAGGATATTGAAGCTGGCGAGGAGACCGAAGCGAGATGAATTCTTTAAGGTCTCCAAGATAGCAGGCGCCGCCATACTACTGATTGGCACCATTGGATTCTCCATCTATACATTAATGGTCATCTTACCAAAGGGGCTTTAATAGATGATTTACGCATTGAAGACAACGGTAAACCAGGAACAGGCAGTTGCGAATCTTATAATGGCGGCGATAAAGGATATGGATAAGAGAGAGCATGGTATAAAGTCCATTCTCGTACCTGACGAGTTGAAAGGATATGTACTGATAGAAGCTGCCTTCCCTGACGTGATTGAGCAGATAATACAGAATATCCCTCATGCCCGGGGATTGATCAAAGGCGATATGAAACTGGAAGAGGTCGAGCATTTCCTCACACCAAAGCCTTCTGTAACCGGGATAATGGAGGGCAGCATAATAGAGATAGTAGCGGGTCCCTTTAAAGGCGAGAAGGCGCGGGTGAAGAAGGTGGATGAGGCACACGAGGAGCTCACAATCGAGCTCTTCGAGGCAATGGTCCCGATTCCTGTTACTGTCAGGGGCGACAGTGTGAGGGTGCTGAGTAAAGAGGAGAAAGAGGACTAATAATAGGGAATGAAAGATGTCTGCATCCTGATACCGACATTGAACGAGGAGGAGACGATAGGGGAGGTAATAAGCTCATTCAAGCGTCAGGGCTTTGACAATATCCTCATTATTGATGGTGACAGCACAGATTCAACACGGGAGATAGCAAAGCGGGCTGGTGCAAGGGTGGTGATACAGCAGGGAAAGGGCAAAGGTGCAGCAGTCAGGCAGGCTTTTGAACTTATAGACAGCGATATAATCGTGATGATTGACGGCGATGGTACATACTTACCCACGGAAGTGCAGCGATTGATTGAACCGATAGAGAAGGGCGAGGCAGAACACGTTATCGGGAACCGATTTGCTTATGGTGGTGCATTTGCAGTGCTCCATCGCCTGGGAAATTGGTTCTTGAACAAGATCTTCAGTATCGGTTACGGGCTTGAATTGCAGGATATCCTATCGGGCTATCGCGCGTTTACAAAGGAAGCGGTGAAGAAGATGACACTGAGGAAGGAGGGTTTTGAGATAGAAGCGGAGATGACAGTAGAGTCGGTAAAGAGGGGCATAAAATTGAAAGAAGTTCCCATTAGCTACCGTAAGCGAAGAGGTAAGTCAAAACTCAACTTCTTTCGCGATGGTATGCGGATAACTTATACGCTGTATGTGCTGGCGAGAACACATAACCCCGCGTTCTACTTCGGTATCATTGGCTCTACATTCATCCTCATCGGTGTCATAACCGGTATCTACGTCGTATATGAGTGGTTTAATGGGATAACACGCGTACCTCTTACTGTATTTACCTCACTGATGATTATCTCAGGAGTACAATTTCTTATATTTGGACTACTTGGTGATTTATTGGTAACCTTGCAGCGGGAGATGCTGGAAGCGCTGAAGGGGCGGGGAGGTAAGGAGGGATAGTTACAGGATAGATACAAGATAATGGATAGAATAGAATGAAGAATGGTAGAATGAAAGAAGAAGTGGATATAGATATGGATAAGGATAATGGGCTGATACACGCAATAGCACAGGATTATGAGACGGGCGAAGTGTTGATGCTCGCGCACATGAATGAAGAGGCGTTGAGACTCACCATTGAGACAGGGAAGGCGTATTACTGGAGCAGAAGCAGGAATAAGCTCTGGCGTAAGGGTGAAATCTCAGGCAATGAACAGTTGATAAAGGAAATCCTCATTGACTGTGATGGCGATTCGGTACTCCTGAAGGTGAAGCAGATAGGTGGTGCGTGCCATACCGGATATCGCTCTTGCTTTTACCGCAGGATAAACGGGGAGATAGTAGGAGAGAAGGTATTCGACCCAGAAGAGAAATACGGTAAGAGAGACGGTGATAGTGATAGTGCGAGTAGTGCGAGTGCGGAGATTGAACAGGAACAGGAACAGGAGCCCTGATGCTGATGTATATAATTTATATATACCTCTGAGTAATTTATAACACAGGTGAGACAAAAATGCCAGAAGACAACGTTATATATATCGGAAACAAGCCCGTGATGAGCTATGTCCTGGCAGTAGTAACGCAGTTCAACAATGGATTCGACGAAGTGGTGATAAAGGCGCGGGGGAGAGCGATCTCGAGAGCCGTGGATACCGCAGAAGTAGTTAAGAACAAGTTCATGCCAGGCATAGAGATAAAAGACATAAAGATAGGAACAGAGTCGATAGTGGGCGAAGGAGGAGACAAAGCGAACGTTTCCTCGATGGAAATAACGATGAAGGCGAAGGCGTGAAGGCGAAGCCTGAGGGAAGGGAGAAAAAGCAACTGGTTTTCTCTTCCTATTTTTATTTTTCCTATTCCAATTCCAACTTTCGTTCCAACTTTCTTATTATACAAAACCTAAAATTAACAGGATGTTCAACATCGCGCATGTTATCTCGATACGCGACTTCTCAAAGCGGGAGATAGATTTTGTATTGAGCAAGGCAGAGGAGCTGGAATCATACGCGAGGGGCACACGGGGCGATTTATTTGCTGGTAAGATACTCGCGAACCTGTTCTACGAGCCGAGTACGAGAACCAGACTATCGTTCGAGGCGGCGATGAAGCGGTTAGGGGGGGAGGTGATAAATATGTACTCACCAGAGGCGAGCTCTGTTGCTAAAGGTGAGAACCTCGCTGATACAATAAGGACCGTCTCCAGTTATTGTGACGTTATAGCGCTGAGGCATCCGCAAGAGGGTGCAGCGCGAATGGCTGCTTCCTTCTCCTCTGTGCCTGTAATAAACGCGGGTGACGGCGCCGGGCAGCATCCCACACAGACACTGCTCGATTTATACACGATCAAGCGTGAAGGACTGCTCGATAATCTCAGAATTGCTATTATAGGGGATCTGAAATATGGCAGGACGGTGCATTCGCTCACTTATGCATTATCCTTATACCGAGCTAAGCTCTATCTGGTATCTCCGTCTGCATTGAGGATACCAGAAGAGATAAAATCCGACCTGGAGGAGTCAGGAGCTGAGATATTTGAATGCGAGGATATAGCAGAAGTGATAAGTGAGGTAAATGTCCTGTATGTAACGAGGATACAAAAGGAGAGATTTCCCGATCCTGCGGAGTACAGTAAAGTTGCAGGCACCTATCGCATAACACCCGAGCTTATAGCAGAGAATGAGAATGTGATGGTTATGCATCCATTGCCCCGGGTGGATGAGATAGATGCAGGAGTGGACCGTACAAAAAACGCAAGATATTTCCTTCAGGCTTTCTATGGTGTACCTGTGAGGATGGCTATTCTTTCTATATTGCTGGGGCGATGAGTAAGGGGGGTTGCAGATGCATGAGATAGAAGAGATAATGGAGGCAGTGGAGCAACATCAGGAACTTTACAGGAATGCTCTACCGCTGATAGCGAGTGAGAATGTAACGAGTGAGAAGGTGAGGATTCTCCTTGCCTCTGATCTGTCACACCGGTATGCAGAGGGAGAGGTTGGAGCCAGGTTTTACCAGGGTTGCAAGTACATAGATGCGATAGAGGGGAGGGCTATAAGGTGGGCAAGAGAGCTCTTCAGGGCGGAACATGTAAACGTGAAGCCTATTTCGGGTGTCAATGCGAATATAGCCGCTCTGTTCGCTCTTGCTTCACCTGGTGATAGAATGATGGCGCTATCGGTACCTGATGGTGGACATATAAGTCATTCTGCGTATTCTGTACCGGGACTGAGAGGTTTAAAGCTGGAGCGAATACCGTTCGATCCGAAGGAGATGAATATAGACATAGACAGGACGGAACGAGCCATAAGAGAGACAAAACCGAAGCTGATATTGCTCGGGGCAAGTCTATTCCTCTTTCCACACCCGATTCGGGAGATGCTTACGGCGGCTGATGAGGTTGATGCTACTCTGGTCTATGATGCATCACATGTATTGGGGCTCATAGCAGGTAATAAATTCCAGGACCCATTGGGTGAGGGCGCAGATGTTGTCACAAGCAGCACGCACAAGACTTTCCCGGGACCTCAGGGCGCATTGATATTATGTAAGGAGGTACTGGGCGATAGGATAGACAGAGCGGTCTTTCCTGGAACTGTGAGCAATCATCATCTGCATCATATTGCCGGTCTGGCAGTGACACTGCAAGAGATGATACATTTCGGTGAAGCCTATGCAGCCCAGATACAATCAAATGCAAAAGCACTGGCTCAGGCATTATACGAAGCGGGTTTCAATGTCCTGTGTGAACATAAGGGATTCACCGAGTCACATCAGATTGCTATTGACGTTCGCGATCTGGGTGGCGGAGACAGGATAGCGAAGCGGCTGGAAGAGGCGTATATAATTACCAATAAGAACATGCTACCGTTTGATAATGAGCCTGATAACCCTTCAGGGATTAGACTCGGAGTACAGGAGCTCACGCGAATAGGGATGAAGGAATCGGAGATGATAGAGATAGCATCACTTATGAGGAGGCTGTTAATAGAGGAAGAACCAGCAATAAAAGTGAGGAATGACGTTAAGGCATTGAAAAACGACTTCCAGAACGTTCATTATTCCTTTGATGGTGGACTTGCATATCGCAATCCCGCATTGAGATAAAATGAAATAAAAAACAAAGTAGAAGTATTTATAAAGGATTAGGAGTTAGAGTTATAAACAAGAAGAGGGAGAAGAGAGGCAGATAAGATACGGTGAAAGATAAGAATGCTTGAGGAGCTGGAAGCGAGACGGGCGGAAGTAATAAAGAAGGCGGAGGAATGCAAGAGGAGGCGAACTGAGCTAAATTCAGAAGCGAGCAAATGGGCGGATTTGCGGGATGAACTGAACAGCCGAATCAAAGAGGCAGTAGCAAAGGCAAAAGCGTATAAGAAGCAGCGAGAAGAATATGAGAAGTTGATAGAAGCGAAGAAGGAGAAACGAGGTGAGTTGAACAGAAAGGCATCCAAGTATTATTCTATGGTGGAGAAGTTGCGTAAGAGTAAGAAGAATGACTTGAAGAGTATTCGGGCTTTTGAGCGGCTCAGGAAGCGGATAGACGAGTTAGAGATGAGGCAGCAGGTGGAAGTGTTGAGCAAGGACCAAGAGAAGAAGCTGGTAGCGCGGATAACGGAACTGAGGCGTGAATTTGCGGCGATGCAGAAGGAGTTTGAGAAGGACCAGAAGTTGAAAGAGCTACTGAAGGAGGCACAGCGGTACAAGGAGGAGGCAGATAAGTACCATGAGGAGGTTTTGAATTACGTAAAACTATCTCATGAATGCCATGATAAGATGGTGGAATGGTTTAAAGAAGCGGACAGGATAAGAGAGAAGGCAGATGAAGCGCATCGGCTTTATCTTGAGGCGCAGGAGGCTGCAGATGAAGCGCATCGGCTTTTTGTACGTTATCTACGCGATATCAGGGATTTCAATCACGTGATTACGGGGCTGAGACGAAAGATGAGGGAAGACTGGAACTTCAAGGAGCGAATAGAGGCGAGGAAGAGGGCAAAGAGTATCTATGAACGATTCAGAGAGGGTGAGAAGTTGAGTACCGAAGACCTGCTGATGCTTCAGAAGTCCGAGATGCTGTTAAAGTAATACAATACCGGGCGGGGCGGAAGCTTTTGACGCTGCGATATTCACCACTGCTAACTTCGTCATCTTTAGTGCTACTGCCAAAAAATGAGGGAGCTTTTCGTATTGAAAGAGACCTCTGCATGGATTACTGCAGACGACAGAAAATACATAGAGATAGCGAAGCAGCAGCTAAAAGAACATAGAAAGGAACTGGAAAGGTTCATACGGTGGCATCCCTTCTTCCTCGTTACCCTTGAGCCTTATGTTCCACATGTTGAGGATAGAGAGGGCGAGAAGATACCGGAGGTGGTGCGGCGGATGATAGAGGCATCCTCCAGGTTTGGTATAGGACCGATGTCCGCAGTTGCAGGTACATTGGCAGAACTGGCAGTGGAAGCTATGCACGATGCTGGCGCCACTCATGCGATGGTGGACAACGGAGGTGACGTCGCATTGATAAATGATAGAGAGGTACTTGTTGGTATCTATGCGGGTAACAGCCCATTCTCAAATCGTATTGCACTCAGAATTAAACCCTCATCCTCACTTATTGGTATATGCACCTCATCGGGGACAGTTGGGCATTCTATAAATTTTGGATACGCTGATGCGGCAACGGTACTGAGCGACAGTGCGGCTCTCTCAGATGCCGCTGCAACTGCACTCAGCAATTCCGTTAAGGGTGATACTCCTCATGCCTTGCATGATTCTTTTCGTACTATCTCTCATGTACCGGGTATAAAGGGCGCACTCATAATATACCGTGATGTACTTGCAAAATGGGGTGAGATGCCACAACTCATACGACTGAACTATAAAGAAACGAAGACTGAAGATTGGATATGAGATATGATACAATATGGGTAAATATGGGTGTTAAGTACTAAGTACCTACCCTTACGGGATATATTATACCCTTAAGAGTGGCAATAGCAGAAAGAGCAGCTAAATGGCTTGTCTTTGGGTTTGTAGGCGATGGCACATTCTCCACACGCACCATCAGTTTACCAAATTCCCCTATCGCATGTATCTCGTGTATGTTCTCCGTAGCAGATGGATCTGCAACGACCTTCACCTTCGTCGCGTCAGGACCTATACCAGCGATGCTTAAAGAAGCTGCTACATTCACGTTCTCCGGGAAATACCGTACCGCTTCCTTTGCCGGTCCCACAAAAAGCGTCTTCTCGCTCTCTATCATGCTCAGGTCTATCCCCCGCTCCTTGACGTAGGCATTGCCCTCAAATCCCCGTGGCGGCTTCCTCGTCGTTAACTCCACACTATGGATACCGCCAATAGCACCCGATTTCAAGCCATCTATACCTGCAATTGCTCCTGATGGGATGTAAACCCTGCAACCTTTTTCTTTTGCTATATCCACAATCTCATCCAATAGCCCCTCATCGCTTATCAACGCTCCTACGCTCATTATCATCACTTCCTTGCCTGCATGCAGTGCCGGAATCACAAACTCGCGTACTGCATCCTGCGAAGCACATTCTATCACCAGGTCCACCTCTTCCAGAATCTCTGTTAGCCCTTCGCTCCCTGTCCTTGTTATTTCCGGTCTCCTCTTCAAGCGCTTAATTAATTTCTCTATCCGCTCCGGGTGCTTGTCAATCAGGAATTTCAGCTCCATCCCCCGCTCCTTACCCAGCACACCATGGTCTATCGCATCGCATATCTCTGTTCCTATCGCACCACAACCAACTACACCCACTCTCATGACCAAGCTATCTGCTTCTGCTATCTCATTAACTTTCTTTATCTTATAAGTAAGAAGTAAGGTAAAGGTAAAGTTATTCTTGCAAGTAGATGTTGCTGAAGGAGATAGAAGCGTTCCTGGAAGAGGATGTGGGGCATGAGGATTATGAGGAGATAGTGCCGGAGGCGGAATGTAAAGCGGAGATAGAAGTGAAGGAGGGCGGTGTGCTTGCGGGTCTGGACGAGGTGAAGCAGATATTTAATTATCTCGGTGTCCTTTGTGCAACGGAATTTGAGGATGGAGCACAAATAAAAGAAGGAGATGTAATCCTGAGAGTGCAAGGTGCAGGCATGAAGATACTGAAGGCAGAGCGACTTGTGCTCAATTTCCTGGGCAGGATGAGCGGTATTGCCACGCTAACCGACAGATTTGTGAAGGAGGCAAGGCGGGCAAATGCACGGATAAGAGTGGCTGGTACCCGAAAGACAACGCCTGGCTTCAGGAAATATGAGAAGAAGGCGATAGCCATCGGTGGTGGCGACCCCCACAGGTTCGGACTCTATGAAGCGGTAATAATAAAGGACAATTACATAAAGCTCATGGGGCTGGAGAATGCAATAAAGAAAGCGAAAGAGAAGGTCAGCTTCACACGTAAGATAGAAGTTGAGGTTGAGAGCATAGAGGATGCTCTGAAAGCAGCAGAACTGGATGTTGATATCATCATGTTCGACAATATGTCCGCGAAGGATGTGAAGGCGGGTGTGCAACTGCTTGAGGAGCATGGGTTCCACACTCGCACTGGCACTGGCTTGATCCTTGAAGCTTCTGGTGAGATAAACCTGAGCAATGTGAGCGAATTTGCAGCTACGGGTGTTGATGTCCTCTCATCAGGGATGCTCACCTATGGTGCTAAGTGGCTTGGATTCTCTCTGGATGTGGTATGAGTATGATTATGATGATTTATGGTCCTTCAGCCAGTAAGAAGCGAGCACCTCAAATACGAGTCTTGCGGCATTCAGGCATGTAATACCATTCTTTATGTCCAGTTCCGGATTCACCTCCACGATATCGCATGCAACCACATCTCCTCTCTTTATTATCGTGCGCACCAGTCTAATCAGAGCTTCCAGTGAGATCCCACATGGCTCTGGATACTCTACCCCCGGTGCTATACCCGGATCGAGCACATCAATATCAATAGAGAGGTACAGTCTTCCTTCCAGCTCCTGCTCCTCTGGCATATCATCAACATCGAGAATTCTCACACGTTTTTTCATGAATTCGTACTCCTCCCACGAGGCTGAGCGAACACCAATCTCTATCACGTTCTCAAACCCTGCTAACTCCGCTATCCGGCGCATCACACAGGCATTGGAGAACCTGTTACCCACATAGACATCCCTGAAGTCGGCATGAGCATCTATAACCACTACCTTTGTCAGCCCCAGCCGCTCGAAATAATACCTGAAGAGCGGGTATGAGATAGAATGGTCACCACCTATGAATATCTTCCTCTTCCCTGCATCGAAGTCCAGGTCCAGGTCCGGGTCTGTAATATCATGTAAATCCCCACGGTCATAATATAGCAAATCAGAGAGTTCGAGCTTATTGTGCCACAAGAAAGTCTCAAGCCGTTGTGATGCTCTCCTTATCATCTCAGGAGCTTTGCTTGCACCTCTAATGGTGGCATTATCGTCAAAAGGCACACCTATTATCTCATAAATCGCCTTTTCACTATCCGTTAGTGGCAGTGAGCCTGCGAACTTCATCCTTATCCTTCTTCAGTTTATTTACACAGAGATGTGCGAGCCTTGTGGGTTCTGGCAGTTTGTGCTTTCGAATGCAGTTCTTCACGATGTTGAGTGAGGTATCCAGTGATACCTTATGCCCGGGTGCAACGATAAGCGGTCTGCAGCCTTTCTTACTCTTGAAGTAATATCCAACTTCTCTACCATGATATCTTATTAAATTGGCTTCGCCTGGCTTGCCGGGGATAGTGCCTGAGCCGCACAGTATGTTCTTCGCCACACCTATGGTGGGTATATCCAGTAAAACGCCTACATGGGTGGCTAAACCTGCGAATCTGGGGTGGTTTATTCCGCATCCGTCTATCAAGAGCAGGTCGGGCTTCTTATCCAGTTTGTGGAACGCTTCTATTATCGCCGGTGCTTCACGGAAAGACAGCAGTCCGGGGATATAAGGGAAGTCAACGGGCATCGTCGCACTCGAATGGTAGAGGAACTTCATTGAAGGATATTCGAGCACTACAACTGCCGATATTATCATCTCTCGCTCATTTGTGTTTGTATTTGTAGCTTCGCGGAAGAAAGCCTGGTCTGCACCAGCCACAAATCTTAAGGCTCCCAGCTGGTCCTCTACTATCGCCTTTGATGCTATTTCCTCCTGCACCGTATACAGCTCGCTCGTGCTTATGTTCTCCGGTATTCTCATCTCTCTCACGAATATCTTAATCTTAATCTTTGCATACCCTAATAAATATCGGTAAGGCATGAACGAGAACAAGAAAGCGAGCAACGAGAATGAGAGAGTGGTAGTGAATCCTGTTGAGACTGCGGTGCTGGTAGTAGATATGCAGAAGGATTTCTGCTATGAAGATGGAGCTTTATTCGTTGGTGATGCGGTAAGAAGGATAATCCCGAATATAAGGGCTCTTCTGGAAGATGCGCAAAGAAAAGGGCTACAGCTCATATTCACCCAGGATTGGCATTCACCTGAGGATGATGAGTTCGCGGTATGGGGCAGGCATTGTGTTGAATATACGAGGGGTGCGGAGCTGATAGATGAGTTAGCAGAGGTAGAGGCAGAAGTAGAACCAGAGGCAAGGGCTTTTGTGGTGCGAAAACAGAAGTATACCGCGTTCTTTGAGACTGAACTGGAGGCGCATCTGATAGAAAAAGGGATAAGAAAGCTGATAATCGTTGGTGTAGCCACGAATATATGCGTGCTCCATACTGCGATAGACGCATCACTGCGGGGCTTTGAGATAATAGTACCCGAGGACTGTGTTGCAGCGTTGAGCGATTACGAGCAGGAATACAGCCTGTATCATATAAAGAATGTATTGAAAGGGATTGTCACGAGCTCAGATGCAATCACGTTCCTATGAAGGTGTGAAGGATAGTGGTGCAGGTGCAGAATTTGAGGTTCTGCATAAGGACCTGCTGGGGCGAATAGGCAAGCTCCGAACAGAGCATGGATACGTGGAGACGCCGCTAATCATGCCCGTGATAAACCCGAATCTAAAAACCATCGAAGCGGCGGAGATGCACGAGTATGGTGCGGAGATGCTGATCACGAATGCGTATATAATTTACAAGAAGGCGGAACTGAGAGAAGAAGCACTTAAACACGGCGTTCACTCACTGTTGGGCACGGAACTGCCAGTAATGACCGATTCAGGGGCTTATCAACTCTCTCAGTATAGCGATGTGGAAGTGAGCAACAGTGAGATACTGAGATTCCAGCGGTATATAGGCTCTGACATCTGTGTGCCACTGGATATACCAACACCGCCGTATGTTAGCCGTGAGAGAGCGATGCGCGATTTAGAAGAGACACATAAGAGACTCAAGGAAGCGCGAGAAATAATAAATGATAGAATGCTTACGGGCGTTGTGCAGGGCTCTACATACTTAGACTTGCGGGAAACGAGTGCAAAGCGGGCTGCGGCTATTGGATTTGATATCTATGCGATAGGGGGTGTGGTGCCGCTACTGGAATCATACCAGTTCGATAGACTTGTGGATATAATCATGGCAGTGAAGAGGAACTTACCGCTGAATGCACCGATTCATCTCTTTGGCGCGGGACATCCCATGCTATTCGCACTGGCAGTTGCCCTCGGCTGTGATATCTTCGATTCCGCAGCGTATGCGATATATGCGAAGACAGGGCGGTATATAACGTGTGAAGGCACGAAGAAGGTGCAGGATTTGCAGTTCCTGCCATGCTCCTGCCCGATATGCTCCACTTATACGCTGGATGAGGTGAAGAGTAGCGCGGATTTACTCGCAGAGCACAACCTCTGGGTGACATTTGAAGAGATGCGAACGGTGAAGCAGAGTATAGTGGAAGGTAGCCTGTGGGAGCTATGCGAGAGGAGATGCAGAGCGCATCCCGCTTTGTTCGCCGCATTGAAGCGCATAACGAGATATTCTGCACTGATTGAGAGATATGACCCCGTAACTAAGCACCCTTTCTTTTACCTCAGCGAATGCTCCGCGCACCGACCGGAGGTATTGCGCTATTCTAAGAGACTGAATAGATTCCGGCTATCAGGTAACGTCCTTGTCCTCCTGACCGCCTCAAGCTACCTCCGCCCGGAGTATGAATCGAGATTTGACCACCTGTTATTGGTGAAACCGCCATTCGGTCCCTATCCGATAGAACTGGGCGAGAGTTATCCGGTGGGTCAGGCGGAGATACCGGCTGAGGTGGATGAAGAATCGGAGAAAGTAGCACTGGAGAACGTATTGAGATTATTGAAGATGCATAAAGGTGATGCGAGCTTTGTCCTTCGCTGTGCTCGCAGGTGGGCGAGGCATCCACTGATGGAGGAGATAGGAAAATATGCAGAGGTGGAATTTGAAGATGAAGATTGATAGCATTTGCATTTATATAATCCTATCCCATCAATTCTTTTAAGATAAAATGGTAAAGAGGCATAGACCGCGGAGGGGTTCATTGGCTTTCTCGCCACGGAAGAGGGCAAGGAGTGAGACCTGCCGGATAAAGAGGGATGAGGTAGTACCAGGCAGGCAACTGCAGGGCTTCGTGGGTTATAAAGCTGGTATGACCCATCTTATTCTGAATGATAATTATCCACATAGCCTCACAAAGGGGATGGAGATATTTGTTCCCGTAACGGTAATAGAGACGCCACCGGTGAAGGTGGAAGGTATCCGGCTTTATAAAGACACTGTATATGGGCTGAAGGCGCTAACAGAGGTATGGGCAGGCGCAAGCGGAGGTGGCGACGGTAGTGAGGGTGGCGATCTGGACAGGATAACAGATATTATCAATGCAGATGAAACAGACGGGATGAGCCTGAGTGTGAGGCTGATAATCGCCACTATTCCGGAGCTCGTGAGTGGAGTGCCGAAGAAGCGGGGCGATTTAATGGAGTTGAAGATGAGTGGCGTCGTGCACGAGGACATTGAATATGCGCGGAAAGTTCTTGGTAAGGAGATAAGGGTAGAGGAGGTATTTAAAGAGGGTGATTTCGTGGACGTTACAGCGGTGACGAAGGGTAAGGGGACACAGGGTCCCGTAAAGCGGTGGGGTGTAACTATACAGAACGCGAAGGCGAAGAAGTCAGGTAAAGGGCGTCATGTGGGCTGTATCGGTGGATGGCGACCGCGACGTGTGAGATGGAGGATACCACAACTTGGACAGACGGGCTATCAACAGCGCACGGAGTATAACAAGCGGATATTAAAGATAGGAACGGATGGTGCGGAGATAACACCCAAAGGTGGTTTCCTGCATTACGGATTGGTGCGGAACGGATATATTCTGGTGAAAGGCAGTGTTCCCGGTCCAAAAAAGAGGCTGATACGAATCTCACACGCTATACGCCCGCATCCAAAATTGCCCGCACCTGAGATTGCATATATAAGTAGGGAGTCGCAACAGGGTAATTAGTGGATATGAGATATGATGGGAGAAGCAGAGAGGAGAGTGAAAGTACTGGATTTATCGGGTAATTTCATAAAGGAGACCCCTCTGCCAGGGGTATTCAGGGAAGAGTATCGTCCAGATCTGATAAAGAGGGCTGTCCTGGCTATGCAATCGCATCGCTTACAGCCAAAAGGCACGAGTCCACTCGCGGGCAGGAAGACCTCAGCTGAGAGCTGGGGTGTGGGCAGAGGTGTCTCACGTGTGCCCCGTATAAAGAACGGCAGGCGAGCAGCAAGAGCGCCACAGGCTGTTGGTGGCAGGAGAGCACATCCGCCAAAGACTGAGAAAGTACTAAAGCGTAAGATAAACGATAAGGAGAGGCGTAAAGCAATAAGGTCCGCCATAGCTGCCACTATAAACCCGGAACTCGTGCGAAGCAGGGGACATAAGTTCGGTGAAGATGTCGTATTGCCGATTGTGGTTGAGAACTCGTTCGTCACGCTGGAGAGGACTGCGGAGGTAGAGGAGTTCTTCCAGACTATCGGTATAGGGGCTGACCTGGCTCGAGCGCGGGAGCGTAAGATAAGAGCAGGAAAGGGTAAGATGCGTGGCAGGCGATACAAGACGAAGAAGAGTGCATTAATCGTTATTTCTGGCGATGAAGTCGAAGACCCGGGTAACATAAAGATAACCACGAGTGCAAGGAATTTGCCAGGTGTGGATGTATCCTATGTAGATGCATTGAATGTCGAATTACTTGCCCCGGGAACGCATCCCGGCAGGTTGACCGTCTGGACTGAATCGTCGTTAATGAAACTTGGTGATTGAGATGGAGATGAAATTGGAGCATATTGTGGCTACGGAAAAAGCAACAGCGATGATTGATTCAGAGAACAAACTCCAGTTTATCGTTGATATAAGAGCTGATAAGCGTGCGATAAAGGAGGAAGTGGAGCGGATATTTGAGACACCGGTAAAGAATGTGAGGACGATGATAACATTTAAAGGAAAGAAGAAGGCAATAATAGAATTTGAAGAAGAAGGTAAGGCAAAAGAGATAGGTACATCGCTCGGTATATTGTGAAATAGGAGAAATGGGGAAGAGAATAATAGCACAGCGAAGAGGAAAAGGGTCTCCGGTATTCAGAGCGCCATCGCATCGCTATCGAGGTAATCTGGAGCATGTACGAGTGGACGGTGATGAGCAAGTAACAGGTAAAGTCGTTCAGATACTGCATGACCCTGCGAGGAGTGCGCCAATTGCCCGATTAAGGACAAATAGAGGCGAAGAGCGGTTCATAATTGTACCAGAGGGTATAGGAGAAGGAGAAGAGGTCGCTTATGGAGAATCAGCGGCGATAAAAGTAGGGAATACTCTACCATTACGCTGTATCCCTGAAGGTATTGCAATTTGTAATATAGAGAATAATCCAGGTGATGGTGGTAAGTTCGCGAGAGCTTCGGGCAATTACGCAACGCTGGTGACACATGAGGCAGAGACGGGCAGGACTCTTGTGGTGATGCCCAGTGGCAAGAAGAAATGGCTCTCCGGGGATTGCATGGCTACCATAGGCATAGTAGCAGGAGGTGGTAGAACGGAGAAGCCATTTGTGAAAGCTGGTAAGAAGTACCATAAGATGAAGTCTCGTGCTGCACGATATCCGAGGGTGAGGGGTGTAGCAATGAATCCAGTTGACCATCCTTTTGGTGGTGGTGGACATCAGCATATCGGTAAGTCAAAGACACCGGGCAGGGGTGCACCACCAGGCAGGAAGGTGGGTAATATAGCAGCGAAGAGGACAGGGCACAGGCGATGAATGTATACCTTAAAAAGATAAATAAAAGAAGAATAAGAATAAATGAGTGATAGAGATGGCGAAGAAGAAGGCTAAGAGCACACTGAAGAAGAAAGAAGAAGAGTTCAAATATCGGGGTTATACAGTGGCGAAGCTGAAGAAGATGAAGCTGGAGGAGTTAGCGAAGTTATTGCCAGCGAGGCAGCGCAGGAAATTGAAGAGGAAATTAAGGGAAGAAGAGGAGAAACTGCTGGAGAAGATAGAGCAGCGAGAAGAGGTTAAAACGCACCTGAGGGATGCAATCGTGTTGCCGAGCATGGTGGGGAAGAAGATAGGGATACACAATGGTAAGGGCTTCGATTACGTGGAGATAAAACCAGAGATGATAGGGCATTACTTAGGCGAGTTTGCAATGACGCGAAAGAAGGTGGTGCATGGAGCTGCGGGTGTGGGAGCAACGAGGTCTTCGAAGTACGTACCACTGAAGTAGAGAAGAGATGGGCAGGGTAAGATATTGTGTGGATTCCGAAGTTGTTGATGCTGATATAACGGCGAGGGCAATGGCTTATGAGCTTCATATCTCACCAAAGCATGCGTATGAGATCTGCAGGGCGTTGAAGGGTATGAGAGTGGGAGATGCGGAGCGGTATCTGGAGGCTGTACTGGAAGGGCGAGTGCCTGTACCATTCAAGCGACATAAGAAGAAGGTAGCACATCGTAGAGGGCTCAACGGCTGGTATGCAGGCAGGTATCCAGTAAAGGCAAGTGAAGCGATATTGAGGTTGATAAGGGAGGCGAGGGCAAATGCGGAATACAAAGGGCTCGATCCTGATGAGATGCGGATATGGCATATAGCAACGAAGAAAGGCAGGGTTATAGAGGGAGTGATGCCAAGGGCATTTGGTCGCGCAACGCCGAAGAATACCGAAACTGTCACGGTTGAAGTGATATTAAAGGAGGAGGAGAGCTGAGACAGGTGATAGAGAAACTATTTGTGAAGGAAGGGATAAAGAGGGTAAGACTGAACGAGTATTTTGTGAAGGAATTAGAGAGAGCGGGC
Organism: Candidatus Methanophagaceae archaeon; assembly: GCA_003194435.1. GTDB lineage: Archaea > Halobacteriota > Syntropharchaeia > Alkanophagales > Methanospirareceae > G60ANME1. Next base: position 4,014 of record PQXC01000015.1, on the reverse strand, counting down.
TATGGGGGAATGGAGATAAAGAGGACACCGATGGGCACGCAGATAACGGTGAAAGTCGAGAAGCCGGGTATTATAATAGGTAAAGATGGCAAGAGGATAAAGAAATTGACGGAAGAGGTGAGCAAGAGGCATGAACTGGACAATCCTCAACTTGATGTGCAGCCAATAGAGGTACCTGACCTGTGTGCAACATTGATGGCGAACCGACTGGCGAAATTGATAGAGCGAGGCTGGCATTTCAGACGGGCTGGCAGGTCTATGTTGCAGCGGATAATGGAGAATGGTACATCCGGCTGTGAGATAGTGATGTCAGGCAAGTTGAAGGGACCGAGAGGACGAACGGAGAAGATGGTGGAAGGGTATATAAAACACTGTGGTGAAGTGGCAGAGGAGATGGTGGATCGTGGCTATGCAATAGCCAGAGTGAAATCGGGTGTTATAGGTGTGCAGGTATGGATAGTGAGACCAGATGCTGAACGACCGGATGCCTTTCGTATAATAAAGAAGGAAGAGCCGGAAGTTAAGGAAGAAGAAGTTAAGGAAGAAGTCAAGGAAGAAGAGGTTATTAAAGAAGACGAAGAGGATAAAGATAAAGAGTATGAAGAGGAGGGTGGAGGAGATAAGGAGGAATGAGCATATTTAGAATTGAAGATATAAGGAAGATGAGCGAGAAGGAGAGGAGAGAGGAGTTGGAGAGCCTGATCTCTGATTTATTACGTGAGCGGGGGATGGTAGCCACCGGAGGTGCATCTGAGAATCCTGGTAGAATAAAGGAGATAAGGAGGACAATAGCGAGGATAAAAACAGTAGAGAGTGAAATAAAGAAGGGTATAAGATGAGAGAGGATAAAATGAGTACACAGATCTGTGATAAATGCGGTTTACCGATAGATTTATGCATCTGCAAGGAGATAGCGAAGGAACAGCAGGTGGTTAAGGTCACGACAGTGAAGAGAAGGTTCGGGAAGATAACAACAGTGATAAAGGGTATAGACGCGAAGGAGGTGGACCTGAAGGGGCTATCAAAGGAGCTGAAGTCACGATGCGCATGCGGTGGTACGGTAAAAGAGGGCTGTGTGGAGCTACAGGGCGACCATAAAGCAGAGGTGAAGAAGGTACTGCGTGAGATGGGCTATCGGTTAGAGGATGAGAGTTGAAAGTGAGAGTTGAAAGTTGGAGATTTGCCCCAGGAGGAATTGATTGGGTTGATAATGGAAGTAGAGGAGAGTAGCAACAGGGATATGGAAGGACTGCGGGGTAGGATTGTGGATGAGACGAGGAACACCTTTGTAATAGAGACGGAGCAGGGGGAGGAGAAGCGGATACCGAAGAGTGGGAATATGTTCATATTCGTCCTTGAAGATGGTACACGAGCGAGGATAAGAGGTGATAAGCTTCTGGCGAGACCTGAGGACAGGATAAAGAGGGGTATGCAAAGATGAAGCGGGATATAGGAATAGATGTTAAGGAGCCGGACCGTGAATGTGATGATATTAACTGCCCTTTTCATGGTAAGTTACCGGTTCGGGGGCAGATAATAGAGGGTGTGGTGGTGAGTGATAAGGCGGCGAAGACAGTTGTGGTAGAGCGGACGTATATGAAGAAGATAAGGAAATACGAGCGGTATGAGAAGAGAAGGTCAAAGATTCATGCACATAATCCGCCATGTATAGCTGCGAAGGTAGGCGATGTAGTGAAGATTATGGAATGTCGCCCATTGAGCAAGACGAAGAGTTTTGTTGTGGTGGAGAAGCTATCTTTGGTTCCTCAATAAATAAACATTTAGTTTAATCCAGTATAGTGTATAGTATTGTATTATGGTCAAGATAGAGGAAGAAGGGAAGGAGAAGATAAAAATAGCACAGGTCTCCTGCGGCACTATTTACGGTAACGTGCAGCATGAGATAGAGCGTGCGGCTGAGGAAGTAGGAGCCGAGATATTCGTGCCCGAGGTTGACCTGGACTATGTGGCATCGAAGACAGAAGAGTTCGGCTATGACATGAAGAACAGTTATGGATTGAGTGTGGCATTAGCAAGGGGGTATGCAGTGGCGGAGGGTTTGTGTGATGCCGATGCGGTATTTGTTGCCGGGTGTCACAAGTGTCCAAGAGGAGCGGTGATAAGGACAGAGATAAGGCGTATTATTCAGGATAGGACGCAATTGCCAGTGGTTATGTATCCTTTTACAGAACGAACGAAAGCGGGCGAGTTATTGACGCGGATGGAAGCGCTGGTAACGATAGTGAGGAGGCGGTGGATACTGGAGCGAAAGGAGCAGGAAGGGCTCACAGCGGGTATAGATTCGGGCTCTACAACCACGAAAGCGGCGGTAATGCTGGATAACAAAGTACTTGGTGCAACGTGGTCGCCCACACGCGAAGTTGTAGACACAGCGGAGAAGGTATTTAATAAGGCACTTGAGCTCGCGGGAGTGAAGAGGAGCGATATAGAAGCGCTTGGAACGACCGGGTATGGGAGGCACGCGTTAGGAGAGCACTTCAAGGCGGATCTGGTACAGGAGGAACTGACGGTGAACTCAAAAGCGGCGATGTATCTCGCGGGTATAGAGAAGGGTGAGGCGATGATCATTGATATTGGCGGTATGGACAACAAGATAATAACCGCGAGAGATGGGATACCTGATAATTTCACAATGGGAGGGATATGTGCAGGCGCATCAGGTAGGTTTCTGGAGATGACGGCACGAAGGCTGGGTGTGGACGTTGTGGAGATGGGTAAGCTGGCACTGGAAGGTGATGCGCACAAGGTGAAGACAGATAGCTATTGTATCGTGTTCGGGATTCAGGACCTTGTATCCGCACTTTCAATGGGTGCGAGGCGCGAGGATGTGGCGGCTGCTGCGTGTCATTCGGTGGTGGAGCAGGTGAAGGAGCAGTTGTTACAGGAGATAGACCTGAGACAGCCCGCGATAGAGGTCGGTGGGACTTCTCTCGTGGCTGGCGTGCCAAAGGCGATGAATGATGTGCTCGGATTTGATGTGATAGTGCCGAAATATCCGCAGTATATAGGTGCGATTGGTGGTGCATTGCTCTCTTCATCGTTCAGATAGCAGGTTGATAGACTGATGTTGGCAAAGCGGATTATACCCTGTCTGGACTGTGACCTGGGTGTGCCGGGTGGACGTGTGGTAAAGGGAGTGGAATTCAAGCGTATCAAGTATGCGGGTATACCCTGGGAGCTTGCAGCGGAATACGATGAACAGGGCGCTGATGAACTCGTGTTCCTGGATATAACGGCATCGCATGAAAGGCGAGAGACGATGGCGAATGTGATAGAGAAGGTTGCGAGCAGGGTCTTCATACCGCTCACTGTTGGTGGTGGTATACGAAGTATAGAGGATGCGAAACGGGTATTCAATGCGGGTGCGGATAAGGTCTCTGTGAACACTGCTGCGTTAAAAGACCCTGAACTGGTGGATGAACTCGCTGAACGGTTCGGTTCGCAGGCGTGTGTGGTGGCGATAGATGCGAAGAGGCGGTATCTGCGTAGTGAAGAGGAATTGGAGAGGGCGATGGATGCGGGCAGGGAGATAATAGATACAGGAGAGGGTAAATGCTGGTTTGAATGCTCAATTTACGGCGGCAGGAGGTTCACGGGTATAGATGCACTGAAATGGTCGAAGGAAGTGGAGGATAGAGGAGCGGGTGAGATTCTACTCACCAGTATGGACCGTGATGGGACAAAGGACGGGTTCGACCTGGAATTGACTGCGGCAGTTTGTGCGCGTGTGAATATACCGGTTATAGCATCTGGAGGGTGTGGCACGCCCTCGCACATAAAGGATGTCTTCACTTATACTGACGCTTCCGCTGCACTCGCGGCATCCATATTCCACTATAAGGAATACTCAGTTCAGGATGTCAAACGCTATCTGAAGGAGAATGGTATTCACGTTCGGTTGTGATTAAAAAATTTCATTTCGGGGAGGCTTTTTGATGGCTGTTGTTAAACGATGCCAGACTTTGGGAGGCACAAAGTGAGCTAAAATGATGA
>PQXC01000014.1 GCA_003194435.1 Candidatus Methanophagaceae archaeon | reverse complement strand
TTATCAACTCATTAAACCCGCCTTTGTAGAAGGGAGAGTAATCGAGGCTGTAGGGTTTGGGATCTTTGAAAATGAGTTTTTTACCATCGACCTTAAGGTCCTTGAACTGGTCCAGGATGTACTTTCTCGTTCTCAGAACCATTACTTCATCCAGAACTTTTCTTTTAATCTCCGTGGCAACTCTTTTAAGCTCTTTTTTAATCCCTTCATCTCCTTTCTCCTCATATTCACTTTTAAGCTTCTTGTATTGTCTTACCAGCTCGTCAATCGGGATGTTTTTCATTCTGAAAGTGATGAGAGTGTCATCCGTGAATATCTTGATCAGGTTGTAGAGGTCGTCTATCGTGTTGTTCAGGGGCGTGGCTGTAAGAAGCAGAAACTTATTTGGAAAGTTGTTTGATTTTTTCTGCAAGGCTCTTGCTGCATTCCATCGGTTTGTATTTTTGTTTCTGTATTTGTGAGCCTCATCGATGACAAAGAGATCATATTCTTCAGATATTCCTTTTAATTCCTCGCTTATAATTCCTTTTTTCAGATCTGCTCTGCAATTCTGAAAGAGCCCAAGCGAAAGAAAGGCTATCTTCCCAAGGAATTTTTCGCCACTCTCATCATAAATTTCGTATATTTTGTGGTTGTAATCCCCCTTCACCATTCTTTTGAAGTTGTCCTTGAAGAAGAACTCCGTGTTTATCTTCACCCGCTCTCCCCTCTCCAGTCTTGCCAGTGTTCTCTCATCAGCTCTACCTACAAGCAGATCCTCCCACTGTGAGATAATGGAAGGCGGTAAAATTAAGAGAACGCCAGGATCCTTATTATCCGGAATCCAGGTTGGGTATCTTCTGTTTAAAAAATCCTGAATTACTCCGGCAGCCATAAAGCTCTTCCCAAGCCCGACAGAGTCCGCGAGTATCACGCCGTTATAGTGGCTTGATATCTTCGTGGCATTAAGCACCCCTACCTCCTGAAACTCCATGAGGATATCCTTTTCATGGAGATTCAAGACCCGTCCCTCGGTCCATCTATACACCAGATACTTGAAAAGCGTCTGGGGGTCTATTAGTTCCCCAATTTTGGGATATGGGCTCTCAGGTAAAACCCCAGCGATATCAATAACCTTCAAGAGATCCTCTCTGAACTCAACTGCTTCATCCCAGAGTTTATCAAACCACTGATTGAGATATAGAACCTCTTCTCGTGCAGTGAGTAATACATTAAGCTCTTTATTTTGGGTGAGTCCTTCGGCGGTAAAATTTGAGGAGCCGACCACAGCCAAACCAGGCGAGCCAAACCTCTCTTCGGGCTTTGTTAGAAATAAATACAGCTTTGCATGTAGCCTCGATTTATCAAAAAGTTTTACGTCTATTATATTGTTAGCTACAAAATCCCTTAGCGCTTTTAGCCGCCTTATTTGCACCTCTGTGAGCTTCTGTCTTTGTAAATCTTCTATCATTCTCTGCTTGAATAGCTCTCTTAACTTATAGCCTGCCACCAGTTCCTCTTTTGTTGGATATGTGGTTTCATTGCCCATCACAATTTTTAAGAATGGGATATTGAGATTGATATTGGAGAGATTATCGGGGAAGTCATCTTTAACTAAGCAGAAACCACTGAGGAAGAAATAACCAATAGCAAATTTTGCCCCATTCGACTTCTTAAGTTGGTCTTTTATGACCTGTATCAACTCCCTCCCAGGGCTATTATCTATTATGTTTGACGCTATTCCATTGTTATTCATTATTTCTCCTCGCTCATCCCCGCATTTCACCGTAATGCTGAAATAACAAATAAGTAAAAGTATTATAAAAAACTATCTATTTCTTAACTATTGCGAAGGCACTCTGTTGTAAATATGGAAAAGTAAAAAGGGGAACAAGAAATGAAAATCCCGAAGTCACATCCGAGGTATGAATCATTGAAGCGAAGAGATAAGCTCGTGGCTGGTATAGAAGCGGGTATAACGTCACTTCATGGCTTGATAGCGCATGGAAGAGGAGAAGCATTCGATTATTTAATGGGGGAGCGGACATTAGAGTCGGCATTGAGAGCTACAGAAGTGGCTGCTGCACTATTATTGATGGCGAAGAGACCTGTGCTATCGGTCAATGGCAATGTTGCCGCACTGGCATCGAAGGAGATGGTTATACTGAGTGGCTTGATAAACGCACCACTGGAGGTGAATCTCTTCCATCGAACTGAGGAGCGTGTAAAGCGAATAAAGGAGTTATTAGAGCGAGAGGGTGCGAAGCACGTGCTTGGTGACAAGCCGGACTCGCGAATACCCGGGATTGAGCATGCCCGCGCATTGGCTACACGCGAGGGGATATATAGCGCGGATGTGGTTCTTGCACCGCTGGAAGACGGTGACAGGTGCGAAGCACTGATTGCAATGGGTAAGAAGGTGATAACCATAGATTTGAATCCTTTATCAAGGACTTCAAGATATGCCACTGTGAGTATAGTGGATGACATAGAGCGGGCATTGAGGAATCTCATCTCGGTCATTGAGACAAAGAGGGAGGAGCAGCAGCAACGGCAACAACAGCATGGGCACGGATACAGTAGCAATAGTTTTAATCTGGATGCTTTACTGAGAGCTTATGATTATGATAATAAAGCGAATTTGAAGGCGGCTATCAAAGAGATAGCAACACGGCTGATTGGGAAGATTGGGAATGAATAATCAAAACGAGAACTCACCGGCTACTTTGCCACGGTGCAGTGAGATAGCTTTATCACAGACCTTCTTTACCCACTCCTGTGAATGTGAAGCTATCAAAAGCGTCTTCTTCTCATTACCTCTCTGTTTCTGTCCCCTGAAGTAATTCACGAGCACATCACAGGTCTCACTATCCAGTCCAGTGAAAGGCTCATCCAGCAGTATCAAATTGGGCTCATGTATCAACGCCCTGATGATGTCTGCACGCTTCCTCAATCCATGTGAGAGCTGCTTCACACGAACATTATACCAGCGGTTCATGCCGAGGAACTCAACGGTATCGAGGAAATTATCCTCCTCAACGCCGAACTGCCTGGCATAGAATAGTAAATTCTCACGCACTGTAAGTTCGTCATAGAGGAAACTTGAATGTGTTACCAGACCTATCTTCCTTCTTATCCCGCTATCCCTGAATGCATCCTCACCAAATATCTTCACGGTTCCGGTGGAGGGTCTGATATGCGTGGCAATCAACTTCAGCAGCGTTGTCTTTCCCGCGCCATTATGCCCGAAAAGGGCTACAAATTCTCCACTCTCTATGCGCAGCGATACAGACCTCAATACTTCAAGATAACCATATCGCTTTGATACTCCTATCACATCCACTGCTACTGCTGACTGTGCCATAATCCATAATCACATCCGTAAGGGTAAAAGGTCAAATAGAGATTATACTTATATATAAAAATGAAAATGCATATAAAAGAAGAAAGAAAAGAGAAGAGAGAATGATGAAACGTGATATTATCCTTGTTATTGGCGCTATATTGAGTGTAATAGCATCATATATGGCTTATTATGTCGCAGTCCACCCGGTAAGGGGCGATATTTATTTCGCTTACACACATATACCTGCCGCTCTGGTCTGTTATCTCGCATTCTTCATCTCGCTCGTAGCGAGCATAATGTATCTGAAGAAGAGGACAAGGAGCTATGATATGGCTGCGGAAGTATCGGTGATCATAGGACTGGTATATGGTATAGTAGCTTTGATCTCGGGAGCAATCTGGGCGAATGCCGCATGGGGATTGTACTGGAACTGGGACCCTAAACAGACAACCACTCTCATACTCTGGATTGCATACGCAGGCTACATAGCTGTGAAGTATTCTATCAGTGAAGTAGAGAGGAGAGCGGTGATAGGGGCGGTGTATAATGTCCTTGCCTTTTCGCTCATACCCCTGACTTTCCTCTCTGTGATGCTATGGCAGTCGCTGCATCCGCGAGCGCAGGAGATAACGCTGTCCATGCCTGTAAAGGTAACTCTGATATCAAATATCGTCGCAGCTTCTTTATTCTTCGCTTATCTCTTTATAGTAGCATACTCATTATGGTCTTTGGAGGACCGCGTTAATGTGATGTTATACAGGCACAGGTATAAGAGGGGAGGTGCATGAATGGTATATTATAGAGGCGTATTTGTGGTTGCTATCATCTACTGGACAGCTATACTGGTGCTATTCCTGTGGCTGAGCAGGCGACTGGCGGCACTTAAAGCGAGGATAGAGGATTTAGAGCGAGAGGTAGTTGAAGAAGGAGGAGGAGAAGACAAAGATGAAGATTAAACCACTTTATATGGTCGTTGCAGTTCTGATCGTGCTGAGTGGTGCATTAGCATACGATGTCTTCTCTTCTTACCTCAGTCCCTACATGAGTGTCTCACAGGTGGCGGGGAATGACAGGTATATGAATAAAGAAGTCCAGATCCTGGACACCGTTGTCAATGGCTCTACGAGCTGGGGAGAAGATGGTTCACTATCGTTTAAAATCACAGATGGCAGAGCTACTATTAACGTCACATACAGGAAGCCGGTACCACAGGGCTTCAAAGAGGGACTGAAGGTGGTTGTTATTGGCACGCTCGATTCGCCTTACCATGTAAATGCCTCGCAATTACTGGTCAAATGCCCCTCGAAGTATGAGTAGAGAGGCATCTTATCCATTCGCCCTTCGCTTCACGCGTAGTGCCCACGACCAGTCTGGTCTCATGTGCCGTCTTCTCCACCACACCTCGCGCTTCTATCCACTCGCCTTCCTGCGCCTGACCCACATAGGTATGAGTGAATGAGAGCACCTTGTCTATTTCTGGATGCTCTATGCGATATATCGCGGGGTTATCGAATGAGAAAGAGGCATCCTTCACCTCTGCCTTTATCTGGAGGTAGCCCATTCTCTCCCCTGGCTCGTAATCCTTCGGGTCCAATAAAGCCAGCTCTGCCCAATCGCGCGAATATAAGATATCAAAGTATGTATCACCGACTATACCGCGGTTATTTTTTCTCTTCTCATGCATGATGAACTCTTCATAGCTCAATTCGGGATTCCTCTTCCTGTATATTTGCCGCCATGTATCATCATCTATATCACGAATGATGCCTTCCTCTTTCGCTGATGCCACAGCCTCCCTTGCACGATTGAAGTTCTCCAGTCCGTAAATAACTATGTCAATGTCAGAATGGGGGGTATTGAGCCCGCATAAGAAAGAGCCGGTAATGCCTATCCTGTCCGCGGGTATATGAGAACGAGAACGGGAACGCAGGAGTTCATAAATCCGGGCAACCCGGTCATCGGTTTCTGCAACAGCGGGTAGCCATGCTTCAGGGCGAAGAACCTCTTTTATATCACGCTCTGGCACATGGTGCACATCCCTTACGTATAGCGGTCGGTGCTGCCGCAGGAACTCATAAGCCTCATTGAAGTCCAATTTCCGGTACCGCCTGCCGTTTCGATTTGAGATACGTGTTCCACATTCATCGGGGATATAGCGGAGCAGGCATTTCACCGCTCCGGTTTCAGACCCGTAGCCTGAGTCGAGTTCATAGCTCACTACGGAGAAGAACCAATCGTCAAATGTCAATATGAAGTCTCTTAATCTTGTTCTGATGGTCATTTTTATCGCTCTCTATTGGTCTATTGGTAATGCTATTTATTACTACTCTTTTTAAGGGGAGGAAAAATAAGAAATATACACATACAAAACAAATCAAAACAAAATCAAGGTTTCTGCTCAATCAACTCGAAATGAAGGGAAAAAAACGATTATTCAATTCCATTCCATCTATCCTACTTCCTGTTTCTATTTCTAAGCCCTCTTCCTCCTGAGGACGAAGAGTAGGACGAATATCGCTGCTACTGGTATTGCTATGCTCGTGAATTCTGGTATTACTGAGGTTTCGACCGTTGTAGTAACTTTCTCTATAATAAAGGGTACAGCAGTTGCAGTTGCATTAACTGTATGGTTGTAAGTCCCTGGCGGTGCACCTGAAGGCACAAAAATGCTCAGCGTGCTGTATTTTGACTCACTGGTATTTATGTCAAATTCAGCAGGGTCGAACGTGTAACTCCAGATAGGATTGTCAATCGAAAGAACCACGTGCTCACTCGAAGGCCATGTCATAAAATAACTTACGTTCACTTCGTATGTAGCTGTCTCGCCGGGAAGCACTTCGTTGTCAATTGGCGTTACCTCCATGGTAATTCCAGGGTCTGCTGCGGCTATCCCTACCATTCCTATCCCTACAATGATTAACAGCACAAATGTGGCACATGCTTTTATGTTTTCCATTTTTCTTATCACCCCTATTTTTTCTTTTAAATTATGTACAACACCCCTGTATCCATTGCAGTTGGAGTCCATTTTGTGGATTCCAGCTTCGCATAGAATACTTTATACCCACTCTCGCCAACGGGAATATTCACTTTAAGCGGAACCTTAACTGTCGCACCTGCAGGCACCTTCACATACTTTGAAGTCCAGTTGAACCACGTAAGATTCGCTTCATAGCCGGGATATACGCCTTCTGTGGTCAAGTACACATAAGCAATGTCATCAAAGTTCTCCGTGCTTACAAGTGTTATGTTTATAATGGCGGTATCGTTTGCATTTACAGTAGTAAGTCTCGGGTCAACGCCTATTCCTATGCTTCCACTTGGCTTTACCACCGAATAATCTACTGTAGTCTCATTATAGTTACCAGCAGCGTCTTCCGCTCTTATTGTCAGTGTGTATTCTCCCGTGGTGGAAGGAGCAGTTATGTTCCCTTCCCATATACTTCCAGTTTCGACAAGAGCAACGCCATCGGCGGTTACTGATGTAACACCCACGTTATCTGTCGCTTCAACTGTCACATGGAATGAAGAGTTTGGAATATTTATGTATGTGTCAAGTGTCACTGATTCTATTGTAGGCGGTTCTGTGTCCGCTGCTGAAGTCACAGTGATATAATCCGTTTTTGTTTCGGTATCTGAATCTCCATCTCCTTCATAAACTGTCAATGAGACCGTGTATGTTCCAGCCTCATCGTATGTATGAGTCGGATTCTGCTCGTTACTGTCAATACTCCCATCTCCATTGAAGTCCCATTCCCATCCAGTAATTCCATCATAAGATACTGACGAATCGTTGAACTGAACTGTCAGCGGAGCAAATCCAGAAGTTTTATTTGCTGTGAAGTTTGCTTTTGGTTCAGTATCGTTGATTAATGCGTATGTTATTGAAGGTGTTGAGTTCTGGACGCTGTCGTTGACTATTAGCGTTACGCTGTAGTTTCCTTCCTGTGCGTAGACGTGGGATGTTGTTGGCTGGATTTTTACTGCTGTCTCTCCATCTCCAAATTCCCAGTAATATGTTAGAGGCATTTCCTCAGGGTCATAGCTTAATGATGCGTTGAACTCAACTGTTTGTCCTTCAATTCCTGTGTATGGACCGTTTGCGTTTGCTATTGGTGGTTGATTGATAACAGGTTTCACTGTTATATTTCTGGAAATTGAAGATTTCACTCCTTTATCGTCTGTGACTGTCAGTTTTACCGTATAGTTCCCCGCTATTGAATATGTATGTGTTATGACAGGTTCTTCAACTTCCGTGATATTCCCATCCCCGAAGTCCCATTTGTATTTCGTGATGTTACCATCCGGGTCGTAGCTTGACGAGGCATCAAATGTTATTGTTTGATTTACAATTGGATTTTCTGGCGTGTATGTGAAGTTTGCGACCGGGGGTTGATTTTCCGGTGCAAAATAATTTTCCCAAGGCTGCATCAGCGGATAATAATCCATATCCCCACCTATGCCGTAAGGCGTATCACCAATTCCATCCTCATCGGCATCGCTACCGGTGTAATCGCTCCAGTAGTTGCCTAAGTAATTTGTATACTGCTTTCCATTGTATGTGTAGGTTATCGGTTCGGTGGAGTTCCAGATGTTTGTTGAATAGGAAGAATAAACCTGATTTGTGTTGTTTATGAAGTTATTGAGGTAGATGAAGTTGTTGTTGGAATACCACAGGTAGATGCCATAATCGTTGTTCGAGGCGCTGTTGCTATAGATGGTATTGTTGTTGCTAGAATCCCTCAGCTCGATGCCATGCCAGTTGTTCGAGGCGGTGTTGTTATAGATATTGTTGTTGCTGCTGGAAGAAGACAGATAGATGCCCACCCAGGTGTTCGAGTTTGCGGTGTTGTTATAGATATTGTTGTTGGAACCCCTCAGAGCAATGCCATGCACGTTGTTCGTGATGCTGTTATATGCGATTTTATTAGCGTTTGAAAATACTTTTATCCCTGCATCTGTATATGGCCATGACCGACCTGAGTTTCTTACAGTGAACCCTTCAATCGTAATTCCATCTGCATTTAATGTAATTACATCACCACTGCCTCCACCATCAATTATGCAATTATCAGAGCCTTTCTCTGATTTTATTGTCAATTTTTTATCAACTTCTAAATTCTCGTAATATGTTCCGTCTCTTACGATGATAGTATCGCCTGCTGAAGCATTATCAACAGCCCACTGAATCTTTTCGTAATCATCAGGCACGTAAATATAGATAGCAGGGGGAGTTGGTGCAGTTCTAGCTGTATGGTTCACCCATGTCTGATTGATGTTGCCTGAAGTGTCCACTGTGTGAGTTGCAATTATATAGCTTGTATTTGGACTTAGGCCAGTAGCATTGTAATAGTTGGTTGAAGTATTTGCTTGCCATATTCCGTTGATGTAAACCACTACGTGTGAGAAGTCAGCATCAGGTGGATTTGTCCAGGTCCAGTTAATGTAGGTTGGAGCGTAAGTTGTGTTTGTTAAGTTAGTAACTGATGCTGGTGGGGTAGTATCTACTGCTATAGGAGTTAATTTTTTAATAAGAAAATCATTATCATGGCTTCCCCAGTAGTCTAGTTGAGATGTAGTTCCCGCAACCACGATGTTATCGCTTTTATCTACTGTAATCTTTGTCAGGTATCCAGTAAGGGGTATGCTACAAAGCAAGTTACCTGCCGAGTCAAACTTCACTACCTCTGATTCGTTGATAATAAAAATATTGTCATTTGAGTCTATGGCTATATCAGTCCCCATTTGATTTTTCGTCCATAGAATGTTACCAAATGTGTCATACTTACGGGTTATTCGATCTCCAGTAATTATTATATTATCCTGAGAATCTATGGTAACAGCATACCCATAATCATATGCTGCACCTCCACTATTATAGGTTTGCTGCCAGATAATAGTGCCACTGGGGCTAAGCTTGGCTATGTAATAATCCACGCCAGTATCTGTAGAATATGTCATACCACCTAGTATAATATTTCCCCGACTATCTAGTTTCACCTCTCCAGTTTCAAAGTATATTGGGTACGTTTTTGACCATAAGAATGAGCCATTGCAATCATATTTCACGAGTGTTGAAGTGTACTGAGCGTGCTGGTATCCAATAATCAGCACGTTGCCCTGTGAATCAGCCACTATACTTGTACTCCAATCATTTGCTCCACTGTCAAAAATTTGCCTCCAAAGGTAGCTACCGCTTGAATTATACTTAATGACATGATAGTCGTACAGGTTTGCAGCATGAGGATTGCCACCTACAAAAACATTGTCATCCACATCTATGGCTAAACCTGCAAAAGGTGCTTCCCAAGTTCCAAAATCATATATCCTCGACCACAAGAAGGTGCCATCATCACTATACTTTAGCGTTACCCAATCCGCTTGTGCAGTTGTCCAATAGTCCCGAACTCCTGTAACAATAATGTTATTTTTGGAATCCGTAGCTAAGCCATATAATGCTCCCCCATCTCCACTATCATACGTCCTTTCCCAAACTATTGTAAGATTACATTTGGGGATAGGAGAGGCCGTTCTTGCTGTATGATTAACCCATGTTAGGTTGACATTACCTGAAGTATCTGCTGTATGAGTTGAAATTGTGTAACTTGTATTCGGGCTTAGGCCAGTAGCGTTGTAGTAGTTGGTTGAAGTATTTGCTTGCCATATTCCGTTGATGTAAACCACTACGTGTGAGAAGTCAGCATCAGGTGGATTTGTCCAAGTCCAGTTGATATAGGTTGGAGCATAGGTTGTATTTGTTAGATTTGTTATTGAAACTGGGGGTGTGGTGTCTTGAGGTGCAGGCCCGATGAAATAGGGGTCAGAAATCAAATCTTTGTAAACATTCGGAGATTCCGGTATCCTATAATCAGCCACGATATTATAGAAACTATGGCTTTTTGTGTCTACTGTTTCTGTTTTATTCACGTGAAAATAACAAATAGCATTTAATCTTGGAAACTCTTCCTTCAAAGTGCTCACATTATAAACTTGCTTTATCCATTCATTTTTGAACTCCGCTTGTTCTGTCTCATTTAAAGAAATTCTTTCTCCTGGTAGTGTAGGGTCTTTATTTGGGTCAAAAGCACCCGTTTCTGCTATCAACATTGGTTTATTCTTCCCTACTACAAAAGTCTTATAGAAATCAATTCCATCTTGTCCATTCCTTATGTTTGCAATGAACATGTCCGGCGGTACTAAGTTGTCTTCATCCCAATCTTTCTCATAGAAGTTCAAGCCCACCCAGTCAACATATTCTCCATAAGTTCCTATTCCTTCTGGGTAGTATTCAGAATATCCATCACCGTAATCTGTTCCACCCCATGGATAGCCCCAGTTCTGGTTAGGCACCCAGCACATTTCCACATTTGGCGCTATGCGGTGGAATATCTCCGCAACTTCCTTAAACTTGCTCGTATAGTTCGCATGGTCATTTCCCCATGGATAGAAAGGTAGGTTCATCTCATGCCCAAATACAATAAAAACCGTTTTGTTAAACTCTTTGCTTTTTAATGCAAAATACTCAACATCGCTCATATTTATAGCATCAAGACCGTCCCATGGATCATATATGAACATCGGCATTGCTCCATTCCTCTTAACCTCCTCTGCCCACTCCCAGTATGTATGATTATAGGAATCTTTTATGTCAACATATCTCACAAATATTGCATGTTGTTTACCCATCTTACGGTTGAATTCTGAGATGCTTTCGCAACTCAAGTCCTCATAGCCACAGCCGAGATATGCGCCAATGTAGCAGCCTGTTAAGTTGCCGATGCGGATAGTTTTTGAGATTGAATCAGTTGCTCCGTCATTGTCAGTTACATTTAAATATACATTGTAATCGCCTTCCAAAGAATAGGAATGCTTTATTACCTCTTCTGTTGTGTTCGTGATGTTTCCATCGCCAAAATCCCATTCGTAAGAGGTGATGTTCCCGTCCGGGTCGTAAGAAGGGGATGCGTTGAGGGTTATGGTTTGGTTGACAACAGGTTTTTCTGGCGTGTATGTGAAATTAGCAATTGGTGGTTGGTTCTCTACCGGCTTAAAGTAATTCTCCCAAGGTTGCATCAACGGATAATTGTCTTTATCTCCATTTATGCCGTAAGGAGTATCTCCTATTCCATCTGAATTGTTGTCTGAGCCGGTGTAATCGCTCCAGTAGTTGCCTAAGTAATTTGTATACTGCTTTCCGTTGTATGTGTAGGTTATTTTTGATGTGGAGTTCCAGGTGTTTGTTGACTCGTAAGAATAAACATTATCTGTGTTGTTGATGAAGTTGTTGAGGTATATGATGCTGTTACTGGAAAAGAGGAGGTAGATTCCATCCCAGTTGTTCGAGGCGTTGTTGTTTGTTATGGTGTTGCTATTGGAAGACCGGAGGAAGATTCCAATGTCGTTGTTAGAGATAGTGTTGTTAGCTATGGTGTTGTTGTTTGAATGCTCAAGGTGAATTCCACTATCCACGCCATAGTTCGAGCTTACGATGTTGTTAGCTATGGTGTTGTTGCTGGAATAGTAGAGGCGGATTCCATGGTCGTCGTTGTTCGAGGCGTTGTTGTTTGTTATGGTGTTGTTGCTGGAATCCCAGAGGTAGATTCCATCCCAGTTGTTCGATGCATTGTTATTTGATATATTGCAATATTCAGACTTTAGATATATACCATCCCTCCCACCTTCAACTGTAAATCCGCTTATATTCACATAATCAGCGGTTACCTCAAAGACATGGTCTCTTGATGCCGCTTGAACAATTGTTTTCTTAGGCCCATTTTCAGATTTAATCGTCAATCGCTTATTCACATCTATGATGTTCTCGGTGTAAGTTCCATCCCTGACGATGATGGTGCCGCCAATCGGAGCAGCGTTCACCGCTTCCTGAATGCTTGAATAGTAATCAGGCACATAAATCGTAGGACATACCAAGGTCTCAGTTCTGCAGTTGTTCTCTTCATCGCCCTCTTCCACTTCATTCTTATAATCAGCGCAGACCTTTATCTCATCGCTCTTGTTCGTGCAATTCCATGTGTAATTGAAGCTCTCTGTTCGCTCCTCTCCTGCTTCTAATGAAGAAACATAATCAGAAGTGATGAAAACATCGTCAATAGTTAGAGAAGTGGAGCTCGCTTCAACTCTTTCAATTCCTCTATTTCTTATTTTATAGTATATTGTGCAGTTATCACCCCATATATCGCTTATCACGAGGTCTTTACGTGGGGGTGGCGTCAAAGCAAGTTTTATTAGCCATGCGTCATAATCACCAGCACCATAAGACTCTGTACGACCAGCTATTATGTAACCTCCATCTGATGTCTGTTGGATTGAGTGAGCTTCGTCATCCCGGTCCCAGCGTGGATCGCCAAACGTTTTGCTCCATTCTTCTTTCCCTGATGAATCCGTTTTTATTAGCCATGCGTCACCACCGCCAGCACCATAAGACCCTGTATAACCAGCTATTATGTAACCTCCATCCGATGTCTGTTGGACCGAGTTAGCCTCATCCCAGCCTGAACCACCAAATGTTTTGCTCCATTCCTTTACCACTGGAGAACATTTCCATGTCTTATTTATGCAGTTGTTTTCTTCATCATACTCATCCACTTCATCCAGGTAATCAGCGCAGACCTCTATCTCGTCGCTTTTGTTCGTGCATGTCCATGAGTAATTGAAACTCTCTGTTCTCTCCTCTCCAGGTTCTAAAGGAGCAACATAATCAGATGTGATGAAACCATCGTCAATAGTTAGAGAAGTGGAGCTCGCTTCAACTCTTTCAATTCCTCTATTTCTTATTTTATAGTATATTGTGCAGTTATCACTCCATATATCGGTTATCACAAGGTCTTTACAAATCCATGTCTCCGTTCTACAGTTGTTATACCATCCTCCTGTCTCCCTCTCATCCACTTCATCCAAATAATCCGCACAGACCTTTATCCTGTGGCTTTTGTTCGTGCATGTCCATGAGTAATTGAAGCTCTCTGTTCTTCTCTCTCCAGGATTTAACGGAGCAACATAATCAGAAGTGATGAAAACATCATCAATAGTGAGTGAAGTGTTGCTTGCTCCCGCTTTTTTATTTCCTATATTCTTTATCGTGTAATATATCGTGCCGTTTTCTACCCAAACATCGGTTATCGTTAAGTCTGGCTTTTCTGGTGGTGGCGTGGGCGTTGGAGTTGGCGTTGGCTTCGGTCCAACTGTAATCTCTGTGCATACTTCTCTGTTATAAGTGCAGCCTCTACCCAAAGCGATTACACGGTTACAGATCTTATATTCTCCGGTCTCCCATCCACCTGCTGGAGGGTCTTTATATACGATATGTTCCTTATATTCGCCACGACTAAGGCTCCCACTGAAGTGCCAGGAATCAATTTTCTTTCCGTGTGGGTCATACAACGTAAGTGTCATGTCATAACTGACAGACCCGCTCTCATGGTTACTAATATCTCCCTTAAGCTTAAAGGTTTCATATTTAGTGTATCTTCCG
This sequence comes from Candidatus Methanophagaceae archaeon, assembly GCA_003194435.1. Lineage (GTDB taxonomy): Archaea > Halobacteriota > Syntropharchaeia > Alkanophagales > Methanospirareceae > G60ANME1. The sequence goes on along the minus strand of PQXC01000014.1, from coordinate 33,530 downwards.
CCCCAACCAACACCTACCGATAAGCTACATGTCCATGCCTCACATACAGGAATAAGCGATAGCAGAATAACAACAATCAATGCTAATGCGAAAATACTCTTCAATTTCTTCCTCATCCCTGATAACCCATCTTAGCCTTATCGCAGGAATCCAATCGTAATATACTTTTCCATTCGCATCCACAAACGAAGTGCAGTTTATCCATCCGTTCTCCGTTGGCAGTGTTTATCAGCTATAATTCTTTTAATTATAATCCTTTTTAATATTTCCTATTTTTTCATATCACAAAAAGATAGAGAAATAAAAATTTTTATATATGATGAGAGCAACTTTTGCTCTCTTCTTCCGTCCCCCCTCCCGATAGAGGGGGGGCGGGGAGAAAAAAGAATTTAAACTTTCCCTTCCCCTAATTCAAGGTATATCCTTTTTTACTTTTTATAATAAGAATAGCATAGACATAGAAGAGAAGGGACAGGAGCTTATAACTTATGAAACTGCAACTGCGGTTCCCGCCGCATTTACACGGGGTGCCGAATACGGCAGAGGTAATACTGGAGACAGGAGCGAGGATGAATATAGAACGTGCGTATGTGGACGCAGTGCGAGGTGAACTTATCATTGATGTGCCTCGCGAGAAGGTGGACCGTGTAGTGGAACTATTCAAGCAAAAAGGTGTGGAAGTACGGAGATTAGTGAAGCTTATCGCGTGGGATGAGGACAAATGTATCCATTGCGGCGCTTGCATCTCGGTCTGTCCATCGCATGTATTCAAGTTCGATCATACATGGCGGCTAAATCTGGATGAGGAGAAGTGTATCAAATGTGATGTGTGCGTAAGAGCATGCCCCGTGGGCGCTCTGGCTTCCGTTAGCAATCAATCTTAAAAATGATGGAAGAGAAGACACTCAGGAGTGAAACGGTATATAGAGGTAGAATCATTCAATTGCGAGTTGATACAGTCTCAGTATCCGCCTCTGGAGAAGGCACAAAGACAAAGAGGCGTGAGATAGTTGTGCATCCCGGTGCGGCGGCTATCGTAGCAATGAGTGGTGACAGCATATTGCTGGTGGAGCAGTATCGGAAAGCCGTGGAGACCATGACGCTGGAGATACCCGCAGGTACGATTGAAGCAGGGGAATCGCCAGAGGAGTGTGCAGCACGTGAGTTGATAGAGGAGACGGGATTTGAGGCTGCGAAGTTGGATAGGCTGATAGAGTTCTTCCCTTCGCCCGGTGTCAGTAGCGAGGTGATACACATCTTCAAGGCAGGCGAGTTGAAGAGGGTTTCAGAATCAGAACCTGAACTTTCAGTTCGGTTTGTTCCCGCAGACAGGATACTGAATATGATAAGTAGTGGTGAGTTGAGGGATGGCAAGACGCTCATAGGTGTATTGATGGCATTAAAGGGGCAGTAGGGTAGCCAGGTTATCCTCGTGGCTTTGGGAGCCATGGACCCCAGTTCAAATCTGGGCTGCCCCATCAAACTTCCTTTCAAAAGAAAGTTTGAAGTTGAAGCGTTAAGAAGAAGTTTTCGGTGGCCAATTCTTATCCATCCAGCCAGGAATCCTGCCACTGTCCCTCGGTCCCACGAGCACAGTCCAACCAGTGATATCCTCTGTCTCACCTGATAGCCGGGCTGCAAGTCCTGGCAATACCATTGTCTTGTGCTTGACCTTTTTCTCTACTTCATGCGCCTCTAACGTCTCTTTTATCGTCTCCGCTGTGAATTGCCCACCCGCAACTGCGGATTCCACACCTATACCTTCCGTGTCCACAACCATCAGATAGGAGTCTATTTTATTTGATGACAGATCGCTCTCCACAGTGTAATAAGTCAATGCGAAATTGGTAGTGACGAACAGTGGCGATTCCGGACCTGGATTCCCTATCTCCCTCAGCCCTGGCTCCACACTCACCGGACGCCTTGGATCTGTGTATATATTGGCAGCCAGTGTCCGCTCGGTTATCAATGCGTGCGGTTCTATCGAGTGCATAATCATTATATCAGCGTATTTTATGATGAATATACAGGCAATCATTGCTTCCCAATAAGATGCATACAGTGCATCATCGTGTACCATCCACGCAGTCATTGGCACGGCGAGCAGTGGATAGGCAACCCCTCTGTTACCCTCTTCTATACCCGCGCGTCTCAGCTTTATGAACCGTTCAAAGGTATCCGCAAGCCCCTTACCCGTTGGATATGTGCCAGGGTCTAACACTATATCATTTATACCCTCACGGGCGAAAGTCAATGCCATTCGGGTCAGCATATCGAGATTAGTGGAGTGTAGCGTAACAGGCACCTTATAATGCCTTGCTATTCGCAGCATTTCGCTCCAGTTCGTCTCATTCGCAGCATACACTAATGGATTCCTGTCAGGGACTTCCTTCAAACCCTCTTCCACCACCTCAGGCTCAAATGAACAGAGCACAAGCGGTAAATCGGTCTCTTCTGATACGCACCTTACACACGCTTTATATTGCTCGACATTAGATGAGACTGAGCGAATGGCGATACCATCCAATCTAAGAAATTCACCGACATAGAACTTCTTCCATTCTGTTATCGCCCTCACCCGCGCTCTCAATTCCTCTTCAGGCATCGTGTCCCAGACATCGTAGACAAGCGCAGTTCGATTGAAGAATGTGAGTTCATGCCGATGTAAGACGTCCTCGCCACCTATTCTAATCGCATTCTCTCCCACCCCTATAATAACTTCACGCACCTCAGGCGCCAGCAATTCCGCCAATTTCTTAGCCTTAGCTGCATATTTCGGCTCAGACAGGGGTGGACACTCACTCAAATCCCTCTTTCGATCCAGAAGAAGAGATGCAAAGGCTAAGCATGTCTTCTCGCCGCATTCCCTGCAGTTTGTTCCCGGTAGATACTTCCACACATCCATCGGACTACTCAATTTCATCTCTCTCTGCCTACCTTTACTTAGTGAGACTGGTATTTATTGATAGATTCATACTTCTATAATAAATATTTCCGTTTCCCAATGCTACCAGGGTCAAATTCAAATTTAGTGGTTAATGATGAAGTGGGAGTATAGGAGATACCTGAATGGAGTGGCTTTATCACTGGCACTCGCGTTTCTGATGCTTTACATAGCACTTGGCTTGGTTTTCCTTGCGCAACGAGGAAATCCTGTTCCATTGCCATTCACATTGCTGATATTCGCTGTTTCCTTTGTCATCTGCACAGTGTACTACAAATCGAGAGATGGGGGAGCGGTCCTGGAATCACTCTTCAGAGGCTTCTTCCTTGCTATTTGCGCTACTTTTGCCCTGATCGCGGTCATCGGGGGATTGATACTGACAATAGAAGGCAAAATCCCCGAACTCAATATAATTATCTCCACACTGGCTCTTTGTATGATTATCAGTATGGTACTTCTCAGTCTGAGGGAATATATGCTTAAATCCACGTAACGTCATAGAGTGAGGTAAGGGAAGTGCCAAAAGCGGAAGACATCAGGAAGGTGCTGGTAATAGGTTCAGGTCCCATACAGATAGGGCAGGCAGCCGAGTTCGATTTCTCGGGGTCGCAGGCGTGTCGGGCGTTAAGGGAGGAGGGTGTGCATGTAGTGCTTGTGAATTCCAATCCAGCAACGATAATGACCGATTTCGAGATGGCAGATGTCATATACATCGAGCCGCTGGTGGCGGATATAGTAGCGAAGATAGTGGAGAAGGAGCGCCCGGATGGCATATTAGCCGGTTTGGGTGGGCAGACCGCACTGAACCTGACGACGGAACTGGCAGAGCGTGGTGTTCTCTCCGATTATGGTGTGAAAGTGCTTGGTACGCCCTTAGAAGCCATATATAACGCAGAAGAGCGTGAAAGGTTCAAACAGACGATGGAGCGCATAAATGAGCCGATACCGAGGGGTGTAACGGTAACATCGGTAGAAGAGGCGGAGGAAGCCGCTTCAAGGTTGAGTTTACCGCTCATCATCCGTCCTTCCTACACACTCGGTGGCACAGGAGGGGGGATAGCCCGGAGTATGGAGGAGTTGAGAGCGCAGGTCGCTTATGGGTTGCAGATGTCGCGGATACATCAGGTTCTGGTAGAGGAGAGCGTGCTTGGGTGGAAGGAGATAGAGTATGAGGTGATTCGTGATGCAAAGGATACCTGTATCACGGTATGCAACATGGAGAACATAGACCCGATGGGGATTCATACCGGCGAATCAATCGTGGTAACGCCCTCACAGACGTTGAGCGATGAGGAGCACCAGATGTTGCGTGCCGCGGCGATAAAGATAATAAGAGCATTGAGAGTAGAAGGCGGGTGTAATATCCAGTTTGCATTGAAGGATGGTGAATACAGGGTGATAGAGGTGAATCCACGTGTATCGCGGAGTTCAGCACTGGCGTCAAAGGCAACGGGGTATCCAATAGCGCGCGTAGCGGCGAAGATAGCTATCGGGCTACATCTGGATGAGATAAGGAACGATGTGACGAAGGAGACACCGGCGAGTTTCGAGCCCGCAATAGATTATGTGGTGGTGAAGATACCGAGATGGCCATTTGACAAATTCCCGGATGCCGACAGGAGACTGACGACCTCGATGAAGAGCACAGGCGAGGTGATGGCGATAGGGCGCACATTTGAGGAGGCGTTACAGAAGGCTATTCGTTCCTTAGATATAGATAAGGACTTAGGTGCGGGTTATGAAAGCTGGAGCGAGTCTGAGCTGAAGCGGGTATTGGAAACAGCAACAGATGAGCGGATATTTGTTATATATGAAGCATTGAGGAGGGGCATCAGTATAGAGGAGATAGCGAGACTGAGCGGTATAGACCCGTTCTTCATACATAAGATAGCGAAGATAGTGCAGATGGAATTGAAGTTACGGAACAGTGAAGGGGAACTCACCGAAGGGCTATTGCGAGAAGCGAAGAGGATGGGGTTCACCGATGCGCGAATAGGGGAGTTAACAGGGCGAACGCGTGAAGCGATACACGACCTGAGAGTATCAAAAGGAATCATCCCGACGTATAAGATGGTGGACACATGTGCAGCTGAGTTTGAAGCAAAGACGCCCTATTTCTACTCCACTTATGAGACCGAGTGTGAATTGAAACCCTTAACCACGAGGAAGGTATTGATTATCGGTGCCGGTCCTATCAGGATAGGGCAGGGTATCGAGTTTGATTATTGCACTGTGCATGCGGTAAAGGCGTTGAAGGAAGAGGGGATAGAAGCGCACATAATAAATAACAACCCTGAGACCGTGTCCACGGACTATGACACCTCAGACAGGCTCTTTTTTGAGCCCCTCACGCTTGAAGACGTGATGAATGTTATAGAGAAGGAGAAGTATGACGGTGTGATGGTGCAGTTTGGGGGTCAGACATCGGTCAATCTCGCAGTTCCTTTGAAAGCGGAACTTGAGCGGCTGAAGATGAAGACGCGAATTCTCGGCACCGAGACTGAGAATATAGATATGGCGGAGGACAGAGAGCGATTCAGCAAGTTCCTGCTTCGGCTCGGTATTCCACAGCCTGATAGTGGCTATGCGAGTTCAGTGGAGGAAGCGAAGAGTGTGGCATCGCGAATTGGTTTCCCGGTGCTTGTTCGTCCCTCTTATGTGCTCGGCGGCAGAGCAATGGAGATAGTGCATGACGATGAGGAGCTGGAGCGCTACATGAGGGAGGCGGTTCGTGTATCAAGGGATAAGCCAGTGCTGATAGACAAATTCCTGGAGAAAGCCACAGAGATAGATGTGGATGCGGTATGCGATGGCGAGGAGGTACTGATAGGAGCGATAATGGAGCACATAGAGGAAGCGGGCATCCATTCCGGCGATTCTGCATGTGTTATACCGCCACAGTCGTTATCAGAGGAGGTCATAGAGCAAGTTCGGGATTACATGCGGCGAATAGCGCTCAATTTACGGATTAAAGGGCTGATTAATATCCAGATGGCAGCTAAGGACGGCACAGTTTATGTACTGGAGGTGAATCCACGAGCGAGCAGGACGATTCCGTATGTGGCGAAGGCGACGGGGATACCACTTGCGAAACTCGCCGCTAAGGTGATGCTGGGCTATAAACTGCGTGATATAGGCGTCAAGGAGCAAGAGCCGGCGCTGAGGCATGTAGCAGTGAAGGAGGTGGTATTGCCGTTCATGAAACTGAGGGGTGTTGATACCGTTTTACGACCGGAGATGAAGAGCACAGGTGAAGTGATGGGTATAGATAATGGGTTTGATAGAGCGTTCTTCAAGGCGGAACTTGCGGCAGGGAACCCATTGCCACTGGATTCCAACGCTATGATATTCATCTCCGTCCGCGATGAGGACAAGGAAGAGATAGTGGAAGTGGTGCGGAAATTGAGGGAGGCGGGACTGGCGATTGTTGCTACTGAAGGCACCGCTACCTATCTCAGGCGGCGGGGGCTCGCTGTAAAGGAGTTGAAGAAGCTGCACGAGGGCTCGCCAAACGTGATAGAGCTGATGCGCACGGGCAAGATAAAGCTGGTGATAAACACAATCACGGACAGGCAGTCGTACAGGGATGGATATCTTATAAGAAGGGCTTGCATTGACCTCAATGTGCCATACATAACAACGAAGGAGGCGGCGAAGGCGGCTGCATCCGCTATACTGGGTATGAAGAAGAGTGGATGCGGACTTGAAGCGAAGTCAATAAATGGGTATTTCGGGATACCTGAAGAATAAGCCAATAAGTCAAAGATTTACCGATTTCTGGACTGAGCGACTGATTGTAGCTTCTGTTTTATTGTCCCCTCTTTATCTCTCCTCTCATCTATCTTCAGGGTTGTAACGACCCTTTCTGCACCTTGCTCGAAAACCGATTCATGCACCGCTTCAAATGCCTTTAAGACTACGGACATCTCTTCTGCTTCAAATATCGTGCCCATAGCGGTGAGTTCGGGTCTCAATCCCAGCCTTTTCAATTCGGCTACTGCTTTTGATACGTATTTACTTACGCTCGGCGTCTTTGTTCCTATCGGGACGACCGCAATTTCTGCTATTATCATCTCGTCTCTATTCTCTATTTTATCCCTCTTTTTATCGCTTTCTTTTTATTATATTTTATATTATGCGAAACAGTCATAACAGGCATTTTATAGAAGAACTTGGCGAAACGGGATTGATAGAACGAATAACCAGGCGATTTAAAGTGAGCAGTGAAGCTGTAACAGTGGGTGCGGGAGAAGATGACTGCGCGGTTATAGACCTTGAGAGCGCAAGTGCAGGCTACCGCTACCTCGTTGTTACCACCGACACAGTCCAGAGTTCCACACATTTCCCAAGCGGCATCTCACCATTCCAGATGGGCTGGAGTGCGGTTGCTGTGAACCTGAGCGACATAGCGGCGATGGGCGCTCACCCGTTTGCGTTCGTTATCGCAATGGGCATTCCCGAGCATACAGATACGGATTTTTTAGATGCGCTTATGGCAGGTATAGAGACATGTGCATCCGCATACAATGTTGTTGTGGTTGGTGGTGATGTAACAAGGAGCAAAGAGCTTATCCTGACGGGCACGTGCTTTGGATTTGTGAACAAACCGGTGAAGAGGTCCACTGCTAAGGTTGGCGACCTCCTCGGTGTGACAGGGCGCTTAGGAAATGCCGCGGTGGGCTTGAAGATAATAGAAGAGGGTATGAAATTTTCAGATGATGTCGAGGCAGCCGCGAAACGAGCTCTGTTTCAGCCTATACCGCGTGTAAATGAGGGAATAATCCTCGCTGAGTCCGGTATGGTCACTTCCATGATTGATATAAGTGATGGACTTGCACTTTCACTTGCGGAACTGGGGCGACGTAGTCATGTGGGGTTCGAGTTATATAAGGAGGAAGTGCCCGTATCAAGTGCTGAAGTCCCGTTAGAACTTGCCATCTATTATGGTGGCGACTATGAACTGCTCTTTACGCTCGATGCCGGAATCAGCGAATCGGAACTGAAGCGGCTGCGGAAAGAGGTGGATATGAGTATCATAGGCAGGGTAATGCCACAGGAGGCGGGGATATACTTCAGAGAAGGCACAAGCAGGGAAGTGATAGCTATAAAGGGCTATCAACATTTCTGAGAAGATAACAATCCGTAGTATTAGTTAGATTATGCTTAATATTTCCGAATGACCACTCAACCGTCTCTTTACTCCTTTTGGACTCCTTTTTCCCCTCCTCCGCTCGCATCTTCGGTAGTGTAACCTTCGGATTTTTACCATTTTACCTTTCACTAAATCCGCCTTCAACCAGGAGAAGAATATAAATATATAAAGGAAAAGAAGAGAATAAGTAGAAGAGCAATGGGTACAGATACACCAACGACCGCGGCACTGATAAAGGAGGCATTGGGGATAGAGAAGGCGAAGACAGACTCAACAACCGATTACATAGGTGATATATCCATCGAGCGTATAAAAGAGATAGCGAATAAGAAGCGTGGTGAGATGTTAGCGAAGACATTGAAGGGCGCTGTCAAGGAGGTGATAGGCACCTGCGTCTCAATGCGAGTGAAGGTGGAGGGAAAGGATGCGAAGGAGATAATGAAGGATATAGAAGCAGGCAAATATGACGGGGTGATAGAAAAGTAAGATGGAAGCAGAAGAGATAATGGGGGCAGTGGAACAGGCACTTAGCTCGAAGGAGCGAGGATTCGTAGAGAGTGTAGACCTGTGCATAAATCTAAAGAATGTGGATTTGAAACAGCCGAAGAACAGGTTAAACCTTGATGTTACCTTACCGAATAGTTTCCGTGAGCCGAAGATAGGTGTGTTTGCATCTGGTGAGATAGCATTAAAGGCGAGAGAAGCAGGTGCGGAGGTGATAGACCCCGCGGAACTGAAGCGAATGGATAAGAAGAAAGCGAGGATGCTGGTGAAGAAGTATGATGTCTTCGCTGCTGATGCGTCTCTGATGGCTCAGATAGGGAGGAGTCTTGGAACCATTCTTGGACCGAGAGGTAAGATGCCCACTCCGATACCTCCGGGGGTTGACCCAACGCAGATACTGATGAGATTGCGGCGAACCGTGAATATAAAATCCAAGACCGCTACAATCTGGGTGAGTATAGGACGTAAGGGCATGGACGTAAGAGCCATTGCAGAGAACGCAGCGGCAGTGATAAAAGCGGTTGAGTCGCATCTGGAACGTGGCTGGCAGAACATCGCTTCCATTTACATGAAGACTACGATGGGGCACGCAGTGAGGGTGGTGTGAGTGTGAGATGGGAAGGCGATTAAAGATAAAGCGGGGAAAGGCATGGAGGAAGGAGCAGATAGCGCTTATAGCAGACCTTATCAGGTCGTATAAGACGGTGGGTATAGCGAAGGTGAGAGGAATAGGAGCCCGTCAGCTTCAGCGGCTGAGGCGAGAATTGCGTGATAATGCCCGATTGCGTGTCTCCAAGAATAGCCTGATTGCCTTATCGTTCAGGGATAGCGGTATGGAGGAGATGGTTGATTACATAGATGACCAGATGGCGCTGATATTCACGAATCTCGGGGCTTTTGAGCTCTACCGACTGACAGAAGCGAGTAAGATACCGGCGCCTATAAAAGCAGGTGCGGTTGCACCGCATGATATAGTGCTCGAGGCGGGACCCACGGAGCTCAAGCCAGGACCGGTGGTCGGTGAATTACAGAACCTCGGCATACCCGCAGGTATAGCGGGCGGTAAGGTAGAGATAAAGAAGAGGACGGTAGTGGTGAAGGAGGGTGAGCGCGTAACACCGGAGGTAGCAGAGATATTAGCCAAGCTCGGAGTCTATCCGGTAAAGGAAGGACTTGATCTGGCTGCGGTCTATGAGCGTGACTCGGGGGTGCTCTTCAAGCCAGAAGTACTCCGCAAAGAGCCATCTGAATATATATCAGAGCTATGTGAAGCGGCAAAGAGGGCTATATCACTCGCCACGAACCTGAAGTATGTGTATCCCACCAGCTTCACTATATGCGATTTGTTGATAGAAGCGAGTATAAAATCACAGGCTCTTGCATTTCATATCGCGTATCCGACACCACAAACGATAAGACCGCTACTTCAGAAGGCACATGTAGCGGCGATGAATCTCGGTTTGAACGCCTGTATATACAGCCGGGAGACGATACCGTATTTGATGAGGAAGGCACAGACGGAAGCGGAAGCGCTGGCAGGGCGTCTGGGTACGGGCGGTGGGTAGTGATAGAAAGTTTTATATACCATCTTCTTCAATAGGAGTAAGAGTACTCAGGTAGTACTCGGTATGTGTGGGAGGTGGGGAAGGGTGAGTGGTAAAGGTAAGAAAGAAGATGATGGTTCTTGCGGCTATTCCGTGCTACAATGAAGAGTTCGCCATTGGGAGCGTGGTCCTGAAGGCGAGGAGACGGGTAGATGAAGTACTGGTGATTGATGATGGTTCAACAGATGCAACTGCGGAGATAGCGCGTGACGCGGGCGCGAAGGTTATTTCTCATACGATGAACAGGGGTAAAGGAGCGGCAATCAAGTCTGCTCTGGAATATGTCACAGCCAGTGACAGGTTTGATATTCTTGTATTGCTCGATGGAGATGCACAGCATGATCCCGCTCAGATACCTCTGCTGATTGAGCCGCTTAGAGACGGCACTGCGGATATGGTCATCGGATTCAGGAACCCTGCGCAGATGCCTTTTTACCGCAGAATTGGCAGGCGAGTGCTTGATTATACAACTGCGATTCGTGGTATGACTACAGATTCGCAGTCGGGCTTCAGAGCTTTGAATCGCCGTGCTTTCGATGCTTTAAAAAGAGAGAACCTGCGTGGTAATGGTTTTTCAATAGAATCAGAGATGCTTCTGGCAGCGAAAGCACTGGGGCTCAGAATAAAGGAGGTCCCGATCAAATGCAATTATAGGAACGTTGAGAAGCCGACGAAGAACCCGGTAGTGCATGGTGTGGGTGTGTTAAGCGCACTCGTAAAGCTGATAGCGGAGGAGAGACCATTGATATTTATGGGAATACCGGGATTGGCGTTGACAATCGCGGGTTTATTCTTCGGTTTGAAGCTCCTGCAACTCTATAACCGCTCAGGATACTTCTCTATACCTTTCACTTTACTTGCAGGCTTTTTCATCGTTTTGGGCGTGTTCAGCATATTTATGGGGCTGGTACTGAATGTAGTATCGAGATTATTGAAGCAAGAGGGGAAAACTTTACAATAATATTAACTAAAATTGTCTATATATACCCCCTATTTCCTCTTTATAACGGGGATGGAAAAAGAGGCGATGGGTGAATATACAAAGACGGAGTCAATAGGGAAAGGTTCTTTATCCTGGAATAGACCAAAAGAATCAAGACTGAATTGGAATCTCTTTGACCAGGTATTAGAACTGCTTAAAGACTCGCAATGGCATTCGTTAAATGAGATAGAGGAGAAGATATCATTACCAAAGGAGGAGTTCGCACCCGTCCTCAAGCTGTTCGTTGAGCTCGGTTTCATATCGCGTATGGACGAAGGTAGTAAAGTTCGAATAAAACCCTTAGGTGTAGAATTTTTGGAACTGCCCCATGAATAATGAATAAATAATAAGGAATAAGTGTAATCACCGAAGCATCCGCTCTATCTCCAGCAATTTCTGCATTATCTCTTTGCCCTTATCTGTGAGTCTGTATTCAGAGCTAACACCCCCTGAGTCAACTTCTTCTATAAAACCATGCTCCAGTAAGAAATCGAAATATTTCTTGAAGTTGCGCCAATCCAGATATGCCTTCTGCATGATGCGCGTCTTCTTTGCTGCCCCTCCCTCCTCATGTATCCCCCTCAATGTATCCAATATAATCTCCCATCTACTCCTCGTTTTTATTCCCATCGGCACCTACCTTCTCTTTCGAGATGCTGTCTCCCCTTGCAAAAGGTACATGTTATTGTTAGGTGTGGGTGATATATAATTTTGATATTTAAAAATTTTGCTATTCTATTCGTTCATCAAATGTATTCTACCACAGCTTGACTTGGCTTGACGATCGCTTCTTTCTTAAATCTCAACAATCTCGTAATCCAGCTCGCCCAAGCCCAGTCTATGTGCTTCACGCACCTGGATGGTGGGGTCGCCATCGAACTTCTCTGTCTTTATCATCTCTATCGTTGCCATATCCACTGCTACTATATCCCTGGATGCCAGAACCCCTATATCCGGGCATAAGTACTCGGGTGCGAATTCAGCGCAGTCGCAGAAGGGGGTAATATCAATCAGGAAATTGATGTAGAGCAAATTTGTATAGGGTAGAGCATGGAGAACAATACTGGCGACTTCAGCGAGTCGTTTCTGTAAGTTCGGTGACATATCTGGTGGTGTGCTCAGTGCATGGGATTCGCATACCGCGATACAGGCACCGCAACCTACACACTCATCAAGGTTGATGAGGTGTGCTTCACTTATCGCATGATGCTTACATACCTCGCGACACTTATCACAGTCAGTGCATAAATCACGGTTTAGAACCGGTCTCGTCACTTCATGCTGATACTTCTTCGTCTTCTTCGTCACACAGCCCATGGCGACATTTTTTAGCGCGCCGCCGAAGGAAGAGGCACAGTGACCGGTGGCATGAGAGATGACAAGCATCGAATCTGACTCGTATATGCTCTTTGCTATCTCCACATGCTCGCTCACCGGCACACCATCATCCTTCAGACCATCCGCGATGAGCACAGGGCAGCCGAGTGAAGAAGGCAGGAAACCATGAGCGAATGCAGTCTCGTAATAGTCCATAGCGGTATACCGCTTCTCTTTATAAATGGTGGTAGTATCGGTGATGAAAGGTCTTCCTCCATGCTTCTTCACCGCTTCCACTATTGGCTTTATGAAAGCGGGCTTCACGAAAGTCCTGTTGTTACGTTCACCCATGTGCATCTTCAGTGCCACAACTCCGGTTAAATCACCAACACCTGCATGTTCGAGCAGTGCTTCGAGTTTCTCTTCCTTCACATCCTTTATAAAGAAGACTTCGCTGCTCATTGTTGTTCTTGTCTTATCTTTTATCTTATAATTATTTTAATTCAGATTTCAGGGTGAAAAAAAAGAGATGAACAATCTTGATCCTGATGCAGATGCTGATGCACTGGAATATCATGCGCGCTATCGAGGCAAGATAGAGATAGGGTTAAAGGCACCGGTTCGGAGTTATAGTGATTTCGCGATATGGTACACGCCGGGTGTGGCGGAGCCGAGCATGGCGATAAAGAACAGTCGAGAACGCGTGTACGAGTACACGAACAAGGGTAATTTCGTTGCGATAGTCACAGATGGGACGCGGGTATTGGGGTTGGGAGATATAGGTGCAGAAGCGGCGCTTCCGGTGATGGAAGGCAAAGCAATGCTGTTCAAGTATTTAGGTGGTGTGGATGCGTTCCCTCTCTGTCTGGCGACGAAGGATGCGGACGAGATAATAACAGTGGTGAAAGAGATAGCGCCTTCGTTTGGCGGTGTGAATTTAGAGGACATAGAGAGTCCGAAGTGCTATTACATACTGGAGAGGTTGCGAGATGAATTGGATATGCCAGTATGGCACGACGACCAGCAGGGCACTGCACTGGTGATACTTGCAGGATTGATGAATGCATTGAAGGTGGTGGGTAAGAACCTGAGCGATGTGACGATAGCGCTGATAGGAGCAGGAGCTGCAAACATGAACGTTGCCAGATATGTGAGTATGGCAGGTGCGAGATACGGGAATATGATAATGGTGGATAGCAGAGGGATATTGAATCTGGACAGGAAAGACGTTAAGGGCGATAAAAACAAGTGGGAGATGTGCGAGAAGACGAACAAAGAAGGGAGAAGTGGCGGTATAAGAGAGGCAATGCGCGATACTGATGTCTGTATTGCGCTCTCTACACCTGGACCTGGCGTCATAAAGAAGGAATGGGTTGCGGATATGGCGGATAATGCAATTGTATTCGCATGTGCGAACCCGATGCCGGAGATAATGCCATGGGAAGCGAAAGAAGCAGGTGCAAGGATTGTTGCTACCGGGCGGTCGGATTTTGAGAATCAGGTAAATAACTCGTTGGGCTTCCCCGCAGTCTTCAGGGGCGCTTTGGATGTGCGTGCAACGTGTATAACGGACGAAATGTGCATAGCGGCAGCGGATGCAATAGCGAGCTATGCGGAAGAGAAGGGCATAAGCGAAGATTACATAATTCCGAAGATGGAAGAGCGCGAGATGTATGTGCGTGAGGCGGTGGCAGTGGGCATGAAAGCGATAGAGCAGGGAGTGGCGGAGAAGAAGATGAGCGCGGGGGTACTAGAAGAGGAAGTACGGAAGAGGATATTGATAAGATAAAGGTTTCGGGGCATAAGGCATAATCCATAAATATCTTCCAAGAAACTTAGAAACTTTTATCTTATTTATATTCTGAAGCATAGATGAGGAGTATGTCATCAATTTTGATAAAGGGCGTGCAGGTGGCGGGTAAGGGAGAAGGAAAGGAGAAGGACATCTATATAGAGGGTAATTTGATAGAAGAGATCGCGGAAGCAGGAAAAGGAAGGATAAGCGAAGCAGAATTCGTGCTACAGGGTCACGGTAAAGTAGCGATACCTGGACTCTTTAATGCGCATACACATGCAGCAATGACACTCTTGCGTGGATATGCAGATGACATGCCACTTCATGAGTGGCTATCTAATAAGATATGGCCTGTGGAGGCGCGGTTGACCGAAGAAGACGTTTATTGGGGTACAAAACTTGCATGCCTGGAGATGATAAAATCGGGGACTATATTTTTTAATGACATGTACTGGCATTTCAGAGGCATTGCGAGAGCAGTAACCGAATCAGGGCTTAGAGCTGCGCTATCCGGAGTCTTTATTGATGGCTTTGATGAAGCGCAAGCGAAAGAGCAGATGCAGATAAATGAGCGCTTATACCACGAGAGTAAAGGACTATCTGATAGAATCATCTTCGTATTGGGTCCACATGCACTCTACACGGTCTCAGAAGAGAGCTTATGCTGGGTACGCGACTTTGCAGAGCGACATGACCTCCTGGTTCATATCCATCTATCAGAGACAGAAGAAGAGGTAAAGAGCTGTGTAGGCCGATATGGCATGCGTCCAGTTGAATACCTTGATAGTATCGGGTTCTTAAGTCCAAGGACAATAGCAGCCCACTGCGTTCATGTAAGCAGTAGAGAACTGGCTTTGTTAAAACAGCATGAGACCAAGATTGTACACACTCCTGCATCGAATATGAAGTTAGCAGCAGGGCGAATGCCATACGAGCAGATGAAGGAAGCGGGATTGTACAGGAATATCGCACTTGGAACCGATGGCTGTGCATCGAATAACAATCTTGATATGTTTGAGGAGATGAAGATAGCTTCATTATTCCATAAAGCATTTATCAATCCAACAGTGATGCCAGCGGAAGAGGCGTTTGAACTCGCAACTGTGAACGCAGCCAGGATGTTCAGACTGAACTCAGGGGTGATTGAAGTGGGTAAACTCGCTGATATCGTACTGCTGGACCTGAAAAACGTAGCGTTGATCCCAAACCACAATTTAATCTCGAACATAGTATATGCGGCGAGTGGCAGTTGTGTTGATACTGTGATATGTGATGGTAAGATTCTAATGTCGGGTAGAAAAGTAGAGGGAGAGGAAGAGATAAAAGAGAAGGCAAGAACGGTTGCTTACAGGCTCGTGAACGGTTCTTAATTCAATTGTGCGCTTGAAATTAAAGAACTGGTGGAGGAGGTAATATAAACACTCTCTTTTTGTGCTTCTGGTTCGCGTTCGAGCGTGCGTGTTTTATCCCGGAGGTTTGCGTTTACATTTTACATTATAATATCTCCTTTTTGAACTCTTCAAACCCTATCTCCTTAATATATCTGCCCAATCGCTTTTTAGTACCGCAATTCTTGTAGTAGTTGATGACTCTATCAGCGGTATCAATAGCCTCGTCATCGGTTAAATTTTCCGCCAGAACTTCCGCAATAGCGGGAGATGCACCCGCAGAACCGCCAACAACTACTTTCCAACCTTTTGGCATTCCGATAAAACCCAAATCCTTTATCCATGATTCTGCACAGCTATTCGCACAGCCAGAAACACCGATTTTAAATTTTGAGGGCAGCGTCATCCCGTGATACCTCCTGTCACATTCCATACCTAAGGACACAGAATCCTGCTTTCCTCTTTTACAAAACGTTGTTCCCGGGCAGAACTTCACACTTCTGACACATAACCCAATAGCATAACCCGGTGGTATATCGAGGTCTCGCCACGCATCCTCTATATCACGCTCCGCTATACCCACGATGGCTATTCTCTGTGCAGAGGTCAATTTTAATGCTTTGGCATTGTATTTCTCTGCGACATCTGCTATCTTCCTGAGCGTAGAAGGCTCGCAAATCCCTCCCGGTATATGTGGCGCGATAGCGTACGTTTCATAATCCTGCTGGACTATTGCGCCTTTATCTAACAGGTCCTTCTTTTTTTCTCCTTCCATTTTTATTCTCCTCTTTTATTTCTAACTCTCCTTCTTTTAAAGGTTTACAAAATATACAATAAAGTGCGAAATATAGGTAAAAGAATTGGAAATACCACGCCAAGAGGTTTAATTATCCCCTCTTATTCTTTACCTCATTAATTGCTTTGTTAAACTTTTCTACATAACGTTTTTCTTCATCATAGGTGTATGCTTCTAATACCCTTCTCAACACCATGCTTAAAGATAGAAAGAAAACAAAAATAATAAAAATAATAGAAATAACAAAAATAATAAAATCGTAATAAACATACATAAAATAAGAAAAACACACAATGCAGATGAGAATTAAAATCATAGCGATTAGAAATATAGCTTTGGAATCTGTCGCTGCGTCTTTCCATGTGGGTATTATTCTTTCCAGCATTTTCCATTTTTTATCCTCTTCTTGTTTTTTATCTTCTTTTGAAGATCTTCTAACTTCATAGAGTGTAGATTCCCACCCTATGTACTCCAACTCATTTTCATATTTGATCATTATATAAGCACCTTTTCTCAATACTTCTTCCATTTGTGTTCGGATCAAATACGCACAGGAAAGTATTATCGGTAAAGGGGTTAAAAATATCCAAGGTACTTCTGAGTGGAGTCCATATCCTAGAAGTGCACTTGTCGCTGCTACCATAATGGCGAGAATTTCGTTAATCTGTTTTAAGTGCATGTCAATGCTGGAACGTAGCGATTTATACTCTTCAAACTTAATATCTATCTGAGACATGAGACATTTACAACCCTCCCCCTTTCATCTTACGGAAGAAAAGGTAAAGGGAGTAGGGTTAACCCAGCTCCTTATGCTTGTTCATAATTTCATCAGCTAATCTGTCCAGAGCACCAAAATCCGCTTCTTTTGGTACTCCTTTAATCACAACCGGCTCCAGTATTTCCAACTTCAAATTGGGTAACATTCCCGTAAGTTGTTCTACCATCCTGCTACCCCAACCATAAGACCCGATGATAGATGCGAACTTCAGTTTTGGTCTCAGGGCATTTGCAAGACAGGCGGCATAAACGACTTTCGGGTGTGGTCCGACCAGAACTGTTGGAGACCCGAGCACAACCGTAGCAGCATCTACCAATGCCATCGCCAGTTTCCCGATATCTGGTTCTGACAGATTGAACTGCTTTACTGTTATTCCTCGGTCAATCAACGCCTCTGTGAAGTAATCCACCATCTTCTTCGTGCTACCGTGCATCGAGATGTAGGGGATAATCACCTCATTCTTCACTGCGTCAGAAGTCCAGTCCCTGTAAGCATTGAGAATAAATTCGGGCTTATCATAAGCGGGACCATGACTTGGTGCGATTATCTCTATCTCCAAACTTTTTATCCGCTCTAAATTTTTCCCGATTGTTGTCCGGAAAGGCATCATAATCTCCGCATAGTATCGCTTGGCTGCCTCATAGACCCTCGCCTCGTCGGTCACAAACAGGCCGCTGGTTGCCAGATGCGAGCCAAGGAAATCGCAGGTGAAAATCACGTGGTCTTCTCTCAGATATGTCAGCATCGTCTCTGGCCAGTGAACCCACGGTGCATGGATGAACTCCAGTGTCTTGTTGCCCAGTGACAGGGTCTCCCCGTCAGCCACGGTTATGAACTTATCCTCGGGTATTAAGAGCAGATCCATAAGCAAGTCCTTACATTTCGGTGTGCAAACCACCTTAGCACCGGGATATAAATCGAGTATTTTTGGTAATGAGCCCGAATGGTCCTGCTCGGCGTGATTAGCAACGACATAATCTATACCGCCAACTTCAAGACCTCTAAGGTTTCTTACCAGTACATCCGTCATGGTCGGGTCAACCGTGTCTATCAAAGCTGTCTTCTCACTTCCTTTTATCAAATAGGAATTATAACTCGTTCCATCTGGTAGCGGAATTAGTTCGTCAAATAATCGCCGGTCCCAGTCAATTGCTCCTACTGCGTAAATGTTCGGTTTTAATTCTCTTCCAAGGCTCATTTAATCCTCCTTCTCAAACACTTCTTTGCCCACACCACACGCAGGGCATACCCAATCATCGGGTAAATCCTCAAACTTCGTACCCTCCTCTTCCTCATCATAGATATACCCACATACGGTACATTTCCATTTTGACATTCTTCACTCACATCCTTATCCTTATTTTATCTTCTCGGCAATTTTCTTGCCGAACTCCCGGCATTCCTTCAAGCCTTGTTCGGTTGGTCTGCCTTTTATTCTCAGTCCTGGTTCTATCACGTTCATCCCCGCGAGATTCTTCATCGTTTCTGTCAGTATCTCAATTGATTCGCCGCTCCAGCCGTAAGACCCGAATGCCGCACCAACCTTTCCTTTCAGGTCCGCTTTCTCCATCTCAAAAAGAAACGTCTTCATTGCCGCTATCAAACTGCGAACATACGTCGGCGAGCCGAGGACCACCGCATCCATGTCTTTGAGGTCATCAGCCTTTGCACGTACAGCCCTTTTCAATTCAACGTCTACGCCTGCCTCTTCCAGTCCAGCTACGATAGCTTTTGCCATCATTTCCGTGTTGCCTGAACGGGATTCATAAATTATTATCGCGCTTGCCATTTTGTTCAAATCCCCTCAGCAGTCGCAGGTGGTGTAAATACACGTGCTGCCAGTTCCTTGTCAAGCATGAGTAACCCATTACCGTCTTTTCCTATGAGTTTCAACCTGGCGATAATATCTTTGTCGTTACTCTCTTCTTCTATCTGTTCAGTAACGAACCATTGAAGAAAGATGTTCGTAGCGTGGTCCTTCTCGGCAATTGCGAGGTCAACAAGTTCATTTATACTCTTCGTGATGAACTTCTCATGCTCCAATGTCTTCTCAAACATATCCATGGGTGACTCAAATTCGGTCAACGGCTGCTCAATCGCCATAAGCTTTACCTGTCCGCCCTGGTCATTAATATAATCGTAGATTTTCATCGCGTGCATCATCTCCTCCTGGTACTGAACCATGAACCAGTTGGCAAACCCTTTCAGCCCGATATACGTGCTGTATGCCGACATCGCCAGATAGAGATACGCAGAATACATCTCCTTGTTGAGCTGCCCATTCAATGCATCCTGCATCTTCTCGCTTAGCATGTTATTTACCTTCCTCCATCCTGTCCAGCTTCTTGTGACAGAACCACCAGTCAAAGCATTCGTATTGCTTCAGTCGTTCCTTCGCGGTTTGCTCGTCCGATGCCGGTGGAATTATCACCTCATCACCAATTAACTCGTTATCAGGCCAATTTGCAGGTATTGCAACACCGCGTTCATCGCTGGTTTGAAGACCGCGTACCATTCGCAATATTTCATCCATGTTCCTACCAAGCTCCTGTGGATAATAAATCATGGCTCTTATGATTCCATCAGGGTCAACGGCAAATACAGCTCTAACTGTATTTGTTCCCTTGTTTGGATGGATGAGCCCCAGCAGCTTTGCAACTCTACCTGTGTCGTCCGCGATTACTGGAAACTTTATCTCCTCGCCCAGGTTCTCCTTTATCCATTCCACCCATTTCAGGTGGCTGAATACCTGGTCTATGCTCAATCCTATCAATTCGCAGCCCAGCTTTTTAAACTCCTCAAATCGTCTTTGAAACGCCACAAACTCGGTCGTGCATACGGGCGTAAAATCTGCAGGATGACTGAACAGGACAAACCATTTGCCCTTATACTCCTCTGGCAGTTTCTTCTTTCCATGTGTCGTCTGTACTTCCATATCCGGAAATTCCTCCCCGATCAGGGGCATCCCTATTTTTTCTCCCATTTTTTCTTCCTCTGTATTTGCATAGCTACCCTTTACTTTAAGACTTTCCATGCGATATTCTTGCAATAACGGTTACAACCCCCTCCACCAACTACCAGTCAGCAATCTTCTGTAATTCCTCCTTTGAGTTAATACCCAACGAAACCACTATCCTTACCAAAAGTACATGCAGACAGACGAACTTTTTGACTGAACGCTTTGTATAGCGATGCAAATTCTTTAAAGAGAAAGCATTTTTCGCTAATTTGAATATATCCTCTATCTATCATGCCTCTGATCGGCTTATATTTCTCCCAATTTTCAAGTATTGCCTTTAAACTGTTCACTAAGCCTTTATAAAATTCCTTTTCCTTCTCTGGATTGGAACGGTTGAAAATGGAGAGAGGATAAGTAAGCATCTAACATTACAGCGAACTTCCCCGGAGCCCCAGGGCAAGGGATGGGCATCTGTGCGACCGATATAACTATATGTTCCTTATCAAAGGTTCTAACAAGTTTCCTCAGTTTAAAAGCATCCTCTAACGAAGTATGGAACGTATTGAAGTCGTCTGAAAGACCTTGAACACTCCCTACATCTGCTATGCACCCGGTTGCAATTACGAGGTAATCGCAGGAGTAGTTCCTACCAGTCTTTACCGTTACCTCTCTGTTTGCTAAGTCCACGCGTTCTATCTCCCCATCTTCTCGAAACACACACTTTACACGCGGGCTAATCAGTTTTTTTCTTGATCTACTTATATCTTCCGGCGTGTACAGACCAAAGGGAATAAAAGTGAAACCCCCTTGGTTTATGTTCACATCGTTCTTGTCCAGTCCTGTATTGTTATCTCCACTTCTTCCTTTGCAATTTCTTGTCTGAATTCTCTTGCCAGTTTATTCACCATTACTGACCCCGCGGCGCCGGCACCCAAAACCAAAACTCTATTTGACATGTTTATACCTCCTTATATATCTCTCCCTCTCCCTCTTTTCACTCCAGCATTTCCTCTACTTCTTTTTTACCTCTTCTTGCTCCGTCAACGCCGCAAGTTGCTCATACAAGTCCACAGCATCCGATTCCACTATCATACCCACACACAATATCCCCTTATGTCTATCTTCCTCTCTCACCTTTTCCAAATCTATCACTATTTCACCCAACATGTTTTACACCACCTAATATCCTTCCCACATTTTCTATCCTCTCCCTTAAGGTCATACTTCATTCTCCATATGATTTTTATCCCCCCATGGTTAGTCGAGGCTCTACCACATCGGTTTGTATATATTGTCAAGGCACTTTTTTCTCCGCTTCGCACTGCGGCTGCTGTTCTTCAACCCTCGTATGTGGCGATTCCAAGCTCGTCATTCTTCAATAAATGTCTTTCTAAAGAACTCTTCTAAGTTTTCTCTTTTGTTTATCACAAGATTTTTCATCTTCCCGTCTGTTTCAACTGTAAGACGTACCTCGGGTATTTCTCCTTTTATTCCCAATAAGCCCTTAATTATTCCAGCAAAGATGTTTTGGGCTTTTTCATCACTAATGGCAACATATCCAAAGTTTCTAAACCATATTACAACCGAAGTTCCACCCTTTTTTATTGTTACTTTTCTTATCTTATGTTCCCACCATAAATGAACGCTTATCTCTATTTCGTCATCCATTTTTTTTCCGCCTTTTTATCTTCTGATTCCTGAGCTATGTCGTACACGTTTTTGCACTTCATACACTTAAAGTAAAGTGTGAAAGTGTGCATGTTGCGTTGTATCGGCATCGTATCGCACTTCTTTCTCCTCCATCGTCAGCTCCTGTACAATACCCTTGCTTGTGAAAACTTTTATCGTATCGTGCTTATAGATGGTGGTTTTTGAGAGTGTATGTATCTCTTTTGAAAGATTCTTGTAAATTATATCAACGGTTGGATGTGTTCGGTGTTTCGTCAAATATTCCAGAATCTTCAAGCGATGATGTGATAGGTGAATACCCACATTTACCTGATATTCCCTGAGTTCATCCATTGGCCATTCCTTTTCCTGATTCACCTACTTCCGAGAAGGAGATGTTTTTTATAAGCTCTTTGCTACTCATGGTCTTTTCCTATTCCTAAATAGTTGTATGCATATTATTAAATTTATATCTATCCTTAGCCCCCATATCTTTGAGATCATCTCCACGGAATCTTCTTCGCAGCATCCTTTTAAACGTTTTATCATATTCCGGTGACAACTCATGGATTTGACCACCGCTAACCAGTAGCAAGAGTCTTTTCGCTAACCTGGATACTTCTTCGGGGTCGTGAGTGACGTAGAGCAATGTGAGCGGTTGCTGAGCCAGCATGTTCTGAACGATACTGAGCATATCATCTTTCAAGCCGAGGTCAAGGCTGCTGAACGGTTCGTCCATGAGCAGGAGGTCAGGATTGATGGCAAACGCTCTTCCTATGGATACTCACTGACACATGCCCCCCTCAAATTGATACGGATAATAATTCTCAAATCCTTTCAAGCCCAGCTTTTCCATATATTTTCGCCCTATTGCCTTTGCTTCTTTATCCCTGACTCCCATCGCCTTCAGACCGAAACATATATTATCCAGTGCCGTCCTCCACGGAATCAAACGGTGCTCCTGAAAGATATACCCGATTTTTGAGCTGTTTACCTTTATCGTTCCAGAGTCAGGTAGGATTAATCCAGTAATCCTCCTTAATATAGTGCTTTTTCCTACGCCCGAACGTCCGAGCAGACCGACTATCTCCCCTTTTCTAATCCTGACTGAAAGCCCCTTGAAGACCGTATATCCATTAAATGCGTTACTCACGTCCTCAAACTCTATCATCTATCTCTCCTCCTCCTTCTTCCAGCTCTTTATCCGGCTCTTTACCGGGTTCAAAATAACAAATTCAAATAGCATTACCATGGAGATGCAGACAATAACCCGGGATCCGGGAAAAAAGCTCCGGCGTCTCCAGGTTTATTCTGGC
Organism: Candidatus Methanophagaceae archaeon; assembly: GCA_003194435.1. Classification (GTDB taxonomy): domain Archaea; phylum Halobacteriota; class Syntropharchaeia; order Alkanophagales; family Methanospirareceae; genus G60ANME1. Next base: position 10,327 of record PQXC01000014.1, on the reverse strand, counting down.
GACTGAGAATGCGTATCCCACATCACTGTATGCGCCGAGAACTTCCGCCAGAACAACGATACGCACTGCCAACCCCGCCGGGAGCGTAAGTCCTGCCAGAACAGGACCACCTATCTCTGGCAGATATATCTCCCTTAAAAACATCGAGAAATTTGCCCTGTACCACAACAACCGGCGGCACACTCATCAACAACCATCGAATAGGCTCAAGCACACGCCTTACGTTTTGTTTGAGCCCGATAATTAGTCCCAGAATAAAACCGACTAGACACCCGAAAAAAAGACTCAAACCGAATCTCTCAAGCGTAATCACCAAATTATGCCAGAAAGCTCCTATCTGTACCATCATGCTCAGGGGCTAAGAGCTAAGAGCTAAGAGCTAAGAGTGTATCTACTGGCGAGGCTATGATGAGTTTTTTTTACATCCTTCCATGCCGCAAAATGGAAAATAAAAGTCCAAAAGCTATTATTCCTGCTGCAAGAAAGCCAACGATGCCAATAATCGGGATTTCGTGCCATTTCGGCGGAACACCAGAAAGAACAATAAGTGAGGAACCTATCACGAGCGAAGCTAAAACAATGGCAAAAACCGTGCGATTACTCGCCCGGTCGATGGTTTCAAGCATTGGATTAAGCCCTTCATGCTCAAATTTTATCTTTATCTCGCCCTGCTGTAGCCGTTCCAATATGTCTCGTGCCTCAGAGGGGAGGTCACGCACCAGCAGGCGTGCTTCAAGAGCAGAGAGATAGAAATCCTTGATTAACCTCCGGGGGCTCATACGTGCCCAGATTAACTTCTTGGCGAACGGTTCAGCGTGTTCCATAGCATTAAATTCAGGGTCCAGTTCCTTACCCACGCCTTCAATGGTCACCAGAGCCTTAGCAAGCAGATAGAAGTCTGGCGGCACTTTCAACCGATACTCCGCAACCACACTCGCAATATGGTGTAGTAGATTCCCTATTTCTATTTCTTTAAGTGGACGATAGGCATAGAGTTCGATAAGTTCGGCGATATCGGATTCTAACTTCTCACTGTCTCCTATCTGCATGTACCTGTACCCGGATATTTTCAAAATGGTTCTCGTGATTTTCGTTGCGTCTTTCTCTATCATCGCAATGAGGATGTCAGCCAGTGCTTCTCGATGGCGTGCTGACAGCGAACCCATCATTCCGTAGTCGAGGAAGCAAATGATGTTGTCTCTCAGCACCTTGATGTTACCCGGATGCGGGTCTGCGTGGAAGAAGCCGTGTTCAAATATCTGTTTCAGAACGAGATCCGCGCCTCGTGCTGCCACGACTTTGGGGTCAATTCCGTAGTTCCGAACCTTAGTTTCTTCTCCTGACACTGCTTTTGCGATTTCCGAGACTTTCAGCCCGCCAATAAACTCCATTGTCAATACCTTATCAGAGGAATATTCACGATAGACATATGGCACGTGAATTGTCTTGTCCGTCTGGAAATTTGTTGCAAAACGCTCGATATGCGCCGCCTCGATTCTGAAGTCCAGCTCTTTCCTGATTACACGTGCAAATTCGTTTACTATGCTCACAGGGTCCCAAATGCCCAGTTCCTTCTCGAAATGGTTCTCGATAAGTGTGGCAAGATGGAGCATTATTTCCAGGTCTGTCTCAATGATTCGGTCGATGCCAGGACGTTTAACCTTGATTGCCACTTCTTTTCCATCGTGCAATACCGCTTTATGCACCTGTGCAATAGAGGCGGATGCGATGGGTGAATCAGAGAAATCCCTGAAAAGACTGCCAATGGAACTGCCCAATTCCTCCTCGATAATCCGCCGGGCATCTTCGGTAGGAAAAGGAGGGACTTTATCCTGAAGCTTCTCCAGCTCAGCGATAAGCTCCCGCGGCACCATATCCGGTCTGGTGCTCATAATCTGTCCAAACTTAACAAAAGTGGGTCCAAGCTCTTCCAGTGCCATTCGCACCCGAGCCCAGCGTGAAGCAGTCGCTATCTCAGCAGCAGTTTTACCCAATATGAAACGTTTACTTTTGCCCTTACCGAAATTGAGATATTTTGGTAACTCCAGCTTCGCTAATATCTCTCCAAAACCATACTTCACCAATATTGCGATAATCTCACGATAGCGGTTGATATGGCGATACGTGCGACTTATCACGCCGATTGTGCGAATCGGCATTTTGCCATTGTCAGTCCTTCTTCTGCTCTAAGATCTCTTTGACGGCACCGAAAAAACCTTTTATCACATCCTTCACCACTTCTACCGCTTTATCACCCACTTCTTTTACGGTATCAAGAGCAGCTTCTGCGGCATATTCCGCGAAGTCAGCGGCTTTAACACCTGCCTGCTTCGTGCCATCAATGATACCCTCTGCAGCACCTCTGGTGACCTCAGCAGCCCCCACTTCTGTCATCCATGCACCCTCGATTGCACCCTTCATCGCACCTTTAGCTATGGATTCCACTTTCTCTCGTGTAACATCAGCACCCTCTAATGCCTTCTTAACAGCATCTCGGGTAATCTCAACCACCTTCTCTTTTATGTCCTCACCCTTCTCAGCCGCCTTCACCACCGCTTCTCTAACAACTTTTGAGACCTCACTCTCACTCTCTTTTTCTTCCATATTTCCTTTCACCTATAATCAAAACTTCCCTCTCAAATAATAAGTATTTCATTTTATATTAAATACAATATATACAATAATTATGGTAGATATAGATACTATGTCCCATGGATGTATAACCACCGTGGACCGCGTGGTCATGCGAGTGAAAGCGCTAATGATGAAGAACTGGGGCTTTGGTGAAGGCTGCAGCACTATTTATGCCGTGCTCCTCACATCCCGTGAACCGCTATCTGCGGAAGAGATAAGTAAAAGAACCAACTACGCCTATTCCTCCACCATAAGCTATCTTAATACGCTCATGAGGTGGCGGCTGGTGGAACGTGTCAGAAGCACCAGAAAGAACGTGTATATAGCGAATGTGAACTTCGTGGAACTGATAAAAGCGGAGCATGAGAAGCTTATGGCACATCTCAAGCAGCTTTACGAAGCTATTCAGGGAACAAAAGACCTTGAACATCTCGGTGAGGAAGTTGAGCGTGCAATTGCGTATTTGAAAAGAGTGGAAAGTGTCGCTGAGACAGGTACAGGTACGGGTATAGAGGGTATAGAGGGGGAGGGTGATAAAGATGGGTAAGAACAATAAGGATAAAGCTTTGCAGAACGAAGCGGAGATAATAGCCTATCTGAACAGGGTAATGGACAGCACCTTTGCAAGATTCATAATGAAGAAACTGTCCAGACCAAAGAGCATAAGCAGATCACTTGCCATATACGCGGGTGTTGAAGAGGCTAAGACTGTAAAGGAGAAAGTTCACGCTAAGGTCGTTGCTACCGCGATAGAGAAGGGTGCTGCTCCACTCGGCGTAGAACCACAGGCACTGAAGGACTTCCTAAAAGACCCTTACATAAGAAAAGGGTTCAGTGTTATAATTCGTGGCATTGCGGAATACGGCATAACAAAGCCGCAGCGGCTATCCGCGCCTTTTCTTGTCGTCTGGAACTTCACGAGCGAATGCAATCTCAGATGTAAGCACTGCTATGCGTCCGCTACACCGCATCCTGCGCCGGACGAACTCACGCTCGAAGAGAAGATGGAAGTCGTGGACCAGCTTGATGAAGCGGGTGTTGCTGCTATATCTTTTTCGGGTGGCGAGCCACTCATGAACAAGCATCTGTTACCCGTGGCGGAGTATGCATCTTCTAAGGGGTTTTACCTCGCCGTAGCTACAAACGGAACGCTTATAACGCCAAAAATGGCGGAACGCATGAAGGATGCGGGGATAGGATACGTGGAGGTGAGCATTGATGGTCCGACGGCGGAGATACACGATGCCTTTAGAGGTGTAAAAGGCGCTTTTGATAGGGCTATTACGGGTCTAAAAAACGCTAAGGATGCAGGACTCACGGTTGGACTCGCTACCACAGCTACACACCATAATATAGGCGTGATGGCAGAGATGGTGGAACTTGCAAGGAAGCTCCAGGTAGACCGGTTTATTGTCTTCAGCTTCGTGCCCACCGGCAGGGGGCGCGAGATAGTGGAAGAAGACCTTGGACCGGAGGAGCGGGAAGACCTCATGAATTTCCTTTACCGCGAATGGCAAAAAGGGGATATGCAAATAGTCACGACCTCGCCGTGTTACGCCCGCATTTCAGTATCCAACGCATTGAAAAACGCAGGGGCTAAGATTTCTCCCACTCATTTCGCTGACCTTGAACTTCCAGCCGAGTATCTTGAGGGTGCAAAGGCTCTTACTGAGTTCATTGGCGGATGCGGTGCCGGGCGGATATACTGCTCCATAGAAGAAAACGGTGACATCCAGCCATGCGTGTTCATGCCGATAAAACTCGGTAACGTCATAAAAGACGGTTTCCAGCGTGTGTGGGACAATAACGAAGTGCTGCAGATACTGCGCGACCGCGATAGCAGCGATTATGCATGTTCCTTCTGTTCTTATCGCTATATCTGTGGTGGATGCCGAGCAAGGGCTTATGCGTATTATGGTGACGTAAAAGCCCCGGACCTCGGCTGCATAATGTATAAAGACGAATGGGATAAGATAATTAGGAGGGAGCGAGGGGTAAGGATATAAGCTATAAGATTATGAAAGTACAGCCGAATTCGGCATCTATCGTTAAAACCGTGCTCGGGACTACGAGTCCACCTCTTGGCTTGGCATATCTCGCTTCTGTGCTCAGACCGGAGCATGAAGTTCGTATAATAGACCACACGTGACTTTTACGGCGAAAGAAACGCTTGAGGAATGCCCGGCATTGGATGTAGTGGTGAGGAATGAGGGAGAGCTAACAGCAAAGGAACTGCTTAATTGTTTCGAGAAGAACGTGCCACTGAAGAATGTCCGCGGGATAACGTTCAGACAGGATGGCGAGATAAAAAGCACAGAAAGCAGACCGTTCATAAATAATCTCGATGAAATCCCATTCCCTGCCTATGACCTGTTGCCTATGGACAAATACAGATTTGGGAATCACAGATACGGAGTGATGATGACAAGCCGGGGTTGCCCATTCGACTGTATCTTCTGCGCTTCTTCTACTCTTTGCGGTAAGATATGGCGTGCGAGGTCTGCGGAGAATGTGATAGAAGAGTTGAGACTGCTAAGCACTGAATTCGGTGTCAAAGAGATAGAATTCATGGATGATACATTCACGTTGAGCATGAGGAGAGCGGAGAAGATATGCGATTTGCTGATAAAAGAGAGGAATGAGGGGGGAATGGACATCTCCTGGAGTTGCTCGGCACATGCAAACACAATAAACCGCGAGTTAGCGGAGAAGCTAAAGAGGGCTGGTTGTCACGATATCTATATCGGTGCGGAATCGGGCACGCAGAAGGTTCTGGACTTCATTGGCAAGAGCACCACATTGGAGCGTGTGAGTAAAGCGGTGGAGACCGTGAAGAAATCGGGTTTGAAGGTCCTCGCTTCTTTTATTATCGGCGTTCCGGGCGAGACGGTGAGGATGATAAAGGACACGATAAAGTTTGCGGAAAAGTTAAATCCCACTTACGCACAGTTCACGATATGCACACCGTATCCAGGTACGAGGCTCTTTGCAATTGCGAAAGAGAAAGGGCTGTTAATAACGAAGGACTGGAGAAGATATACAACAGTAGAGCCAATAATGAACATTCCCGGGATTTCGGCAGAGCAACTGAGGAAATTGCTCAACCGGGCTTATATCAGCTTTTACTTGAGACCGCGCTATGTGCTCTCGGAACTGCTAAGCGGGAGGTTCTTCATCATAAAGAAGGCTATTTCAGGTGCTCTGGATTATTACCGGGCGTTAAAAGATTAGTAGTGTATTAGTAGTTGATACCAGCGTTTTGTGTTTTGTTGAAGCTTTATATAATACACACCAATTTAACTTTTCAGTAAAAAGTAAAATACAGATAGGGGATGATGATGGAGGATAGAGATGGGAGATGATAATATGAGCGAAGTGATGCGAGAAGTGTTGGATTCATTAGCGAAGATAGGGAAGCAATGGGGCATAGGGGAATCAGTGGGGCGTGTTTTGGGCTTCTTACTCTTCAAGTCATGTCCCGTGACGCAGCGCGAGATAGAAGAGGGCACGGGCTACAGTCGCGGATTGGTCAGCCGAAGCCTGGGGAAATTGAAAAAAGGACCGATGATTAGAGTGGAGAGAAAGGGAAGAGAAATCCGCTATTCGGTTAATACCTCCCTAACTGAGAGCTTTGGTGACCTGTTGAAGCGATTTCTCGCCGAGAATATAAAGCCGACGATTGAATTGCTCTCCGTGAGTCGGGATAAGATCGAGGATGCGAAAGTGAAGGAGAATTTTACTGCGATGCTACATGAATACAGGAAATTGAAGCTTGCTGTTCTTATATTCTCAAAAATAATGGACGAGCTAAATATGATGCCCATAGACATCGAGGAGTGTAACGTGGAAGAAGTAGCAAAGAGTATTTCGGTGAAGATAACGCGATAAAGTAGAGGAGGGAAGAAGAAATGAGAAAAAATGTTAAAGTAAAAATAGGGAAGTTGGCTTCGTTATGCGTACTCAGTATGTTGTTTTTTATGATGGTTTCGCCAGCAGAAGCGGCTTTCTCTTCTATTACGGTAACCCATGTAACGCCTACGGAGTTGCATCCCGGGGATACCTGCAAGGTGACTGTGACGGTGAAGAACAACGGAGGGATGGATGCAAAAGATATCAGGCTGGCGTTTCAGGGTACAGAAACTGTATCGCTGATAGGACCTACCGTAGTGCACATAAATACACTGAACTCATGGTGCTCGAAGGAAGTGGAAATAACGGTGCATGTGAAGGAAGAAGCACTTAATGGTGTCTATTCCATTCCTATTGCATGTTCGTGGCGGGGGCACTATTTTGACCCGAAGAATGGCACTGTAACTACCGATATCATAACAGCGCAATTAGGGATTTCCTTCAATATAAAAGGGCGTGTGGTGATAAACATCGGGGATATAACCACTGACCCTGCGGACATAAGACCAGGGGATGAGAACGTTGAGATACGAGCTTTTATAGAGAACAGTGGCGAAGCAGCGGCGAAAGATATTGAAGCGGTATTGATTTGTGATGGTAATAGTAATAATGCGAGTTTCAAGCCCTCGTGGTCTGGAACAGACCGCTCGTACATAGGCAGGTTGAATTCGGGCGAAAAAGCTGAGGCGATATTCCATATTGACGTTGCAGAGAACGTGGAATCGAATACATACAGCATACCACTGCGAATAAGATACAAAGATACGAAGGGCAAAGAATACGAGGTGATGCGCTCTGTGGAGATACTGGTGGAGCCGAAACCGGAATTTGAGATTGTTTCCTACTATACTGAACCTGCGAAGATAAGTGCAGGTGATAAGGGTGTGAAACTGCACGTGAAGGTGCGGAATGTGGGTTCGGAGAAGGCGGAATCGGTTAGCGTGCGGATTACGGGCGAGGCGGACGTGCCCTTCGATTACGATGTGAAGAGCGATTATCTGGGCAACCTGAAGATAGGAGAAGATAGTGTGGGCATACTGAAGTTCGATGTGGATAAGGACGCACTGCCGAAGACATACCCGCAGGGTATAGAGATACGATGCACAGGAGACCGCGACTTAGGCGATGACAATGTGTATGTATTTGACAAGCAAATCCAGCTGGAAGTGACATCCTCGGGCTCAGGTTCATCGGGCAGATTTTCGGTTCCGGTTCCCGGATTTGAAGCGGGATTCGCCTTGCTTCTTCTGTTTGTGGTTCTGGTTTTGAGAAGGAAGAGGGTTTTCTAACGAGATATGCTGAAAGGGAAGATAGGCATAGAAAGTGCATTAACAAAACTGGCAGCGTTTCAATGCCGGTATTATAAGCAGATAATACTGGCGGCGGTGATACTGACGCTGTTTTTGGGCTATGGAGCAACGAACTTGCATTTCCAGGGCAACATAGAGAAGGAGATGCCGGAGGATTTGCCCGTCTTCGTTTTACAGGACAAGATAGCGAGCAAGTTCAAAGGCGAGGAGTTCCTGGTCGTTGCGATTTGCCTGAACCGAGATACGGGTGCGAAGAATGTAGTAAGCGATATAAGAGACCCAAGAGTGATAAAATCAGTGATTGAATTGCATAACCGGCTGGAGGACGAGTCAGTGGTAGTAGGGCACGTTCAGTCTATTGCACCGTTCTTTAAATATGGCGTTCCGGACGACATAGAAGGAGTGAAGCGTGTGCTGGCTGCGGTGCCCGGTGCTGAGCATTTCTTCAATCGCGATTACAGCATCACGTTAGTACATGTGCCCATCTCCGCGGGCTTAAGTGAGAATAAGGTGACAGAGGTGACGGATATAATTAAAAAGGATGTGGATGCGATTACGAAACCACCAGGGGTAGAGTATAAAATAACGGGGATGGCACCGTTGATAATAGAGCTGTTAAGGTTGATGCGTGAGGACATGGTATTCACTACGCTTGTAGCGGCGGCGATTATTTTTGGATTACTGGCATTGCTGGAACGGTCGTTCGCAAAGGGGTTTTTAGTGTTCCTGCCACTGGTTTTTGGTATTACCTGGACTTTCGGGACAATGGGCTTCCTCGGCATCCCGATATCCATCAGCACAGTGATGATAGGTGCGGTAATCATCGGTTTGGGTGTCGAGTACGGTATATTCATGGTCTCGAGATATTATGAAGAGAGAAGCCGTGGCACTACAACGAGAGATGCATTGCGAATTGCAGTGTCTAATATAGGAGCATCAACGTTTGGCTCCGCAGCGACGACAACCGCGGCTTTCTTCGCGTTGACGCTTTCTGTGATGCCAATGATTCAGCACTTAGGGCAGACACTGGCAATGGGTATCATTTTCTGCTGGTTAGCTGCCGCAGTGGTAAATCCGTGCTTTATCGTGTTTGAAGAGCGTGTAAAAGCGCGGAAATTAGCCAAAGGGCTGCGAAAACGAGTAGGGAAGGGCTAAAAAATGCGAGATAAACTGAGCAGATTAGGGAAAAAGCCTCTGGAGGGGTATGCAAAGTTCGTGGCGCATCATGCACTCGTGGTGCTGGCTATATTTTTTATATTCACTATTTTCATGGGCTACCAGGCATCATTAATGGAAACCGCAGGTACATCGCAGAAGGATTGGCTACCAGAGGATGTAGAAGTGGTAAATACATTCGAGCTAATAGCGGACCAGTTTGCAGGTAGTTTCAGCAGTGCCACGATTGTTGTGGAGGCAGCACCTAGATACGCAGGTTCTGATGAGATACGTGATATGCGGGACCCGAGAGTCTTGAGATACGTGGATGTTCTTGCGGAACGTGCGAAGCTCGTTTATGGCGTTGTGAGTGCGGAAAGTGCTGCGGACGTGATAAAAGAAGCGAACGGGGGGAAAATACCGAGTTCGTTACGCAGTGTGAAGTCGTTATTGGAGCGTAATGAAATGGTGAAGCAGCAGATGAGCAATTATATTTGTGATGACAATACGATGAGCGTGGTGCGCTTGAAGCTGCAGGAGGATGTGGACGAAGCGAGAGTAGTAGAGGGCTTGAACGAGGTGATAAAAGGTAATAAGCCTCCAGGTGTGGTTGTGGAACTCAGTGGCGACCCGGTACAGGAGGTAACGATGCGAGAGCTTGCGCAGGAGACGATGGGAAAGACTTCTTTTGTCAGCTTTGCATTGATCATCGTCATTCTGATAATCATATTTGCATCGCTAAAATACGGGCTTATTCCGCTGTTGACAATTGCTTTTGGTCTTATCTGGGCAAACGGGACGCTTGTTTTAGCTGGATTCAATATAACACCTGAGACTTCGGGTGTGATGGCGATGATAATGGGCATCGGGATAGATTTCGGGATTCAGGTTACGAAACGGTTCAGGTATGAGCTACGAACACAGAAACGAGAGGATGCCATGGTTGATACGCTCAAGAACGTATTCTATCCAATGACGATAACGACCTTAGCGGCAGTGATAGGGTTCAAATGCCTTTCACTTGGTAAACTGCCCGTGATGAAGGATATGGGCACGATGATGGCAACAGGAGTGGTGTTCTGTGCGATTGCGGCGTTAACAGTGGTGCCCGCGGTTCTGGTGCTGCTGGAGCGGAGAAAAGGATAAAAGGTTGGAATAAGTAAAAAAGAGGTACTTGTATAGCTACCTTTACTGTAAAAACTTCGCATGCGATATCTTGCAATAACGGTTAGGGAGGTAAGATATTTGGAGTGGAAACACAGGTATTTAAATATAACATCGTATTATCTTTTTGATGGCGAAAAGTCAGCGCGTAGTGA
>PQXC01000013.1 GCA_003194435.1 Candidatus Methanophagaceae archaeon | reverse complement strand
TCGCCGCGCTATTCATTGCCACGGGTCAGGACGCCGCTCATGTGGTTGAGGGCTCACAGGGCTTCACCACCGCAGAACTCACCACTGAGGGAGACCTTCTATGCTCTGTTACTATACCTTCGTTACAGGTGGGCACGGTGGGCGGTGGAACTGCTCTGGGCACGCAAAAGGAAGCACTGGCTATGCTCGGTGTGCAGGGTTCGGGCGACCCGCCGGGCGCAAATGCGGCGAAGTTCGCAGAGATCGCCGCTGCTGCGGTGCTCGCCGGTGAGATATCTCTTATAGGTGCTCTGAGTGCGAGACATCTCGCGGAGGCGCATCAACGATTGAACCGATAAATAAAATAAATAAAACAGGATGATGGGATGATGAGGAGATGAAAGAGGAGCGATATGATGTGGTTGTTGTGGGTGCAGGACCCGCAGGCAGTGTAACAGCGAGAACCGCAGCCAGTCAGGGCTTGGATGTTCTTCTAATTGACCGAAAACAGGAAATTGGCGTGCCCGTGTGCTGTGCCGAAGGTGTTAGTAACGCTGTGGAGCGGTACATCCAGCCAGACAAGAGATGGATTTGCGCTGAAGTTAAAGGCGCCAACATATACAGCCCGGACGGCACGAAGATCACCCTCTCGGGTTCTAAGATGGAGGAAGTGGGCTATGTGCTTGACCGTAAGGAGTTTGACAAAGCCCTTGCAACCGAAGCAGCCAGTGCAGGTGCTGAGGTGCGGGTCAAGACAGAAGTTTATGGCATCATCACGGATGGCACTCATAAAAAAGGCGTATATGTACGCGGTATGGACGGAAATACGCGCATCTATGCTGATATCATCGTCGGTGCCGACGGCGTGGAATCGAAGATAGGTAGATGGGCGGGCATCAATACACATTTGAAGCCCTCTGAGTTATGTATCTGCGCTGAATACCTTATGTGCAATATAGAAATAGAGGAGGAGTTTTCTGAGTTCTTTCTTGGTGAGAAAGTTGCACCGAGGGGTTATGCCTGGGTATTCCCGAAAGGAGAAAATTGTGCCAATGTGGGTCTTGGAATAGGTGGTGATGTATCAAAGGATAAGCACCGTGCAATGGATTATCTCAGGGCTTTTGTGCATGATAAGTTCCCTGCCGGCGAAGTAATGGCTGAGATTTATGGTGCCGTACCGTTAAGTGGACCGCTTCATAAGAGTGTCTCAGATGGGCTCGTTCTGGTCGGTGACGCTGCAAGGCATGTTAACCCCCTCACCGGGGGCGGTATCCTGTATGCAATGCAGGCAGCGGAGATAGCGGGCGATGTGATAGCGAAGGCGATACATGAGGGTGATACCTCCGAGGATAGACTCAAGGAATATGATAACAGATGCAGGAGCGAATTCGGGAAACGACTGGAGACGGCACTGAAAGCAAAAGAGTTCTTCTTCCGGCTTTCTGATGATGACCTCAATACACTCGCCCATTCCCTTGAGGGCATAAATCTGAAGGAACTATCCACCAGAGCCCTGGTGCTCGAACTGATAAAGCGCAATCCCAGGCGATTGGTTGATCTGGCAAAGATAGTTCTATAATGGAGATAAAAATAGAAGAGAGATGGCTGAGGGATGCATTTGAAGCCTCTGCAGGCGATTTCCTGCGTCTTATTGAGGCATCAAAGCGGATATTAAAGCGTGAGAAGGAATTGAGAGCTGCAAGTGGCATGGTTCGCATCTCACCACAGACTGTGAACCGCATAGTAGTTGTGGGCGATTTACACGGTGATGTGGAAAGCCTCATCCATATATTAAGTGAGTCTGAGGTGCTGAATGCGGATAGAATCGTGTTCCTCGGTGATTACGGAGACCGTGGTACGAACAGCGCAGAAGTTTATTATCTGACCCTGAAGCTGAAAGTGAAGTATGGAAGCAGGATAATAATGCTCAGGGGCAATCACGAGGGACCCCCGAACCTGCCAGTCATGCCGCACGACCTGCCTCTCCTATTCTATCGCCGATTCGGTGCCGGGGGTGCTGAAGTATACACCAGGATAAGGGAGCTCTGGGAGTGGTTGCCACATTGTGCACTCGTAGAAGGTAAATACCTGATGCTGCATGGTGGAATGCCAGTAAATGTAACCTCTATCCGTGATATCGAATATGCCACCCCAACATCGCCTATCTTCGCTGAGATACTCTGGAACGACCCGATAGAAGGTAACGGCTACTTTGATTCCATGCGCGGTGTGGGCATGATGTTTGGTGAGGATATTACAGCGCATGGGCTACGAATAATGGGTGTGAAGACACTGATAAGAAGCCACGAGCCATGCGAAGGCGTCCAAATACGTCAGAACGGTAAAGTCCTGACCATATTCTCGAGAAAAGGTCCTCCTTACTTCAATACACGTGCCGCATATCTGAGCATTGATGTATCAGAGAAAGGCGAGCCGATGGATGCACACGCACTGGTACGAACTGCAGCGCGAATATGGTGAATGGTGAGTCACATATCTTCATTCGACCGAATAGCCAAGCTCAATACAGAGCTTTCTCCGCTCCTCCTTCTCCGCTTCACTCTCTATCCTGTTCACCGCAGTGCCATCAACCACTCCCAGCACTGCGCGACCCAACTCAGTCTCGGCTACTATTACCTCTAAGGGGTTCGCCGAAGCGACATAGATATTCGCAACCGCTGGATGTGACTTTAAAACGTTCAGCACATTTATGGGGTATGCATTATCGAGCATGATAAAAAATGTGTGAGAAGCCCCAATATGGAGGCAATTCTCACCCGCCAACTCCTTTAATCGCTTGTCATTACCCGTAACGCGCGTCAATCTCGGTGCCGCTTCGTTCATCGCTACTGCACACTTTATCCCCGGTGCTGCGGTCAGAAGCGCTTTGAAGATATCATCGCAAGCGAAGATGGTGAAGTTCCCCTGCCCGATGATCACCTGCTTCTCTTCCGGATTCCTCACCTCTACACGTTCTATCTTTACCACTTTACCACGTTTATTCCGTTTCCGTCATGCTTATCGCTCCCTGCTCGCAGACATCCACGCAGACCTCACAATCGGTACATTCCTCCGCGTTTATCACTGCATGCTGCTCACGCCCGTTCGGAGCACTACTCGGATCCGGCTCCTCCACCAAGGTTATTGCCTCTACCGGGCACTCCTCCACACACATGCTCGTTCCTTTCTCTTTCCTTCCTTTACAGCCATCACACTTATCCAAATCTACTACTGCTGGCATTTCTCATATCACGCTCCTTTATCTCTTTTCTATCCTCATTCTATATAAAAGTTGCTATTTTTGCCCTCCGGTTCAATAAGACAATATTAAAATCCGAGAATACATATTGTTACTTCTATAATTATCGTAAGAATAAATAAACTCCATGCGGGGGGCGTGATTTGAACACGCGCACTCCTACGAGACAGGGTCCTAAGCCCTGCGCCTTTTCCTTACTCAGCAACCCCCGCTATTGCTATTACTATTCCAGTTCGTCACTCATCGTCACCCAGAAGTGGTACTCCGAAAGCTCAATTGTCTCCGCCTTCTCCCTGTTCTCCTTAGCCTTATCCTCTTCACCCAATAGCTCGTATACCTGTGCTAAATTGCGATATGTTCTGGCACCGAAATCAACGAGATACCTGCTGAGGTTCAAAGCCTCCTCAAATTGCTCTATCGCTTTGTCATATTCCCCAAGCTCGGCGTATGCTATACCACAACCATTGTACGCCTTCGCTATGTGCGTAAGCCCCGGCTCATTCTTTATTATCTTCTCAAATATCGCCACTGCCTGTCTATATTTCTTCATACCCAGGTATTCGTTGGCTACATCAATCATCATCTCAGGGTCTGTGAAAGGCGCCTCTTCGCTCTCTTCCTCTGCTTGCATAAATTTATCTATTATATCTATGGGCTTAAATAATTTTCGCCCCACTCCCCACTCCTCTCTCCTCACTCTCACCATGTACAGGTGTTGACAACGGGCAGTGTAAAACAGACCGTGCACCCTTTGCCTCGCTCTGACTCTATCCAGATACGCCCCTTATGCATCTCTATTATCCGCTTCACAATGGCAAGACCCACACCAGTGCCCCTGTTATTCGTCTCTACCTGATAGAACAGCTCAAACACCTTCTCATGCTGGCTCGGATCAATGCCAATCCCGTTATCTCTAACAAAGAAGACCGTCTCCCCTTTTTCAAGCCGATAGCCAATCTCTATCTTTGGATCACGCTGCTCACCCATGTAATTTATGCTGTTCTCTATCAAATTCACAAGCACCTCCATCACCCTCATTCGGTCTACATGAACAACAGGGAACTCTTCAGCGAGCGAGATCTCGATACCACTGGATTTTATTTGCTCCATCGTCATCTCCAGTGCTTCACCCACAATATCGCCAAATGATACATCCTCCAGGGGATTCGTCACGCGTCCGATGCGAGATAGCTCCAGCGTCTCACTCAGGAGCCGTTCCATCTTACTCACTCCGCCCTCTATATACTCGAGATACATTCTTATATCCTCCGTATTAGTAGTATTCTTATCCTGTATCATGTCTTTTCGCAGCATCTCCACAAAACCCTGGATGGTCACAAGAGGCGCTCTGAGGTCATGTGAGATTGTGTAAACAAACCGCTCCATCTCATCATTCTTCGCTTCAAGCTCCTTTATTAACTGCTCACGTTCCTTCTCCGCTCGCTTCAGTTCTGTGATATCAATAGAAACAACGGTAACTGCTGTGACCACGCCAGTCTCCGAATCTTTAACTGGACTCAGAGTCTTTAAGAAATATTTGCCACTATTATCATTATATTCATACTGTATTGATGCGCCGGTCTCGAATACATGATTGACCTTCATCGCAAACTGTTGCGTCTCCTCAGGTGAATGAAAATCACTGTATGAGCGCCCCTGATACTCATCTTCTTTGATATGCAACCGAGATAAATACTTCCTGTTCATGAACAGATACCTGCAACTCCGATCCACCAGGTATATAGAATTCGCACTGGACTCCACGAGCGAACGACACCACTCTTCATTCTTGTGCTGATTATCATACACCGTTTCATGCGTTCCCATATCATCCTCACATAGTATGCGAGTCTTTCTTTTCATACTCCCGCATTCTCCTATCACGTAAGCGTAAGAGTAATCATCCATAAGGAATAAGCTATCTCTCGCACATGGATGATTCATTAACTACATCACATTTTCACATCCCAACATCCGGGTGCTGGTTCCTGATAAGCCAATAAGCACCCACCTCCTGTACCAGACCAGAGAAATCACGGAAATTCGTGGGTTTATGAAGATAACTATTCACATAATTGCTATATGCCAGTACCTCATCCTCTTCTTTCATGGAATTCGTAAGTATCACCACCGGTATGTGACGTAGCTCTTCTGATTTCTTTATCTCTTGCAACACTTCCTGACCATCTCGCTTGGGCAGCCGGAGATCAAGGATAATCAAGTCAGGACGTGGGCTCTTATCCATATCTGTATATGCACCCCGATGGAATAAGTAATCAAGGGCTTCTTCACCATCTGTCACCCAATAAATCCTTTTTGGCACCTCAACATCTTCGAGCGCACGCGTTATGAGCACTGCATGACTCTCATCATCCTCAACAAGCAGGATTATTATTGGTTTGCTCTCTTCCTTCACTTTTTATAGCACCTGTGAAAAGAAGGATATATAATGTTTTATATTTTTTTCTATATTTTTAATTTTTTTAAACATGTTCTAAAAAATTCTTTAATATACATCCGCTGCTCATCAACTAATTCATCAACTAATGAAACAATGCTATTATTATCGGTAACAGCAGAACGCCCATGCAATTACTCCTCTTTACACCGGTGCAGATGGGAATGAGCCCGATGGTTGTGGCAACGAAGAGCACCAGTAAGCCCAACCAGCCGTTGATGACAAATACGAGCACAGCGAGTGAGATAATGATACTGAATAGCATCTTCCTGTATGGTATCCTGCAAAAGAATAGCGAGAACTGCTTGCCCATATATCGCGTGATGAAGAATGAGAATGCAGATGCGGTCAGCACCGCGATCAGTAGTTGAAAGAATGCTGGAGGTGGAATGATGCTTTTCCATGGTTGAACCTCCATGATACGATTTATCGCAATCATCGTGCCGCTTCTTGCGTGCAGTGTGAGAAACAACGTGGCTGTACAGAATATCACATTCGCTGTGTTTACACCGCTTAGTGTGAGAATCACCTGTTCGGGTTCTCTGTTCCTTCTGGCGAGCATTGCCATCACGGTTGCATGTGCAGATGTGATTCCGGGTAGAACACTGACTAGACTACCAGAGACAGCACCTGATACTATTGACTTCAATATTCCCATACCCTTTATCTCTGGCTCCTTTATCTCCTGCGGTGGCATCTCAGGCGTGTAAAAGAGCGAGTAAAGAATGGTTGAGAGCCCGAATAAACCCGTGAATGCCGGGAAGTACATCGGAACCGGCAGTTTCTGCAATACAATACCAAAAATACCCGAAATGGTGAATACCATTGTGGAGAGCATAATAGCGAGATGCGGCTCCATACGCTCACTGAAGCTCTCAGTGAGAATGAGAATAGCGGAAATCCCAATGAGCACATAAAGTAGATGGTTCTGGAATATCACGAATAAATGTGAAGAAACAATAAAATAGAAAGGGATGAGCCACAGTAGCGAGAAAATAACGGCACCGAAACTGCCTATCGCAGAAAGAACCGTTGCTTCATAAGCTCTACCCTCCAGTAATAGCCGATGTGCAGGCAGTAAACTCAACGCAGTGTCGGCTTCAGGCGCACCAATGAAGGCTGCGGGTATAAAACTCAAGAACGTGTGCGTCACCGCCGTAGCGAGTATCGCCGATGCGACGATGATGGAGAAATCGGAAGGAGCGAGAAAATGTAACTCTCGCATCAGTACCGGTGAAATAGAAACGAGGATAATAGCTACATTATTGGGATGAAAGCCAGGTATTAGCCCGGTCAGTGTACCTAAGAGCACTCCGAGCATCAAAGCTGCAAAAAAGACCGCTAAGGACGCGTAAATCCACATCCAACCAACAAACTTTTATAACCCTTTAACCAATAAATATATCGCTCTTATTATCTAAAGAGAGGGAGTGTTGGGTGCGGTTCTTGCGAGATTGCAACTACTGAAGTTTATAATTTTTTGCATTGCATGCCCCGCTTTTTCAACGCGGGGTGGCATGGATGATGCATGACATAGGAATCAAAAAGCCCAGCGACCCTGCGTGAAGAGAATAGTGAAAAATGCGAAAAACGAGGCAAAAGCAATGCTGAAAACGTAATGCAACACATCTTTTCGTTTGCTCAACGATGCGAGCAGGATGAAAACAGGGAATAGAGAGAGCGTGTATCGTGGAATGCTGAGCCAGAATGTTGTTGAGGTGAAAGCGATGAATGAGAAGAGCATGTAAATGCAATAAGAGATGCGGAATTTCATGGCGTAAACGATGCATGCAACCGCGAAGAACGCAAAGAAAATTTCGGCGAAGCAAATGAGGACGACCTCCGCAGGCTCTCTCCAGAATATGCCGTGCATAGCACCGAATAATCCCACCCAGGGCGGTGCGAAATGCTTGAACCAATGCTCTCTTTCTATGCTCATAAACGCGAAAGCATCGCCGAAAACCGCGAAATTCAGCATTAAATACGCTAAGAAGCCGAGAAATGTCATTAGAATAGCCATTGGCGCTCTCCACTTCTGTTTTCTCCTCTCTGCTTTTGCATTGTAACTGCCCTGTCCCCTATGATTTTGTGCGTGTTGTTGTAGTAATTCACAGAGAAGTGCAGGCACTAATGCGAGACCCGTGAGGCGTGTTGCGGTTGAGAGCATTCCAGCGAGACCTGCGAGTGCCCATCTGCGAGTTCTTGCGTAATATATGCATGAAATTGTGAGCAGCAGGAAAAGGCTCTCGGAATAGCCTGCAATCAGGAAGTAAGCGGTGGGGAATATGCAGAAGTAGAAGACGCTTCTCAACGCTGCTGATTCGGGGAGGTCGAGCCTCGCAAGTTTGAAGAGGTAAATAGAGGCGAGAACGGATGCAAAATTGGAGACGAGCAGCGCTGCGAGTTCGTAAGAAGATGTTGCGAGCGCGAGAAGTCTGATGAGAAGCGGGAAAAGAGGTGGGAAAACGATGAAGAAGCGTTGCTCTCCGGCAGCGGTGTAGCCATATCTCGCGATATCCACATAGTGCGGTGCGTCCCAGCGGTTCCATAGCGAGAGCAAGTCAGCAGGCTGATTCTGAATGACGAGCCATGCGGAAACTGAGAGTACGAGAGCGAGGAGTTTCACTACAAGCACGACCACCAAAACTTCCAGAATCCATTTCCTTTCCCTGGCATTCCCGACCACCATTAATTATCAACACAGACACCTAAAGTTAATTGTTAATAGTAATAAGAAATAAGAAATGTACCTCACGCGTGACGAGGAGCAGATATACGAAGGAGAGGCAGGCTGGACGAAGAAGAAGGCGATGGAGATACTCGTTGCCATTGGCGACCTTAATAATGCTTCAAGATTGATACCAATAGAAAGTGCGCATGTCTCTGGCGTATCATACAAGACCATAGGTGATGCCTTTGAATTTATAGAGAATCTTGAAGGCAGAGTGGAGGTGAAGAGCACACTAAACCCTATGGGCATGGACCGGGAAAGATGGAGTGAGATGGACATCCCGGAAGAATTTGCAGATAGACAGAAGCGGATACTTGCAGCATACTCCAGCCTCGGTATCGCAGCAGAATGCACCTGCGTGCCTTATCTACTGGAAGGGTGTGCCCCCAGAGAGGGTAGCCATATCGCATGGGCGGAATCATCTGCGGTTTTATACGCGAACTCAGTCCTTGGTGCGATGACGAATATGGAAGGTGCCCCATCTGCGCTCGCAGCTGCGTTAATAGGTAAAACACCCCTTTATGGGCTCCATCTGATTGAGAATAGACTGCCGAAACTGAAAGTGCGGGTGAATTGCGCACTCACAGATGCGGATTACAGCGCACTCGGGTATCTTATAGGGCAGCTTGCGGGTGATAGAATACCGCTGATAGAACTTTCTACGAATCAGCATCAGCACCCGGACAGAGACGAACTGAAACATCTATCCGCGGCAATAGGGGCTACTGGGGCTGTGGGAATGTACTATGTGAAAGGGATAACGGGAGAGGTGAGTGGAAGTGAAACTGAGCTGGAAGAGGAGATAGAGTTAGATAGAGGGGATTTGGATGACGTTTATGAAGAATGTGGTGATGATAGTAGTGATGAGCCGGAAGTGATAGCGATAGGATGCCCGCATTGCTCTTATACAGAGATAAGGCGAATATACCAGTATTTGAAGTCAGAGAGAGGGAGGAGGGGGGGAACTGAGAAAGTGAGGAGAGATGTTTTCATATTCACAGCGAGAAGGATAAAGAACCAGCTATGGGAATTAATAAACGAGATAGAGGGCTACGGCGTTAAGGTCTTTTGCGACACGTGCTACGTGGTCTCTCCTGCCTTTGAGCGCTATAAGTCAATATTGACGAACTCAGGTAAGATGAAGCGATATGTGCCACTCGTTTGTGATGGTGCATGCGTGACGCTATGCAGCACGAGGGAGTGCATAAAAGCGGCATTTAGGTGAGGACTGGCATGGTAAAAATCCCTTACGGCGCCGGACTGATAGATGTGGATATAAAAGGAGCAGAGCTATTAGAGAGGAGTACTACTAAAAGGGATGATAAGAGGGATAGCAAAGATGCCAGCGAAGTAATACAGAGAGCCGTCAAGAACCCTATTGGCACGAAACAGCTCGGTGAGATATTAGCAGCGAAAGGTAAAGGTGATAATATCGTGATTGTTGTGGATGACCACACAAGGAATGCACCGACAGAGATGATGCTCGATGCTCTGGCAGAGGAGATAGGGCAGCATAAGGATAAGAATGTCTCACTGCTTGTAGCTTGTGGCACGCACCCCCCGCCTTCCACTGGAGATCTGCGAAGAATACTTGGTAAATATTACAGACATAACCACAGTCAGTTCAAGGTTATGATTCACGATTGCGATGCTCACGATCTGGTATACGTGGGAACCACAGCCAGAGGGACACCTGTGAGACTGAACAGGGCATATATGGATGCTGATATACGAATTCTAACTGGGGATATAACCCTGCATTACTATGCGGGATTTGGAGGTGGGCGAAAGAGTATCTTACCGGGCATAGCGTCACGCGAGACGATAAGAAAGAACCATGCACTCTTAATAGATGAAAGAGCGAGGACGGCAAACATAGAGGATAATCCTGTGCATCTGGACATGAGCGAAGCAGCTTCTTTCGCACCTCCCGATTTCGTACTCAATACCGTTGCTGATGCCTCTGGAGATGTGGTAGCGGCATACGCGGGCGAGTTGAATGCTGTGTTTACTAAGGGTGCCGCGGTGGCGAAAGAACTCTTCCTGCACAAAACTGGTTTATTCGATGTTCTGGTGGTAAGTGCGGGTGGATTCCCAAAGGATAGGAATCTGTATCAGGCAACGAAGGCGATTCAGAACTGCTATCAGGCGGTTGTTCCCGGCGGCGGGTTGATACTGGTTGCAGAATGCCGTGAAGGAATCGGGGATGATTATTTTGAGGAGTGGATGAACGAATATAAGAGCTATGAAGCGGTAGAGGAGGCTATCAGGACGAACTTCGTGCTCGGAGGTCATAAAGCGTTTTATATGCGGAAGGTGATGAAACGGGTTCAACTCTCTATTGTATCGGAGCTTGACCCTGATATGCTGGTCAGGTGGGGGATACAGTCATATAAGCCAAAGTCACTCAGTGCAGCAGTGGAGATGGAGCTAAAAGATAGATATAAAGATAATAAAGATAATGATAACCTTAAAATAGGTATAGTAAGAAATGGTTTAGATACTTTATTAGTGCCAAAGGAATAAGATAAAGAAGAAGAACAATGGCAAACCTGGCGAAGCAGCGGCGGATAGCAGCTGATGTGTTGAAGGTGGGTGTGGATAGGGTATGGATAGACCCTGAATCCACCAGTGATGTCGAAGAAGCGATAACGAGAGCGGATATCAGGGATTTGATAGAAGAGGGAGTGATAAAGAAGAAGCCAAAGAGGGGTGTGAGCAGAGGACGCGCGAGGGTGAGAGCGTTGAAGAAGTCACTTGGGCGCAGGAAGGGACATGGATCACGAAAAGGAACGCAAGGTGCACGCAGGAACAGGAAGCGGCAGTGGATAATTAGAATAAGAGCTTTGCGACGCCGGTTGAAGGAACTAAGAGCAGAGGGGATAATAGATAAGACTATGTACCGCAAGCTATACAACAAGGCAAAGGGAGGGGAGATCAAAAGCGTCGCACGGTTGGAAGCAATGATAAAGAAGGAAGAAGCTGGGTGAGATTGAGATTAAGATGTCACGAAAGAAAGCAGTTGGAGGACCTTTGTATAGAGTGCCTTTCAGACGCCGAAGGGAAGGTAAGACCGATTATCGGAAGCGATTGAAGCTCCTCATGAGTCATAAGCCACGAGTAGTCGTGAGGCGGAGCAATAAATACATCAGGATACAGTTGATAGTGGCTGATAGGCAGGGAGACAGGACATTTGTTGACATGACATCAAAGGAACTGAGTGGTTATGGATACGAGGGCGGAGGTAAGAATCTACCGGCGGCGTACCTCACAGGGTTATTATTCGGAAAGAAGGCGATAGAGGCGGGATTTAAAGAGGCTATACTTGATATTGGACTCCATACCCCTGTACATGGCTCGCGGGTATTTGCAGCACTGAAGGGCGTTATTGATTCCGGTATGGAGGTCCCACATGACCCCGTTGTCTTCCCCCCGGAAGAACGTATTAGAGGAGAGCATATTGCATCCTATACCGGAGATACTTCTATCCCTGATATTTTTGATATGGTGAAGGAGAGGATATTAACGAATGGCGGTAATAAGGCGTGAAGAGGAGGAGGAATGGAAGCCAGTTACAAAATTGGGCAGATTGGTACAGAGTGGTGAGATAAAGACGATAGAGGAAGCACTGAAGTCCCGGTACCCAATAAAGGAGTATCAAATAATAGAGACATTGATGCCAGACCTCAGCGAGGAGGTTCTGGATATAAACATGGTGCAGCGGATGACCGATTCTGGACGGAGGATAAAGTTCAGAGTGTGTGTAATTGTGGGTAATAAAGATGGCTATATAGGCATCGGGCTTGGTAAAGATGCGCTGGTGCGTAACAGCATAACGAAGGCGATAAGGGCTGCAGAATTGAATCTACGGCATATAGAGCGCGGTTGTGGGTCGTGGGAGTGTAACTGCAATGAGGAGCATTCGCTACCGTTCGCAGTGAGTGGTAAGTCAGGAGGTGTGGAGATAACACTGAAGCCAGCACCACGTGGATTGGGGCTCGCAGCAGGTGACACGCCGAAGAAGGTGCTGGAGTTCGCGGGTATAAAGGATATATGGACAAAGACAAAGGGGAGTACCAGGACCACTTTTAATCTCGCAATGGCGACCTTCAATGCACTTGTAAAGACTTCTGCGATAAAGAGATGATGTATATACGATGTATGCGATAGTGAAATTAAGGGGAAGTGTGGGAATAAAACCGGAGATAAAGTACACGTTGCAGCTACTGAGGTTACACAGGGTCAATCATTGTGTGATAGTGGAAGAGAACGACTACTATCGGGGGATGCTGAAGCGGGTGAAGGATTATGTTGCCTGGGGCGAGGTCTCAGAGGATATGCTGGAGTTGTTATTGAAGCGTCGTGGTAGATTGGAAGGCGGTAAGAGATTGACGGAGGAGTATTTACGTGATAATACACCGTTTGAATCGTTCAAGGCGCTGGCACATGCTCTGTGCTCGGGCGAGGTAAAGATGCAGGATTTAACAAGATACAAAATCAAGCCTGTTTTGAGGTTGCATCCACCAAGAAAGGGGCATCGCGGTATTAAAAGGAGTGTGAAGCGCGGTGGCGAGCTCGGGTATCACGGCACTGCGATAAATGAGTTGCTGTATAAGATGAGGTGAAAAACGGAAACTTATATATCCTCTCACCACAACTTTTGAATGGCTATTAAAAAATTAGCCGCTAAAAACTGAGGAATGGAAGAAAAATAAAGGTTTAGAGAGAGGAGAGAGGATAAAAAGGTTTTAAGCAGCCTCTTGCCAAAATCGGCTTTAAAGGCTCCATTGAAGAGAGGGTTATTTAAGTATTTGCCGACAACAAAGCTATGGGGTAAAAATAGGAGGAAAATGAAAAGATGACCATAGCATCCATCCCTATTTCGCCCTTTGAAGGCTTTGGAATAAAAAATGAGGCGAAAGAGGCGAGTAGAGAGGCGATACATGACGTTTGGATTGATGAGGTGAGACTATACCCCGGTCTGTAATTCAAAATTCTTATCTAAATGGGTAACATAAAAGCAAAAATCGAAAAGGTTTTATATTTATTTTCCCTCGTAAAAATCAGGTAATGCACCCAACACAGTGGGTAAAAGCAAGGCAATGTCAGCGGAAGGATACTGGGAAAGGTATAAAGGGCGTGCAGTAATAGGTATCTTTGCAGGAATTGGTGCAATAGCTGGCTTTATTATTTTACTTGTTTATGCTTTATTATTAGCTGGCTTCTTCTTACTTTCTATTAGTAGCTTCATTTTTTCCCTTATCTGTATGGACGCTATGACCTATTATGCCAGAACAGAAATAAAGACTGCGTACGATAAACTACCCCAGGATAAACAGAAGAAGTTCTTTGATACTTTGCCACTAGCAGATAGAATAGCAACAATACATCCAGAGCCAGTTGGAGTGTTTGATCACCACGAAATCAGAAGATCTCTGACCATATCTCTAACAATTGTTTACCTCGCTCTGCTATCTCTTAGCGTTTTCAAGTTAGATTTACTGACAATAAAGGAAAACCCAATGGTAGAACTATTCTCATGGATTTATCTTGCTGTTATCGCATTCTATTTCGGTTCTCGTGGATTAGAAAAGTATGCTGAAGTAAAAATCAGTAAAAAAGAAGTAAAAGACACAGAGTCTAAAGGATCTGTAAAACCACATAATACCATCTAAAACCGAAGGCACCATCCCGGTAGGACAGGAGTTAAGTTGGATTGAGAAGTTAAAAATATTGTCTGTGGAGTTAAGAGACTGGTTAAAGTTTTTGAAGCAGGAACCAAAATCCCCGGAAGATATTGTTAAAAATTAATTGATATCATTGAGGGGCTCCTTCATATTGTTGATGAAAAAACGAAAGAATTTGACGAATTTAAGGCTGAAGTATCTTGAGAAACTTGAGGAAAGTGTAGGCGCGATGAAAAAAACGACCATAAAGCTTGCCATAAAAACAGAGTCTATTGCTGGTGGCCATAATATATCATTCTTTGTCTCAAACCACAGTACCTCTGTCTCTTAATCTTAAAAGAAGCTGTATATTCTAACACAGCAAGAATGTCTTCTCTTCTTATTCCATATTCTTGCTCAATCTCTTCATATGTCATACCCCCTACCAAAGCACCCAGAACTTCATCTACGGTTATTCTCGTCCCTTTAATAATTGGTTTTCCATGTCTTATTTTATTATCAATAACTATCCTCTGTTTGGTTTTTTCTCCCATCCCCCTCACCTATAATATAATCTGGTTTTTTGTTATTAAATACACCACTCACAAAAATCTTCGACAATCACATACCAATTTTTAACAATCCTCGAGTTGTATTTCCTTATCTTTGAAATTAACTGTCAACTTGAAGTTCTCTAATATATCTCTACCGATTAAGGCTTTTTCGAACTCTCTTGCATTTTTATCAACGGGCAAATTGAAACCAACAACCGTGTTTATTTTCTTGCTATGGAAGGTGATCTCAGCCCAGAAGATTTTTGCTCTGACTGGTTTTTCTGATACGCCTCTAACTTCTCTTATTTCCTTGAGATGTAATCCAAGTTCCTTACACAGATCAAGAGAGACTAAAGATTTGAAAGCCCCAGTGTCTATAGTCGCTTCAATCTCCTTTTCACCAAGAGGTCCCTTAATCTTTATTAGTCCAATCGGCGTGTTGTTCTCAAATCTCATCTCATACTATCCAATATTTTTCTTCACCTTTTGGAACAACCTGCCTTGTTACCATTGGTTTCTCTCCATATTCCTGCCTTGCTTTCCTCGCTGATTCATCATAGGTATCCCCAACCGAAATTACCTTTCCTCTAAATATAGTTACCCATTTCCTCGGGTATTTTTTTGTTAGTTCTTCTCTCATCTCCTCAAAAGCTTTATCATCCAATCTTAATTCCAACTCTGTTTTTTCTTCCATCTCCCTTACCTATGTTATTTAAATGCTCCACCCATAAAATCTTCGGCAATCGTCTAGCAAAACATTAGCCTTTATCGCTCATCCCCGTATTTCATCGTATAGATACACTGATGTGCTCCGGCGTCCTTCATCTGACAGCTCGAAAATAATCCCCATAGTTCTCGATCACCCTGAACGGTTCGATCTCTTTCGTGATTTCAACGGTGTACGCAAGATTGACTTTAAATGTCTCTGACTCTTCAACTATATTTTTTATTTTATCTTCAAGCCTGTTATATAGCCCTCGTAAGGACGGACTGATGTCTTTTATTTTTCCTTTTAACAGCGATAGCCGGAAATGCTGGATGACAATGGACGCAGCGTAACATTTGAGAGCATCTGCCGGGTCAATCATCACTTCGGACAGGAGTCCGCTGATTCCTTTGTATATCCTTACAAGGTCATCCGGACTCTTTGGATGCTCAACTCTGTAAAGATTATAACTACCGGATTCTGTTAAAATAACTTCATATCTGTTCCACCAGCTTCTGATGTATCCCGGATCTTTTGCAGTTAAATCCAGTGACGATAGATATTCAGAAATTTTATTTTCTGCCACCTCGTAGGGGATTTTCTTCCTGTATGAATGCTCATTTATTGCTCTCCTGATAATATCAATCCACTGAATGGCATCACTGAAGAGGCTGTGAAATCCACTCCAGGTGTACGGGCCTTTTCTGAATGTGACCTTTTTTCCGTAATCCATCATAAATTTTATAAAATCTGCTCTGAAGGAAGAATAAAGTCCCCGCCTGTCCAGCAGTATCTCTTTACCTGTGAGCTCGCGCGGTAACTTCTTATCCGAAGAGATATCACCGATCTCTAATTCGCTCAGTTTTCCATCAGCCCTGACAAGTAACGATGTACCCTCAGGTATAAATACTCCATTTCCACCAGCATCAACCACCAGAAGGGCTTTTTCTCCGGGTTTTATGGCTGGATGATAGGTTCCGGCCTTACCGGCGGAAAAAATGCTCCTGCTGATACTCCCCTCAAATTCCACAATAATCTCATCGGTAAGGTTCCGGATGGCCTCATTCGATGGTATCTCCACATCTTTCAGTATCTCCCGTAAAAGAACGGGAGCCGGATCATTTTCCGTGAGCAGATACAGCGGTCGACGGGCCTGTTCCGCCAGTCTGTGTTTTATTATGGTCTCAATCTTTTCGGTGAATCTTCTTCCTCCCACAAAAATGATTTTTCTGACACGTGATGAACTCATCGGGTATTCAAAAGATGGCGGGAGGGTTGAGAGGACATAATAGCCGTTATTCTCACCCAGTTCCCGTTCTCTCTGCGACAGATCACTCCATGAACATACAGCCAGTTTTTGAGGGATGTAATCACCATAACCCCTGGAAAGTGGGTGATTGGTGGACTGTGCGGTTTACATACCGTATTACAAAAAAGAAAATGCATCTCCAATTATAAGTGGCAATATATTAGCCCCCTGCGAAAGCGTGGTTGGTGGATTGGGGGCATGAAGAGGTACATGAAGAGATAAAAAAACTTCAGTGAATTATATGCCCAAACACTGACTGGGAAATCATAGATAGGAATGACAATTAACGGTACTAACGGATACCTGATACGCCATTGGTTGGATAGAAGGGTTAAAGCCCGCATATTTATTTGCTACCTCTCATATCTATTGATGAAAACACTTGAACACATGCTCAAAAAGGTGGATTGAATAAGAATGAAAATCCAATTTTTAGGAGCGGCGAAAGAAGTTACAGGCTCTTGCATATTGATAGAGACAAGAAGAAGCAAGTTCTTGCTCGACTGTGGTCAGCGACAGGGGCAGGGTGCAGAAAGCTCACCAGAGTTTCAATTCAATCCGAGGGAAATAGACTTCGTCATTCTTTCGCATGCACACATAGACCATTCAGGACTCTTACCCAAGCTCGTTGCAGAAGGTTTTGATGGCGAGATATATTCAACAGTGGCTACACGTGACGTTGCTGAACTGCTTTTAGAAGATAGTGCAAAGATACAAAAAGAAGCAGAGTCTGGAGCGGGACTGATACCCATGTTCACGGAAGAGGACGTTGCCCTGACGATGGATAAATTCAGCGTTTATGAATGGGACGTCCCCATTGATGCTTCGGATGATGTCACGGTGACATTTCTCGATGCAGGTCATATATTGGGTGCGAGCATCTCGGTTATAGACATCAGTGGTGCCGGCAGGCTGGTTTATACTGGTGATATCGGGCACGGGCATTCACCCATAATGAATCCCCCCGCAAAGTTGAACAATACCGACTTCTTGATTATCGAATCTACATACGGTGCGAAGCGCCACCCGGCGGTGAATCCAAAAGAGAGCCTGAAACAAATAATCCTGGATACGTATGCCAATAAAGGCAAGGTTTTAATTCCCGTATTTGCCGTCGGGCGTGCACAAGAGGTACTGTATATCCTCAAACAGCTTTACGAAGAGAGCGAACTTCCAAACATACCGGTCTATTTCGATACGCCGTTAGGTGCAGAAACGACTTCTCTGTACCAATATCACCAGAATTATCTGCGTGCGCAGTTCAGGAGTTCATTCTTAAAGGGGGAGAATCCGTTCCATTTCGGTACACTCGATTTCATCCGTGGAAATAACAGGTCTCTGGATGTCGCCTCGTCTGAAGAGCCTTGCGTGGTGATAGCAGCCAGTGGCATGCTCACCGGTGGTCGCATACTGAACCACCTGAAGACAACGCTGGAGGACCCCGATTCGAGTCTGGTCTTCGTGGGTTATCAGGCGGAAGGCACGCCTGGACGAGAGATACTGGACGGTAAGAAGCGAGTTGAAATAGCAGGAAAGGAGTATGAAGTGAAGTTAAAAGTCCATTATATCCCGGGCTTGAGTGCTCATGCCGATGCGGACGGGCTGTTCTCTTTTGTCAATTCCGCAGACATCCTCCCAAAGAAGATATTCGTGGTACATGGCGAGCCTGAAAATGCAGAGGCGCTACAGCGGCGAATAATAAATAATCTGCGTATAGACACTTTTGTGCCTGAAATGGGCTATACGGAGAACTTTATGGATCGCGAGGTAGTGAAAGTGGTGGAAAAAGATGTGCATCTCGATTTCAAACCGGAATTCACGAAAGTTGGTGAGCTGGAGGTCTATCCATTCGTGGGTGCGCTGCTGAAGAAGCAGGATGGGATTCACCTTATCTCGAAGGAGCAATATATCGGGATACTCACCGAAACAGAGGAGGAACTTGAGACAATGCTTACGAAGATGACATCGAAAGAGGGACTCGAAGCAGAAACAGAAACAGAAACGGCGGAACCTGTGGAAGAAATCTCAGAAACGGAATTCAAGGAGACGCTGCTAAAATATGCGGATGTTGGTATTTTCTCCAGGAGCCGAGCGCGAGAACTTAAAAATATGTTAGAGAATGAGGGGCGGGACGCTACGATCGCGCACATTAACAAACTCGCGAGAAAAGACCGGCTTTATCCTCTGGACACGACGAAACAAGAAGAGTTGAGGAGAGTGCTTGTCGCCGGCATTAATTCTTTCCCGCAAAAGGCTCGAGAGTTATTTAATGAAATAGTGGAAAGGTAAAGCATGTATATGTGTAAAAGCCAACCTGGATGAGGTTTGCACCGCCTTTGATTGGCTTTTGAAGTACGAGGAAAGAGTGCATGCATAGTGATATGGCTGTTAAGTAACAACTATGATATGAGTTGACCTTTTGACAACTCCCGTTTCTCGTGCGGTACTCCTCAAGTTGGGTAACAACTATGATAAGAGTTGACAAAGAGGGTATTCTATGGCTAAAACAAGTTTCATAGTTGGGTAACAACTATGATATGAGTTGACCGGGAAATACATACTTCTCCACGAGCTACAAGTTTTTCGTTGAGTAACAACCATGATAGGAGTTGGCTATGACCAGGTGAGTTTATAACCTATATAGTAGCCTTTTGAGTTGAGTATGAGCAACAACTATGATATGAGTTGACTTTGAAAGTCCACTCTCTCGCGCAGTATTTCTTAAAAGTTGAGTGACAACTATGATAAGAGTTGGCAAAGAATTCGACATGAATTGCTGCAGGTTCTGCTCAGGAATGTAAAAAGTATCAACAATAGGGAAGTTTTGTTACAGGTAGCATGTTCGAGTAACAACTGTGATAGGAATTGACCCTTTTCTCTCAAACCATCCCTGCTTAACTTCACTATGTTGAGTAATAACTATGATAAGAGTTGACTTTCTATTCTTAACAAGCCACCCAAATAGTTATAGGCATTGAGTAACAACTATGATAAGAGTTGACTCTATACTATTCACGATGGCAACTACCAGGTAGCAGAGTTGAGTAACAACTGTGATATGAGTTGACCGTTGACAGCAGGAACAGAACCATCACCCAGCGTAGTTGAGTCAACTGTGATAAGAGTTGACTTCTGCAATTGCTCGACAATTTCTGAATGCTTTTTGCGTTGAGTGACAACTATGATATGAGTTGACGTGAGCCAAACAGATCGTGCTCACCCAACCGAAGCTGAGTTGAGTAACAACCATGATAGGAGTTGACCTCTGCAATCTCTCCAGAATAACTATCCCCTCATCGTTGAGCAACAACCTTACTTTTATAAGACAGAAATATAAGATAAAGAGATATATCGGGTATGGAGAAATGGATAACGAATACATGAGATATGGATTGGAGATGAAAACGCTCTCTACGGTTATAAGTGGTGAGATAAAGGAAGAAGAGCGTCGTAGAAAGGAGAGAGCGGGTGTGCATTTGCCATGCCGAATAACCGCAGACGGCAGAGTCGCAGTACCTATCTATGGCGCATTGAGGGGGTATGCCGAAATTGCGCTCCGGGCAAGTGGAGAGGATGTTTGTGATACTGGTGGCAAAGGGACAAAGGGCTGTGGAAAATGTGTGCTCTGTGACCTATACGGCTCCTTAGGTAGGAGGGGGCGAGCAATAATAGACGACATGCGCTCAGTAGAGAACTATGATAAAGTGGTCAAGAAAGTGACGCATATAAAACTGAACAGGGAGGAAGGGAATGTATCCGACGCTTTGGGCGCCGAAGAGATACAGGAAGGCACGGTATTTACAGGTAATATCGTGGTTCTCAATCCGAAGGAGCGTGATACCGAGCTGATAAATACGGGTATAGAAGGGATAAATGAGTTCGGGCTCGGTGGCTGGCTCACAAGGGGTAGAGGGCGTGTGGAGTTGAAGATAGCAAGTGTGGAGAGGAGATCGTGGGATACTCTGGTAAAGGAAGCGAGGGAAAAGGCGAAAGAGCTGCTGGGAAGGGAATAAAAATAGTATTTCTCGTGTGAGTCCGTCCAGATGAGTAATGAGAACATAGCGGTGGAAGTAACGGGTAAATTAGTGACCCAGAACGAAGTGACATTATCCACCGGCGAGTTTGATAGAAGAGCCCATGCGATGAGAAGCTATGGTTATCCGCCGGGACAGACTATCAGAGGTGCATTCGGGTATTTGTTTCTCGCAGCGGGTTTACCCATAATAAAGACGTACGAAGTGAATGCGGAGCCCGTGCTGTATTTCAAGGATGCACTGCCATATCATTACCGTGATGGCGGTATTCTGTACCCCGTAATTACGCCAGAGAAATATGTGAACTATCAATGCCAGGAATGCAAAGAGGTCCTCAGGTATCCATCATTCAAATCCGTGATTACGAAAACGAGACTGGATAGACATAAAGGCACGGTTTCTATGATGTGGCGCCATGAAGGAATAACGAAGAGAGCGCAATTCCGGTTCAAAGTGATAGTGAAGCTGAAAAGAGATGGGGAAGAGAACCTTGCTGCCTTGATGGCGGTATTGAAGTTCGTGGAGGAGAACGGGCTTGCAATAGGGAAGCGGTCAATGAAAGGTAGTGGCAGGTTGCGGTTGGAGAATCTATCGTATAAACCGATAACGAGGGACGATATAGAGGATAGAGCTGCGGAACTGCGTGATAAAGAAGTGATAAAGGTCAGATTGCTTTCAGAAGCGATAGTGCGCGAGAAGGGAACGAATCTTACCATAATCAGGGGCAAGAATTTCCTGTGGAGTGTGAAGAATGCCGCGAAGAATTTCTATTACGATTATAAAAACTTCTCCGCAGAAGTAAAACTCATAGACTACGTTACGACCAGACCATATCCTGTTGGTTTTCTCGATCTCGAACTCGCTGGTGGGCGACCGGAGATAGCGATACCTAAAGGCTCTACGTTCACTTATAGAGTGGAGCGCGGGGCGCCAGCGGAGTTTTATACCGCACTGGCATTGCTCGAACGGTGTCATGGCATAGGTAATCGCGCTTCTTCGGGTAAGGGCGAGATAATTGTGGAATGAACAAACCCGTCTACATGCCTCAATATTTCCCGGCAGCTTAACCAGTTCAAATAGATACTTTCGATGCTGGAATGTGGGGGGAATAAAAGGAGGGTCAATAAAAGTGAGCTGGATATCCTCTTCTGAGTGAGTATCAAGCTCAAGCCATTTGCTGCAATCTTCATTTACTATCTTATCTTATACCACACATCCATTTTCCATCCATTTTCTTTCCCTCTTTCTCCCAACAGAACCCCGTTTATGTAACTATCTTATCAACCTTATCCAGTGCAATAGCGCGTCTTATCTCCAGTGCGAGCCGTCTGCCTGAGCTCATATTAGTCCTGAAGAGTGCATTGCCGTATGGATGCCCACCATACATGTGTATATTCGTCCCCCCACCTATTCTGGTAGCGATGTCATAGACCCAGAAATCCATATTCTCATCTACAATCGTCTGCAAGCAGAAAGGACCTATTATACCCGCCGAATACTCCTCCTTCGCAAATTTCACAAACCTCTCCGCTATTGGCATCACCCTGTTGAGAAGACTCTCCCTCAGTGTCGCAGATGCATGTCCAACTACAATCATTAACGGATCGCTCAGCTTCTCCGGCAACTCCTGTGTCCTCGGTATCCGCGCCATACCATCAAGATTCGATTCAAAGCGCCAATCAACGCCAAGAAGCTCTAATTCTTCGTCTATTGGCGAATAAAAGAAATCAAAGTTGAATACCGGTCCTATCACATATCGCTCAATTCGTGCATTCGCGAGGTCATCGGCAGTGATTATCCCCTTCTCTATCAATCGCTGCGACTTCTCTCGGTATTCAGCGCGGTCTTTCGCTGTAAAGAACCCGCGTTCGAGTCGCATCTTTGCATGTGGCAGCTTCACCATCACCAGCGTGTCTATATCTTCAGCTTTATACTCCTCCGGCGTTGGTATACCCGCTTGTTCGCATAGCCAGTAATAACTCTTCTCCTCCTCCCTCTCTTCTATCCTGAGCATATCCCGGCTACCTACCAGTGGCACTTTGAACCTATCCTCAACGTTATCTATGCCCGTATACACCACAAATGAGCGGTTAGGTATGAATAACGTATTCCTGGACCTGAGTTCATCCTGTATCGCATCGCTCATCATATCCGCAAACCGGGTTACAACCAGGTTCTCATCCACCACACCCTTTCGCAAGCCATTCACTTCCCTGTGTATGAAATATTTTGTATATACCTCTTCCCTGCCCTTCTCTGCAACCACAAGGGTCTTGAAACCCTCCTCCTTCGCTCCGTCACAGACATCGAGTGCCGAATGCGACCCCAGCACACCAACAATTACATTATCAAGGTCATAATCTGCCAGGACTTCTTCTATCTCGCTTCTCGCTATCATTTCTTAGCCCCTTTTAAGCCAAAGTTTCTTTAGGTATATATAATATACGCCATATCGTACTCACGCTCATACTCATACTCGCTGGCGGGGGTAGCCGAGCTGGACAAAGGCGCAGGACTTAAGATCCTGTTCCGCAGGGATACGTGGGTTCAAATCCCACCCCCCGCATTCACGCAGTGAATATCCTGTATTTCACATTCTCATTTATTATCTCATCCTCTATCCGCTTCGCTATTATCTTCTCAGGATGATAAAGCCCTTTAACCCTATTTGTGAGGTCCTCAAAGCTTGCAAATTCTCCCTTCTTACGCTCTTCCAGTATCGCCCACATCAATTTCTTACCTATGCCCGGAAACAAATCAAGTGTATGTAATCGTGTGGTGATGGGCTTCGCATCATTGAATACCCTTATGAATCGTGCTTCATTATCCTTCACTATCTCCTCAATCACATACCTCAGCTCCACCTTCGCCGTCTGCGTTAAGTCTTCATACTTCAGCTTCTTCACCACATGGTCTATCACTTCCCGCTCTCCTTCTCCTATATATACCCTGTCATGAACTGCGGGTATTTTATTCTTCTTTGGTGATAACTCCATCAGAACAAATCTCTCCTCTCCTATCGCCTGTACAAGCGGCTTCTTCTGATATACCGGGCGGGTATCATCAGGATGTCCATAGGGTAGATAATCGAGGACACGCGCATAAGTCTCACGTTTCTTATCTATACTCCATCTCCCCGCCCGCCCCCGCTTCTCATGCCCTCTCATCCCGTATCCCTCTCCACTTCACTATAAACCCGGCGCCTTGACCATCACCATCATATATATCGCGCTACGCAATCGAGTATCTCATCTATGTCTTCTTCGGAGAGCGTAAATTGCTCCTTTGCATAGATCGCCCTCACTTCATTCTTGCTCCGGGGCATCAAATCGGCAATCCGAACAGCGATAGTATTATTTATCTTCTTTAACTTCAAAAGATCACTTATAAGCGCTTTAGAATCCTCCACACCAAGCTTAGCGAATTTTGATGCATGTTCAAGGGCTTTTCTCTGCTCATATCTCACCTCTTCCTCCTCTTCTCCCTCTCTTCCTTCTGCCTCCTTCATTCTCTCGGTGAGAGTTGCCAGTATCTCTTTAGCCTCTGCAAGCGTTAAAACCTCCTCTTCTATTATCTCCTTTACTATCATCTCCCCCTTTTCCTTTCCTCTTCCTTTTCTTCTTTCTTCTTTTTACTCTCCATTCCTCGGTAAATCATAGCAAAATAAAAACCTTTTTATAGTGGACGTCATAACCTTCCTTCTATGGCGCAGGATTATATAGTTAGCGATATAAAGCTTGCAGAAGCAGGCAAGAGGCGAATAGAGTGGATAAGAGGGCGAATGCCTGTTCTTAACATGATAAGGGAGCAATACGAGCGTGAGAAGCCACTGGATAATGTGAAGATAATGGCATGCCTTCATGTCACTGTGGAGACTGCGAATCTTATACTGACTTTGAGAGCCGGTGGTGCGGATATTGCGTTAACGGCTGCCAATCCCCTCTCTACACAGGACGATATAGCAGCTGCATTGGCTGACAGTGGTATAAACGTATATGCATTTCGGGGTGAGACTGAGGAAGAATATTACAACTGCATAAATGAAGCGCTTAAGATAGAACCCACAGTGGTACTTGATGATGGTGGTGATGGCATCACAGCGGCTCATGCTGCGGGAATGGCATCCTCAGTGAAGGGCGCGTGTGAAGAGACTACAACAGGTGTGATAAGACATCGTGCGAGAGCGCGGGATAAGAAATTAGGCTTTCCTGTTATCGCAGTTAACGATGCAGAGACGAAGATGATGTTTGATAACAGGTATGGCACCGGGCAATCAACCCTGCATGGAATAATGAATGCAACAAATATACTGCTTGCCGGGCGAGTGGTAGTGGTGGCTGGCTATGGCTGGTGTGGACGTGGCGTGGCATTAAGGGCGAAAGGACTTGGTTCCTCGGTGGTAGTGGTGGAGACGAATCCGCGTAAAGCACTGGAAGCCGTTATGGATGGCTACCGGGTGATGCCGATGCGAGAAGCGGCTAAGATAGGTGACCTGTTCATCACAGCAACCGGCGATATCTCGGTCATCAGGGGCGAGCATTTCAAACTAATGAAAGATGGTGCTATCCTTGCCAATACCGGGCACTTCAATGTCGAGATAAATGTGAAGGAGCTGGAGCAGTTAGCAGTTGAGAAACACCCGATAAAAGACAATGTGGTTGAATATCGGCTTGAAGATGGCAGGAAGCTATATCTGCTCTCAGAGGGGCGAATAGTGAATCTCGCCGCTGCATACGGGCATCCGCCAGAGGTGATGGATATGAGCTTCTCAAATCAGGCTTTGTGTGTGCGCTATATCATTGAGAACCACGAGCAGCTCGATAAAGAGGTATATCCGGTTCCTGCGGCGATAGACGAGGAGGTAGCGAAATTGAAATTGAAGTCAATGGATATAGAGATAGAAGAACTGACACCAGAGCAGCATAAATATTTAGAATCCTGGGAGCTGGGGACGTAAAAAAGGTTTAAAAGGTTCACCTTCGTATAAAATCGCACCTATATCCGCGCGTGTCGCTCTTCGCACCACGCCTCTCAGCCAGTTCCTTACACTCCTCATATTGGGGGTATCTGCCCTTATTACTACCAGATTCGCTCTCATACCCTCCTCTATCAGCCCTATCTTGTCCTCTTTCAGTATTCGGGCTGAATTCCACGTGCACATCTTCAATATCTCACGCTCATCAAGTCTGAGGAGCTTCGATATGAATTCCATCTCATGGAATATGTCCGGTGAATTGAGCATCACATTATCTGTGCCCACAGCCACAATCAAACCAGAATCGAGCATCTCGCGTATCGGGGGCACTCCCATTCCCGTTACCATATTAGACCGAAGGCAAACCACCGCACCAATGTCCTTATCATACATCCGCTGGAAGTGCTTCCGTGATGCCTTTGTCAAATGCACAATGAAATCAGGCTCAAGCTCTATCGCATCCTCGATATCTGCGGTGTTTCGTTCTCCAGCATGAAGTGCAAAGACCTTACCACGGCTACGTGCCGCATCTGCCAGGTCTTTGAGTAGATCCCAGCTACAATCCGCGGTACTGCTCATTCCTATTCCATCCGCAGCACCAAGTATAGCGTCAGTGTCAATATCAGCATCATCTGGTCCTGGTCTACCAAATATCTTCATTTTCATCCTTGTTTTTATACCACTCGCTTCAAATGCCGCTTTTAATGCATTCACACCCATAAGACCGCCTTCCCGGAAATCGCCAAAGAGCTGTGTCCCACACCCGAATATATCGCTTATCGTGTCTTTCATCGCATTCAGCAGCACTTCATAGGGTGTCTCCGCCAGTATTCGCTCTTTGAACCCACCAGGACCTACCAGCACCTCCAGTGGCATGAAATCCGGCTCCTTCGCTACGGAATCGCCAATATGCGTGTGCGCATTGATGAGCGAAGGAATAATGAAACCTTTAATCGCACCTTCTACACCACCTTCTGCACCTATCTCTTTTATCGTGCCATCCTTTATAACTATGTATCCCTCTCTATCCTCAAATGCTCTGCCATAGACGAACTTCCCAGAAAGGATCAGCTCGCTCATTTCGTCCGTCGTTAGCACAGCTCCTTTTCCTCTTTACGCCGATGATAATAGTAGTACAGGAGAATAGATACAACCAGAGGCACTGCGATATTACTGAATTCCGGAATCTCATAATCCCAGCTCACCTCTCCTATCTCTATTATATCGTTCCCACATGAGAGGGTGATATGGAGGTTGCTCACCTGCTCAGTGGAGGGATTGCCAAAAGCCTCTCTTGGCACGCCTATCTCTATCGCCCAGTTCGGGCATTCATAGTCGGATACATTCAGTTTTACATACTTCACAGCCGCTCTACCCGTAATCGTACCGTTCACCATGCGATATGGTATTATATTGTACGGGAAATCAATGGTGCCAGACCATTCGGGATTGCGGCATACCATGCCTCGATACATACCCTGTAATCCAATTCCATATTCATAACCCCCATAGCTACCTGTATCTTTGTCATTGTCAAGGTCTATTGCAAGGTCACCCATTTTATCGTCATCCGGCGGGATAGAAGTAACAAAAGCGAAGAACACATGTGTCTCGTTGGTGTCGAAGTACATCGCTTCTATATCGTTCACCTCTCTCGTTCTCGCATCATTCCGCCTGCGACCCGAAGGCTGTTCGTTCTTAAATGCCTTCTTCACTCCATACCAGGTCTTTCCATACCATGTTATCTTCGGCTCTGTATAATTGGAATACGATGTACCTGAACCTTTGATATGGATACCGCAGTAGCCACGCGGTCTGGCTTTCGGATGCGATTCACAGTCAATATTGTCTTCTACTATCCAGTCGGCTGTCGCACTGGCTGGCATCCATGTCTCTACCCGGTTCCAGTCACCGCTGAGATTCAATCCCCAGTCTCCTAAATCGCCATCTACCCGGTATGCCATCGCATCGCACGTTAACATAAACAGGACTAAGACTATTAATAAAACTACCATAACAATCGCGGAGATCCTGGTCATCATCTTCTCCTCCCATACCACGTTTTTCCTGTCATCACTCATCACTACACTACTAACTGCTATTGTGTTATAAACATTATAAGAGGATTATCCATTTAAAGCTTTGCATACAATGCATAATTTTTAAATTAAACAATTTTAAACAATAACCGGGCGATTATAAGCGCTCTCAGCAGTTATTAGCTGCCTGATTGTAAATTAAGTTTAAGATGTTGAAACAAAAATTGAAGACTTCATAAAAAATAATAAAACATAAGAGAGAGGGAAAAAATTCTTCACTCCTACTCGCTCTTATTCTCCCCTTCGCCCTGTCGCTTCCTGCGATAGTAATAAAATAGCCCGAGAACCATCGCTAATGGCACCGCTATGGTTGTGAACTCCGGTACAGGTGTATATGTAAAGTCCTCAATCACTAATGCGTCATTTGTACAGCTCACAGTAGCCAGCAGATCCGCAGTACCATTGCCCGAAATGCCCAGCGCATCCTTCGGGACCTTCATTTCAATCACGTAATTTGAAGCACCATTATCAGAAGGCCAGTCCTCGTACAACTTATAAACAACCTCAGCATGCCCCGTTTTAGTACCATTCACCATATTACTGAACTCCACCACATCCTGTGCTACCTCTGAAGTGATTTTTTCCCAATCAGGCATATAAAACACGTCCCCTATTTCCCCTAGTACCGTTCGATTATCATTTGTCAGTTTTATCCCATATTCATACCCATACTCACCTGTACCATTGTCATTGTCAAGATTCAGTGCTAAATCACCGGGTATAAGAAGGTAGTGATTAGAGTTCCTGACATAATCGTACCCTTCAGGTGGCATCGAAGTGATGATTGCAAAATAGACATACGCGCCACCGTCTGCAGCATACATCGCCTCTATATCGCATTGTTCAATCCCCGGATTATGATGTGAGCCGGTAGAAGTTGGTCCATATTGCCAGTCATCATAAACACTGAGAGCAGGCGGGTTCGCAGTCCAGCTATTATTGGGATTAACACCCCAATCATCGAGATCGCCGTCAATAGTATATGCCATCGCAGGTACTGTGATTACCAGTGGCAGTCCCAGTACCAGGATGAGCGACAGGATTATCATCTTCCTCGCTTTACCTTCGCTTCTCATACTTTACCTCCTATCTCCTCTATAAGGGGCTACAACATTAAAAGCTTTCCATATATGGAATATTTTTAATAATAACCATTTTTACGCAGGTTTTTGGCTATTCTGAGCCCTATATGCCCGAACTCGGGTTCATATCACCAACCAGAGTTTCCAAGTATTGAAATAAAAATTAAAATATCTTTGAATTTTTTTGAAGATATAAAAAGCTATATATATAATGACAAATCCCGAAATTTTTTTACGGAATCCTGTCGTTTTCGCGCGACAGGAGGATATGAAGAAGAGGGGGATAGGGGGAGAGGGAGATGAACAGACCTCAGTATCTCAAATAATCCTCATGCGCCTGCTCCTCTATCCTCATCGCCACTAAATCGGCTATTAGCTGCAGTTTATATCTCGCTTCTGTATCTTCCAGGCTCTCTAAACTGCTTTTCGCATCCAGTATTAGCCCTTTCGACAATGCAATTGCATATTTTATCGAACGCGAGTTGATAAATATCTCTCTGACCCGCTCTATATCTGAACTGGCGACTTCTCCAGTACCTGACATAACGTCTTCTATATATGCCCTATCTACATCGCTGGAGTGATTTAATGCGTGAATCACAAGAATAGTTCGTTCTCTATTCTTTATGTCCAGCCCCACTGGTTTCCCTGTCTTCGCCGGGTCACCACAGATATCGAGTATATCATCCTGAATCTGGAATGCAACACCCAGGTTCTTACCATAATTGCGAAGATTCTCAAGTTCTATCTCCCCGCTACAGCCAAGCAGAGCGCCCGCCTCCGCACTCGCCATGAAAGCTGAAGCAGTCTTCAATTCCGCAACCTCCATGTATGCTCGCTCTGTCACTTCGTTCAGGTCCCGTAACCGGAGCGTGAACTCCTGATACTGCCCCAGAGCTATGTCTGCGAGTGCGTTCATCACCACCTTCACCACCTCCGGCTCTCCACATTCCGCCAGCATCTCACATGCGAATCCAAGCAGGAGGTCTCCCATCAATATCGCATTCTTCGCTCCAAACCTCGCAGGATTGGATGGATTCCTCCTCCTTATGTAATTCTCATCTATAATATCATCGTGGGCAAGCGTGGCGTTATGTAATAATTCGATGGCAATAGCAGTGGAGAGCGCTTTCTCACGTGAACCCCCAACCGCCTCAGCCGCGAGCATACAGATGATAGGGCGAAGTCGCTTACCTCCGGTATCTCTTATATAATTCAGCGCGTCAGATAGTATCTTACTGGCATTGCTGTTGCGTGTTCTCTGTTCTATTACCTCCGACAATCTGGAATTGAAATATCGTACCTCCGCATGTAACAGTTCTTCATCTTCCATTTCCATTTCCCTATTTATAGCAACATTTATAAAAAAGACATCTAATCTTTTCTCAAATACCAATGGGTTTTGAATTTGAAGTCATACCCGCGATAGACCTGAAAGGGGGCAGATGTGTCCAATTGCAGCAGGGTAAGAGAGATGCAGTGCTATTCTCCGCTGAGAACCCTGTGAAGATTGCGCTTCACTGGCTCAGCCTGGGTGTATCACGTCTGCACATAATAGACTTGGATGCGGCTCTTCAGGTGGGGTATGATAACTTTGGGATCATCACAGAGATAGTGAGGCAGGTAAAAGGACGTGCGAAAATTCAGGTTGGGGGTGGGATCAGGAGTTATAAAGCAGCTCTTCGGCTCCTCAACCTGGGTGTTGAGAGGATAATATTCGGAACCGCAATGCTCAGATCACCACAACTTGTACGACGAATAGCCGATGAGTTCTCACCACGCAGGGTGATGATTGCCCTGGATGTGCGGCAGGGGAAGGTGGCGATAGACGGCTGGCGCGAGGTAACCGGGATAGAACTGAGGGCAGCGGTGAAGATGGCATCAGATATAGGCGCAGGCAGCCTGCTCTTCACGAATATAGATGTCGAAGGCATGATGGCGGGCATAAACATCGCTATTATAAAAGAGATACTCAGTTATACTACCCTGCCTGTGGTGGTATCCGGAGGCATAACCACACTGGAAGATATAGCACAGATAGAAGAAGCGGGTGCCAGTGGGGTGGTGATAGGCAGTGCTTTATACACTGGCAAGCTAAGGTTGGAAGAGGCTTTACGCCTACGCCGCCGACAGGACTCGAACCTGTGACTATCCGGTTAACAGCCGGGCACTCTACCAACTGAGTTACGGCGGCACACTACATACAGCTACAGCTATATCTTCTATCTTCTCACCAATAGATAATATTATTTATCTCTTTCAAGAGCCCCTTCATCCACTCGCTATCACCTCCACCATATCTTCCGCTATCTTTAAAAGCCGGAGCCATGTGTTCACCACCGCTCTCAATCTTGCAATCTCATCGCTACTGCCGCCTATACTCATATATAATAGCCCGTCTCTAAGCACTGTATTCACTTCTCCTTTACCCTCCTCTTGCTCTTGCCCCCGCTCCTCCTTTATGGACTCATATATCGTCTTCAGGAAAGTCTCTGCTCCTTCTACTTCTATCTCTATCTCTATCTCCACCTCCATCTCAAACTCTATCCCCTTTCTCCATTCTATCCCTGTCAGACAGCTTTTACCTTCTTCACCACCATTGCCGGTCTCTCCTTCTTCAGTGCTCGATAGCCGCAGTAAGGGCAGCGTACTCCCTGATAGTCTGTTTTTAGCTCCACAACCCTCTTGCATCTCAGGCAGTAATATGCCATTAATTCACTATTCACCTCCTATCATCCCTGTCCCTGCGCCACCCTCTACTTCCCTCCTTATCGCCCTCTGTACCGCTATACCCATCGGCGTTTGAGGTATATATGTGCCACCTGTGAATGTATAGCCACATTTAGAACAGTGCCAGATGCCAGTACTCACTCTCTTTACTGATTTCCTTCCACACCGCGGGCATTTATGTGCCGCTCTGGTCTGCTCTTCGATACTCGCCACCATCTTCCTTATCTTCCTGCCATATCGCACACCGAACCTGCCCGCAGTTTTTACTTTCCCTTTCTTCCGCTTCTTATGCTTCCGTACCATCTACCTTCACTCCCTCTCTCTGTTAAATATAATCACTCTTTAATAACACTAACAGAATAGGATAATGAAGATATCGGATCTGGATATTTGTAAAGATGAAGAGCTGGAGCTAATATCGTCCATCGGTGATATCGAGCTATATCCTCCACAGGAGGATGCGATAAATGCGGGGCTACTCGAAACAGAGCAAAATTTCGTCATTGCCACGCCCACAGCCAGTGGTAAAACGCTGCTGGCGGAACTGGTGATGTTGAAATCCGTTCTAACAGCATCGGGGAAGTGCCTTTATGTTGTTCCCCTGAATGCACTGGCGTACGAGAAATACAGGTGTTTTAAAGATAAATACTCCCCCATCACCCTCAGGATTGGTATATCAACAGGCGATTACGAAAGTTCCTCAAGGTACCTCGCAGGGAATGATATCATAATACTCACATTGGAGAAGTTCGACTCACTCACGAGATTGAAACCGTCATGGATGAGAGGTATCACAGTCCTTGTGGTGGATGAAGTGCATGTAATAGGAGAAGATAAGAGGGGACCGAGATTGGAAGGTGCTATAGCCCGATTCTTGAGTTTCAATCCTTCTGCGCGGGTCATTGCGCTCTCTGCAACGATACAAAACGCAGATGAGTTCGCTAACTGGCTACATGCTTACGTTGTGAAATCCGAATGGCGACCTGTGCCATTAAAGGAGGAGGTTTTCGTTGCACCGAATGATGGTATAATAGTGGAACGTGTGCTGGAGGAGGTGAAGAATGGTTCTCAGGCTCTTGTATTCGTGAACACGAAGCGAGGAGCTGCTTCATTCGCACGCAAGCTGGCAAAACTTATGGATAGCGACCCTTCTTTGGACGAACTCGCGGAACGCGTTGATATCGGCATTGATGACCTCGGTGAGATGGTCAGGCACGGGGTTGCCTATCACAACTCATGGCTACATCCGGAGCAGAGGCATGCACTGGAAGAGGCTTTTCTCGCTCATCGCTTGAAGGTGATATGCTGCACGCCCACACTCGCTATGGGTGTGTCGCTACCGGCAAAAATGGTACTCATCAGGAATTATAAGTTCTTCACTCCCGGACGTGGAACGGAGCCGATGCCTGTATGCTGGGTGAAGCAGGTATTTGGTCGCGCTGGTAGACCGGAACATGACGATTACGGGTTGGGACTGATAGTGGCGAGGGACGAAGCGGAACGGAGTGAAATAGAGCAGATATACATAAATGGGGAGCCTGAGCGAATAGAATCGCAATTCTCACAGGATAGCCTGAGAGAACAGATACTCGCCACCATCGTTGCTGGTGCACGCAGTGCAGAGCAGATAGAGCAGTTCCTCGATAGTACATTCTATGCATATCAGGAAGGAGCAAAAGTGGCGGTATTTAAAGAACAGTTAAATGAGATATTACTGGATTTGGAGTCAGAAGGACTCATAAGAATAGATAAAGATAAAGAGGACATAAGACTGAGACCAACGGAATTTGGCAAACTCTCTTCCAGGTTGTATCTCTCCATAAACTCCGCATTGGACCTGAGAGAAGGTCTAACATGCTTCAAATCTAAATCGCAATCCACGCTATCTGATTTCGAACTTCTGCTGCTTCTATGCAGATGTGAAGAAGTGCCACCTTTAAGGGTGAAAGAAGCACTCACGATTGCAACCACCCTCACTGACAATCTTGAGCTGGTATATGCCTCCAGGTATGCACTCGGTAGCGCTATCGTGGCACATGCGTGGATAGATGAGCTGAGCTATCAGGAACTGAAGTCGAAATTCGGCGTTTATCCCGGTGAGGTGCATACCAACCTCTATGTGCTGGAATGGCTGAGTCATGCTGCTGCGCGTATAGCGCGTTACCTCGGTCTCGAACCGGTGTATGCCAGACTGAACGAATTGGAAGATAGGATAAGACATGGTGTCCGGCAGGATTTACTGGACTTGGTCAAAATAAAGGGCGTTGGCAGGGTAATAGCACGGAATCTGTATTCCGCAGGCTTCAGAACACATGAAGAAGTAGCAAGAGCAGACCTGACACGGCTGAAACGAATCCCTGGTGTTGGCTCACGGCGAGCCACGAAGTTGAAAGAAGCAGCGTTAGCGCTAATGGTGAATACTTAAAACTCTTGAGGGATATATTGCATTAATATTCCCGGATCACTCATTTTCTTTTCAAATATACTACATCAAACTTGAATTAAACGAAAGGGACTTCCTGCTACATTCACAATCTTAAATTGCTTAAAAAAGTCTTAGGAGGTGAATAATAAGAAGTGAATCAGAGAACCAGGTCGCTGGTGAGGGATAACAAAGGTTTCACGGGTCTGGAAGCTGCAATCGTGCTGACCGCGTTCATCGTGGTCGCGGCAGTCTTCAGTTATGTGGTG
The DNA here is from genome assembly GCA_003194435.1 of Candidatus Methanophagaceae archaeon. Taxonomy (GTDB): domain Archaea; phylum Halobacteriota; class Syntropharchaeia; order Alkanophagales; family Methanospirareceae; genus G60ANME1. Next base: position 28,902 of record PQXC01000013.1, on the reverse strand, counting down.
TTGAATGCAGGGTTCTTCACTTCCGAGAAGTCGAAAGAGGTTGTTCATACCGGCGTTCAGCAAGTTACATCCTCTATGGAGCTCGCAGGTAATGTCATTGCACATGGCTGGAAGTATAATCCCAGTGGAACACATTACTATAACGCCAGTGACACAGAGGATAATCATACACTTGACAGCACAAACCTAACGGTCGTGGAGCTGTATCTCACGCTGACCGCGGGACAGAGTCCAATAGACATGGACAGACTTACCATCTCCTATACCGATGAAGACACACATGTGGGCGAATTGAACTATACAAAAACGAACTACAGTGGATATCACTCTAACGGTACGCTCAATGAGACAGGTGATGTATCCAAAGGCAATTTTACGATGGGCAGCTGGACATACTGGACGGCAGATACGCCCGGTGCAACGCATAACAACCTGTTAGAGACGGATGAGAAGGTTATTGTACTCATTGGATTACCAGACTATGGAGTCACTGCAGGCAGACCGTTCTCCATCGAGTTGAAACCCTCAACAGGAGCAGTGATAGAGATAACAAAGAAGGCGCCCGGACAGATAGACAAGACGATGATACTGTATTGATTGAGGAAGAAATAAGAAAATGATGGCAAAAAGAAGTTCCTTAAGGAAAGACGAACGTGCATTCACGGGTCTGGAAGCAGCGATTGTGCTCACCGCATTCGTTGTAGTGGCGGCAGTGTTCTCGTATGTGGTGCTGAATGCGGGTTTCTTCACCACACAGACTGCCAAGTCCACTGTTCATACGGGTGTCACACAGGCTACTTCTTCGGTGGAACTCGCAGGCGACGTTATCGGCTATGGCAACACCGCTGAAAGCAAACTGGATAACGTGACATTCTATCTGCGACTCACAGCAGGTAAGAATCCTGTGAATATAAACAAGACGATAGTGACATTCACCACGAGCGAGAAGCATATAGTACTTACGAAGAACTATACAGCACATGATAACTCTTTGACGAGTATCAGTGAGAACGAATGGACATTTTCTTGGATTGATCCACTGGAGTCACCGGCAGACAACCTGCTGGAGAAGTGCGAGAAGGTGTGTATAAAAGCAGATATTCCCGACCTTGACCCAAATACCGACTTCACAATCGAAGTGAAACCGCCAGAAGGCTCCACCCTTGGAATTGATCGCAGTGTACCACCAGCAATATACGAGGTGATGAACCTGAAATAACCTGAAATAGTTTTTTCCTTTTTCCCTTTTTATTTTTTATTCTTTTCTCAACGGAGATGGAACTTATAGAACGAATAAACTCACTGGAAGGCGAAGTGAAACTGATAAAGACCGAGATAAAGAAGGTTCTCATTGACCTTCGGGAGACGATGAACAACCTTGAGAACCCTTTTGCCAATATCGAACAAATGCGTAAGAAGAATCTCGATAATATTGACTTCGTCTCTGAGCACGAACTTGAAACGATGGACGGGAGTGTGAAAGAAAAAGGAGCAGGAGCAGGAACAGAAATGGGGGTGAACAAGCCGCCTGACAATGATCACGGTAACGAATCCTCTCCCGAAACCGTAACAGGTTCTTATTCTTATCCTGATATCAACAAGTCTTCTATTGAACCACAACCACAGCCACCGGTGAATCCAGCTCCAGCCCCAGCTCCTATTGATGAAAAACCCCACCAACCCCAGGAACCACCCTTCAGTGGACTTCAACCCCAACCCCAACCTGAACCTCAGCCTGAACCAGCACGAGAGCAAATGCCACAGCCACAGGTCAAAGTTCAGGAGTCAGAAGGAGAAGAGAAGAACCCTGAAACTGTCAGTGCTGTTCCCCTGGTTATGAAACAGGGCGAAGACAGGGAGCTGGAAAATATAAAGAAGATAGCGGTAATTGCAACCAACCGCGAGGAAGCCGGGGAGAAGGAGGTGGATATCCTCACTCTCGCACAGTTGATGAGCTGGACAGCCAACTCAATCGCTCATATTGGCAAAACGAAATTGAACAAAATCATTGATCTATACGACCGAACCGGACGCTTACCAAAGGAGGTGAAGGAGATGATATACAAAATTGAATCGCTCTCTGACCTTCCGGATGCCGGAGAGGAGAAGGAGATGGTGGAGATGAAGGATTGTATTCTCGTACTTTATCAATTAGACCGAATTGTAAGCGGAGAGACGCAAATGCAGGCGCCACTCATGCTCTCGGAGGAGGAGCTTGAAAAATGGCTGAAAGTGTGATTACCGTCTCGATTATCACCATCGCATGTGTAATCTGTGCTACCATGCTCGTGAGTGCGGTCTACCCTGCCGTGAATCGCGCTACCTCCTCTATGGTCTCCACAAATCAGCTACTCACTGAGCGAATACAGACCGGTTGTGAGATCATTGCGGAAGCGAATAATTCTTCATATGCGTATATATGGGTGAAAAATACCGGCAGCAGAGCGATACCACAGATAGACAAGAGCGATCTATTCTTCGGTGAGCTTAATAATTTCCGACGCATACCCTTTGATTCCGCCTGCACAGCCGCATCATCACCATGCTGGAACTATCGCATTGAGAACGACAACAATGATAACGATAAATGGGATGTAGGCGAGACGATAAACATAACGATAAATAACGGTGAGGAACTCACACCAGGCGAGTACTATATCCATATAGTGCTGTATAACGGGATATCAGATGAGGATAGGTTCTCGATTTGAAAATGGGCTTCGGAACCGTATTCGCGAGTTTCGCGTTTGTTGCCATTGTCGCACTCTCCTCTTATCTGCTCATTACCGGCACTATCTTCAGTATGGATACCCTGATGAACTCGTTCAAGGAACTCAGTGAGGTGCATAACAACCAGATGAGAACAGGGATAGAGATAGAGAATATATCGGTGACGAATACTGATAGTGATAATCGCAGTCTGATAGATGTGAAGGTGAATAACACAGGTGCAACGAAGGTATTGAGAACAGATTTCGAGCACATTGATGTCTTCGTATTTTATGCGCCCTCGGTGGGAAATGCCACCATCCATAGGAGATTAGCATACAATGACACCATTGACCCGGCTGACAACGAGTGGACAGTAGTGGATATTACACCAGATTTGGTAAACCCCCGCACATTTGACCCCGATGAGCAGATGACAATCAGGGCTCGCATTTATCCCGCAATAAAAGGGAACAGCACCAGCTGGTTAAAGGTGGTGATGCCGAACGCTGTCTCTGATGCCAGGTATTTCACCGATTGAACATCTCTTCCCAGTTCCGTTGCCCGATTATGACCTCGAACTCACGAGCTGAGAGTAAGAGCATCTTCCCCTGAATAAAGTCCTCCGTCAATCGAGGACATGCGGTATTCACAAAAGCATCCACTTCATATTTATAGGCGAGCAATCTCGCCTCTGTTATCTCATCCATCGCTATCAGATACGCATTCAGCCCTCTCTGCATTGCATTCTCCTTCAGTCTCCTCGCCTCCCTTAGATTGCACTGACCGCTCTTCATGCCTATGATAATCCCAAATGTGGTTGCATCCAGCGCTCGAGCAACTGCGAGATACCGCTTCTTACGCTCTTCTTCTCCTTGGAATATCATCAACTGGTTCGTGAAAGGGTCGGCAGCAACCACTCTCCTGCCTGTGTATAAAGCGAGCCCCGCGGGATGGAAACTGCCAGAACCTATGAAGAGAATCTCATCGCATGGCACTTTCGCAGCTGAGAAATCGCAGCCCAGCACCTGTCCCGCATACTGCAGCATAGGTGACTTCCCGGTTATGGCATTCTTTCCGTGCTGTGCAAGTGCGGATATCGCTTCTTTCAACATGTGTATATGCTGCACTGTACTCACTACACACACGGTCTCGCCTTTCAGCTCCGTTACTGCCGTCTTCACCACGGGTTTCACATCAACCTCACTTCTCAGCTCTATGAAACACACCTTCTCGCACTCACTGAGCAGGGAATGACTACCTAAGCCTGAGTATTCAGTATGCCCGAAATGGAACAGTATATCAACAATCCTCAGCAGCTTATCGTCAATGTCACAGGCACCATAGCACGAGTTACCGGAGATTATCACTTCCGCACCTGTTTTAGCGGCGATAGCATCGGCGAGCTCGGTTGCCACGGGTCTGACACCCTCGGGAAGCTGGATACCAACACTCTTCGCATTCTTCGCTTTTATCTGCTCCACTATCCGCTCTAACTCGAAGTTATATGAGAACTTTATCATCACTTTTTATATAAAGCAGATTATGAAAAATAAGGAGAGGAGAATGGAATGGAGATGAAAGCAGTTGGCGTTCTGATCATTGGGTTGGTGATAGGAGTGATAGTAGGGTGCGCAGTGGGAGCATTTGTACTGCCGCAGCAGGTGCTCAGTTTCAGTGCTTTGAACACAAACACACATACAAACGCAAATACAATAACGCCTGAAGCAGCGGGAGCAAAGACGATTGATTTCATATCCAATTACGGTGGACTTCCTCCGGGTGTAAATGCTACATTGATAAACGTAACAGAGGCAGAGGATGCGGACCTGTATAAAATCGCTGTTAATATGTCAGCAAGGGGAATCTCATGGACGATAATGACATATCTGACGAAGGATGGTAAGATACTATTCCCTCAGGGTATTGATATAGAGGAAGTGGAATCCAGATCCAAACAGACAAAGGAAGCGGCTACCCAGTCCAGGCGGCAGACAATAGGGAATTTCATCGTTAGTGGTGATGAGGTATGTGAAGATGATGGTAAACCAGCTATTTATTTCTTCGGCTCCGATGGGTGCTCGCATTGCAAGTGGGAACATCCGGTGATAGCAGATGTGGCATCGAAGTTTAAGGACTTCATATCGTTCCATGATAATATGAACAATTTCACTGCGGACAGGGGCATATTTGCGAGATATAGCACTGGTGGCGTGCCAACCATTGTATTAGGCTGCCGCTATTATCGGATTGGCTCAGGAGAGAACCAGGGTAAGGAGCAGGAAGCGAAGATACTGACCGCACTCATCTGCAATCTAACAGAGAATAAGCCGGTAGATGTCTGTTCCACACCAGAGATTCAAGCTCTGATCGCCAGGATCTAAAATAAGAATAAATAAAATATAAAATAAAATAATAAAAAGGAGGGTTTAACCTCCATTATTTATTAACTCATTCAACTAACCCAACCCAACTCAGATCAGATGATCTCTATGAGCTGGATGTCAAAAGTCAGGTCTTTGCCAGCCAGAGGATGGTTTGCATCCAGGGTGACGTGGGATTCTGATATATCTGCTATTGTAAGCACGATTATCCTGCCATCTGGCTGTCGGCTTTGTAACTGCAGCCCAACTTCTGGTTTCAAACCTTCCGGTAATTGAGATTTCTCTATCTCCAGTACAAGGTCCTCGCGCCGCTGCCCGTATGCATCCTCAGCAGGTATCTTAACCGTCTTCGACTCTCCTGGATTCATTCCCACTACTGCCTGCTCAAAACCCGGTATTATCTGCCCGCTACCTATCGTAAATTGAAGCGGATCGCCATTTACTGAGGCATCAAATACCGTGCCATCATCCAATTTGCCCGTGTAGTGAACCTTAACGGTATCACCATATTTCGCCTGTGCCATAACTTCTCCCTCCTTTTTTCTTTTACAATAGAATAATAATAAGAGCGATGTATAAAATACAATCTATGCTTATAGCCTATATCATATCCAGCTCATGAAGCACCTGCCTCAACTTCTGCTCGTTTTCTTCGCTCAGTCCGCCCAGTGGTAGCCTCACGTGCCCTGCCGGCAACCCCATCAGCTCCGCCGCACGCTTCACCGGTATCGGATTCGTCTCAAGAAACATCGCCTCAAACAGCGGAAACAATCTGAGGTTGATCTCTTTCGCCTTCTCTATATCTCCGCTCAACATTGCATTCACCATCTCGCTCATTGGCTGCGGTGCTATATTCGCTGCCACTGAGATCACGCCCCTACCGCCAAGGCTCATTATCGGGAGCGTGAGGAAATCGTCACCTGCAACCACGGTGAAGTCCAGACCACGCTCCTTCGCTAATCTTATAATCGCACCCACCTGTTTTAAATTACCCGAAGCTTCCTTCACTCCCTTTACACTCTCAACTTCCGCCGCTATCTCCACTATCGTCTCTGCGCTCATGTTCAACCCGGTTCTGGAGGGTATGTTATAAAGAATCAAAGGTATCTCAGCAGAATCGCCAATCTGCCTGAAATGCTCCTTTAAACCCCTCACATTCGGCTTGTTGTAATAAGGTGTAATAAGTAAGCAAGCCTCAGCACCTGCGTCTGCTGCATATCTCGTCAGGTCAACAGCCTCCTTCGTGTTGTTCGAGCCTGTGCCTGCTATCACAGGTACCTTTGCATTCGCCACCACTATATCTATAACACGCTTATGCTCATCGTGTGAAAGCGTTGCAGACTCCCCTGTCGTGCCACAGGGAACTATCCCTGCAACCCCTCCTTCCTCTACATACTCCACCATCCGCTTCAAACCCGCTGCGTCTACTTCATCATCCTTCGTAAAAGGCGTTATAAGCGCCGGATATACCCCCTCTATCTTTAACATTTCAACCCTCCCTTCTTCTTATGTGTTATATATCCCGCTACTCTATTTCGCACTTCTTTACTCTTTATATTCGTGTACTCCTCTACTATCTTCTTATTTCGCTCGAAATCGTCAGTAAATGCGTGTATCTCCTGCAACAATTGCCTTGATAGCTTCTTTATATATGTCGGCTTAATCGTACCCACCACTATTCACCCTTTCCTTTCTCCGTTTCACTCTCCAGTTCTTCCTCCTCTCCCTTCTCTCTTACGTCACTCACACCTATCATCAAGAATACCGCAGCGGCTAACAGTACAACAATGGGAATTACTCCCAGTATCACGGTTTTCACACTCTCCCGGAAGATGGACAACTGTGGCACTGCCAGCATTGCTATTCCCACTACTGCCAGTAAAACTCCAACCAATAGCTCTAAATATGCATTCATCTCTTCTTTATATTCACCTCCTCAGGACAAATTCGGCACTTTCTGGCTTGTATTTCCAATCGCCAGGCAATACTTTCTCCCTTACATAATACTTCACAAGTCTTCTTATCTTCGATTCTGTCAACTGCAACGCCCTCCTGTTATGCACATCTTTCTTATTCACCTCAAGATGCTTCCTTATCCTGAGCGCTCGGCGCATCAAATTCTGGAGGTCTTCCGGTATCTCCGGTGCGAGATTCCTCTCTCTCAATATCTCTGTTATCTTCTTACCCACCACCTGCGGCACTCTGGGTACACCATGTCCATCCCGAAGTACTATCCCGATCTCACTCGTTGAGAGACCCCTGTTATACAACTCAATCACTTTCTTCTCCACTTCCTCTGCACTCACATCCACCCATCCAGGTGCCGTTGAAGTTGGAGGTCTCTTAGAACCCGCCTTGCCGCGCCGCCTTGCATATATCCTTGCCATTACTCTTCACCGTTACCCTAATATTTACCCCTCCTGCCATATATATACATATACCTTATGATATTCTTCACCGCTAATTTGATAAATTCGGGCTCCTTTATAAATTCTCTCAATATGAGTGAAGGGTAATCCATATCTCCTTTCTCCTCTACACGCCGCCGCTCTCGCCCCAATGCACGGAATATCCTATCGAGGTCATCATCCCCTAACACGCACCTCAATCTATGAACCCATATACCAAAAGCTATCTCCTTCCCTATTTCTCTACGCCATCGTCTGTCATAATGCTTCAATACCTGCATATCGCCAGTTGAAGCTGCTTCCGCTGCTACCTCACCTGCTATCTTGCCACATCTCAGTCCATAGTAGACTCCGCCGCCTGTGATCGGCTTTACCTGTGCAGCAGCATCACCAACAAGTAAAATGCCTACACCTCCGTCCTTCATCATCTTCATCTTCACTGTCTTCTGGCGTTTCAAACCAGCAGCTATGGGTATTGCACCACCAGTGTAACTAAAATATGTGCCTCGATACCTCTTCGCCATACGGGGCTCATGAAGCATGAACCGTTTTAAAAATGCAAGAGGTGTTGTGTGTGGTGATGAGTACCTCTTATCTATGCAGAGTCCAATTCGAGCTATTCGATCGTCCAGTGGAATAGCCCATGCGAAGAATCCGGGCGCTATCTCTCTGCCAACGAAGACCTCAGCATAAGCGCCTTCTGAATCATAACTCCCCTCTACCTGTACGCAACTTAGTAAGTTCCTCATGATCTTCATACCTGCCATTCGTGCAACTCCAGCCCTAACGCCATCAGCCCCTATCACCACCTTTGCTCCTATCTCATCCTTTTTCCCATTTGATGTATCCACATGTATCCTCAGCTCTCCTTCTGACATCCTTATTCCCACCACTTTACATCCCGTGATTATCTCTGCGCCACTGTTCATTGCTTCTTTCGCAAGTGCCCTATCAAAGAGGTCCCTCCTTATTGCGTAAGCACTCTCCCGCGCTTCTAACTGCATGTCATAATTAGGTGAGTGGATAATCGCTCCTTTCAGCCTGTTCCTTATGAAGTTCCTGACTCCCTTCAGTTCGCTCTCCTCTACTGCTCTCTTACTTATCAGTCCTGCGCAACGGACTGGTATGCCTATCTCCGGGTCCTTCTCGATGATTAACGTGGATACTCCACTCTTAGCTGCATATTTCGCTGCCATACAGCCTGAAGGTCCTGCTCCTACCACAACAACATCATACATCTCTTTTATATTTGAAGAGGTCTATAATCAAGATGTTGTAAGTGTACAGAGGAAGCATGAAATGAAGGAAGCGAAGAAGATAACGATAAAAGGTAAAGTTCATGATGTAGGTTACAGGCTATTCCTGCTAACAGAGGCAGAGAGCCTGCTTATTGATTATTTTGATGCAAGAAATGCGCTTGTAAACGGTGAACAGCAATTGATTGTTCTCGTTCGGGGTCCCAGAGACAAGATTAATAGTTTTGTGGATTTTATACGCTCGAATTATCCACCTGAAGCTTCTGTTCATGATGTTGTGGTTGAAGAATATACTGAAGAGGTAAGAAGCATTGATTCTTTCAGGCAGTCTTTCATGGTCTCGCAATTAGCAAAGATGGTCCAGATTGGCTTGGTGATGCTAAATAAGCAAGACCAGATGCTCGATAAGCAGGACCAGATGTTAAAGAAACAGGACCAGATGCTTGATAAACAGGATATGATGATGAATGTGCTACGGGAAGAGAGCGAGAAAGTCAGGAATGTTATTAAAGAAAGGTTTGAAGAGGATGTAAAATGGCTTAAATCGGAGATTCTCGAGATAAAAATGACCCTTAATAAGATAAAGGAGAAAGTCGGGATTGTTTGAGGTGATGGTGATGAAAAAGGTAAGATCAAAACAGCCAAGGAAACAGAGGAAAGCGAGGTTTAAAGCGCCTCTACATTTGCGGCATAAGTTCATGAGTGCGCCGCTCTCCAGAGAACTGCGCGAGAAGTACAACAGAAGGAGTTTCCCGGTGCGGAAGGGCGATACTGTGAGGATATTAAGGGGAGATGATAGAGGTGCAGAGGGCAAAGTGAGGTCGGTAGATCTCAAGAGGGAGCGTATAACAGTGGAAGGCGTTGTTATTGCGAGGGCAGACCTGTCAGAAGTACCTCGTCCTATACACCCTTCCAATGTGATGATAACGAAATTAGACCTGAAGGATGAGCGAAGAGCAGCAGCACTGGAGAGATAACTCAAAACGCGGTTGAGGTCCCCATCACTTCCTCGTGCAGCTTCTTCAACCTCTCCACTGCTGGATGTCTCGCCCCTAATTTCTTCTTTAAATTCGATATTGCGTATTCTACACTTGTCCTTCTCGTACCTTCTATCAGGCAGTCTGCATACGCTACTATCTTCTCTTCTATCGTCTCCGGCATGAGAGATATCGGAGGTAATCCCAATTGCTTAGCCTCTTCCGCAGTTATACCAGCACCCACATGCCTTTGAATTATCTTCACCAGCCGGTCATCCAATCCCGAGGCTTTCGCCAGCTCACCACCCAAAAAGCCGTGTTCCACACCATGAGAACGAGCCCTGCCCATATCGTGAAGTAGAGCACCGGTAAAGATCAACTCCTCATCAATGTTTTTATTTTTATTTCTATTTTTATTCGCCGCTGCTATCTCCAATGCAAGCTCAGCAACCGCGATACAATGCTTGATAACCGCTTCTTCACACCCTGCTGCCCTCAGTAACTTTACACACTCACTTCTTAATCTCCTCTTATCTGCTTCTTCCACTTCTCTATCTTCTCTATCTCGTCCTCTAACTCGCTTATCAATTCTCTATTATCAACGTATTCAAACTTCGAACCGCATTCATCACACCAGAAATCCCTTGCTGCTGCATCCTCAAACAGGATACGCTGGCATTTACACTGATAAAATACACCCCTTTTCTCCTCATCCAGCCTGCTCCTGAGGTCTTTCAACTTCTTATCCGCCTCTTCCTCCATTATCCTCCTGACATTACCGTAATTAAAGCGCCACAGATAGGTCACCCAGCCACTGTTATCATCTCGCTCAGTCCTGTATTCTGCTATCCTGTTCTCATATAGGGTATATAAAATCTTCCTGACCTGAGTGAGCTTTGTATCGCTCAGCCTTGCAATCTCCTCGTCTGTTATCTCGCCCTCCGGAACGTTCATTATTATCTTCAGCCCCTCCTCCCCTATCATCTTCCTGAAGTACTCCTTCACCACGTAATTGTCGGGCGCTAACATTCTTATCAATAATAGACATGAATTCTGATAAATTAAACTTTTCCAGCATACATAGGGTTTCAAAGGAACCTTTGCCTTAACTCGTCTGCCTTCTCTATCCCCATCTCCACCATCTCTGATACTTTCTCCTCTTTCAGTCCCTCTCTACCATACTTCTGCATCCCTGATATGGTACCATCTGTATTGGAAATCACCGTCAGCCCGCTTACAGCTGCCTTCTCCTCGTTATAATTCGGGTCTACCAGAATTTCACCCCCTATATCCACCATCGTCACAGCTACCGGTTTATCCTGTAGCGGTATCATCTCTTCGCCCTCACCACTCAAGCCATATCTCTCAGCTGGCATACGTAGATTCAGGAGGGAGGCGATGGCACCAAGTGCCGCGGCATCAACTAAATTACCGTCATTGTCCAGCACATGTATGTCAATGAAGACGATCCAGACCTTCTCACCTTCTTCTATACACAGCTTGCTGAGGTCAATTGCCTCGGAGCCTCGAATCCCCCGGTCTACCACCCTCGCCAGTTGCACACTGTCCTCATTTGGTGGTCCGGGTTCGAATTCGGGCGATGCTAATGGAACAAGCTCTGCATTTGTTATTATCACGCCTTTATCGGGTGAATCAGGGAAAGGCTCTCCCGGCTCAAGCTTTACACCCACCAGAACCTCAGTGTTCCCTATCTTCACACGTGCAGAACCTTCTGCCTTCTTTATTATACCTTTCTCCACCTTTATCTCCCTGTAATCCTGGAAACCCCTGCCATCTTCACGCTTACCTCTCCTCACAAGATTGTATATGTAATCTCTCCTTACATCATCCATAATCTCAAGTCCCATCTTCTCTTATCCCTCCTTTCACATCTCACTGTATCGCTCTATCAACGCCGTCCGTTGTAATTCATATATCTGCTGGCAGGCGTTCATTGCGAGCTTTAAGCCCTTCTCAAATTCATCCTTCGTCATACGACCGTCCATCTGAAGCGCAGTAATCGTATTTCGCCGGGCAATCATTGCTATTGGCATGTCAGCTTCACCATAATTGTCCTCTACTGCATTCAAATCGAGTACAACCTCTCCATCTATCTTACCCACGGCAACCGAGGATACGAGGTCTTTCATTGGTATTCCCGCGTCTGCGAGTGCGACTGAAGCGGCATTTATTCCCGCGGTTCTCGTGCCTGCATCTGATTGTAGTATCTCTACATACACATCTATCTCGGTCTTCGGGTAAAACTCCTTTATGATTACTGGTTCCAGTGCCTCTCTACTCACCTTGGATATCTCCACACTCCTTCTATCAGGCCCCGGTCTCTTCCTCTCATCAACAGAGAAGGGCGCCATGTTGTACCTGTATTTGAGCACAGCCATCTTCGCATCCTGAGCATGTCGCGGATGCATCTCCCTCGGTCCATACACCGCAGCAATCACCTTGTTATCGCCCAATTCAAAATAACAGGAACCATCCGCTCTCTTCAGGACTCCTACCTCTATCTTTATCGGTCTGAGTTCGTCAAAACCCCTGCCATCCAGTCTCTTACCATCTTTTATAAGTTCTATACCTTCCTCTTTCATCTTTTTAGCCCTTTATTATCCATTCTAACCATTTTACTGCGATAAGAATCAAGGAAATCTGCCACTCTATCCGTTAAACCAGATGTATGGGCTTCATTTGCAATCATCAATATCACCTCAGAAGCAAGGTTCATATCCTCCTCCTTACCCCTTATCCAGATACGACCATTCTTAGCAACAAATATGAAACAATTACATTTCTCTTTCAACATCCTTATCATTGAGCCTTTCCTGCCTATAATCCGTGGCACTTTGGTGTATGGTATTGTTATCAACCGCCCGTCACCGCCCAGCTGGAAATCCTCCATCAATCCCAGGTCTATCCTCATCATCGCATCCGTATTCGTTACTTTCGCAACGATCAAATCATCAATATCGAGATATGTATGCATGGAGCCGAATTCAACTCTCTTCTTACCGCCCGACGTGACCTCCGACATGTGCAGTCGTGCCTCGTAGGGTGAAGCGATATCAACAATCCAGTAGGGAAAAGAGATCTCCGTTATCCTGCCTATTACCACATCGCCTTTCGCAGGTTGATATTTACCAACAAAAGGCACCACTTTTATCTCATCCTTCTCGTCCACCACGCCATATCTCATTGCATAAACTTTACCTTCCTCGATATACGTCCCTTCTCCTGCGCGGTTCACGTCCTCTGAGATGAAATCACCCGGAATTACCACTTTATACATCCTTTTCATCACTTTACAATCCGCGTCTCAACTTCTCCTCTCGTTATTGCGCCCAGGAACGAGAGTACTTCATCCTTCATACCCGCAGGGACTCGCAGTAGCGCTATGAAGGAGCCATCATCCTGCCAGCCCTCCTTTACCACGCGATATTTCTTCTTTAGCTCATAGACTCTGCCCGTATATGCGGGTGGTATCTTCACTGCTATCTCTTTTTCCTCTATCTTTATCGGTATTATCGCCCTTATCTGCTTCAGTGTTTCATTTACCAGCTCATCTACACTCTTGAACGGATCAACGTGTACCTTTGCCTCCCTCATTGCTATCTCTATCCTGGAAGGAGGGTGAGGGGTGTTGGTCTGTGGATTTATGGATATGCGAGCGATACGGTCTATTACCAGCCTCCGCTTCTCTTCCACCCTTCTTCGTCTCTGTTCGGTAGTCAGCTGCACTTCTCCCTCTTTTATTATCTTCTTCGCTATCTCGTTCACGTCAGTTGTGGAGAATACCTTTTTCAGGTCACTATCTGTGGCTTTCTCACCTTTTGAAGCATCCTCAAATACCGACTCCACTGCTAACACTCCTTCCATATCCATTTCTGATCCACTCCTGACAGAGTCCACCTTCTCGGGGTCAACAAGGACCTCAAAAAGCTTCTTGCCGTGCTTATACCTCGCTATCACCGCCTTGTCCAAACTCACCATCTCTACTATTTCCCCTTATCTTCTTTATGCTTTATTCTTCGTATTCTTCTCGTTCTTCTTCTTTACCTTCTTTATATACGGCTCTAATTCATCGGAACTCATAATTCTGAACCGCTTCTTCTCCAATTCCGCAAGACCCACATCCACTGTTGTCCTATCTATCTTACCTTCCGTTACCTTGTATAAAGTCTCCAGACCGAGTATGATGGCATCTTCAAGCGTGATGTTCTCATCATACACCTCCTCCAGCATCTCTGTCACGATAGTCCTACCGGAACCTATCGCAGTCGCTTTATACTCCAGTAAAGCACCGCTTGGATCGGTTTCGATGAGATAGTTCCCCCCGTTATATACGCCCCCTATCAATAACGCGGTGCCAAAAGGTCTGAGTCCCCCGATCTGTGTATATGCCTGTTTGAAATCACATATCCTCTTCGCAAGTGTTTGTACATCTATTGGCTCATCATAGACAATCTTGTTTATCTGCGCCTCTACTCTGCCTTTATCTATCAATATCCGTGCATCTGCGACCAGTCCCGAAGTAGCTGCACCTATATGCTCATCTATCTGAAATATCTTCTCCACGGACCCGCCCTCCAGCAGTCGCGAAGTCAATCTCTTGTCCACCAGGAGGACAACACCATCTTTTGCCTTCAACCCCACTGCGGTGGTACCTCTCTTCACTGCTTCTCGCGCGTATTCTACCTGAAACAACCTTCCATCAGGGCTGAACACTGTTATCGCCCTGTCATAGCCCATCTGTGGCATCATCTGCATTCCTATCACCTTCCTATACTATACCAATACTATGGACTCGACGGGATTTGAACCCGTGGCTTCCTCCTCGCGAAGGAGGCACTCTTCCACTGAGCTACGAGCCCTTCTAATTAATAATTATACATACTATATAACTTTTCAAACTATGGACCTTCTCATCGGTGCCTCTCTGGTTGCGCTGGGATTCCTGACCGGGCTAAGTGGTGCGGTGCTACCCGGTCCCTTCTTCATATTTGTGCTATCAGAGAGCATGAAGAAGGGGGTTCTATCAGGACCCTTCACTGTGCTCGGACATATCTCTGTGGAATCACCGACGATTCTGGTACTGCTCTTCCTGGGGCTCAGGTTGACGGATTATTTCATCAAATTTAAAGCCTTTATCTATCTGATCGGTGGTATTACCCTGATTTTGATGGCTTCTTATATCCTCCGGGAGGCATTGACGCCATCACCATACAGGATTAAGGCGACCAGAAGCTACCGCTACCGGTATGGGGGTTCAATTCTTGGTGGGTTCCTGCTCACTGCTTTTAATCCCTCGTTCATACCCTGGTGGATGACCATAGGATGGGCGACATTAATAACCGGTATGCAATCGCCAATCTGGAATGGTGTCCTTTTTGTGGTCATAGGACATTTCCTATCCGATTTCGCATGGTATTCCTTTGTGTCATATTCATTCTCAAGGGGTAAGAGATTCCTATCCGAGCGGAGATATAAATCAGCGATGTTAGCTATTACTGCTGTTATGGCTGCTCTCGGGCTTGTATTCTTCTTCATCGGGACCTTCTCTCTTTTAATATAAATGATGCAGACAAGAGTCCAATGATAGCCATGAGAGCATAAAAGCCTGATACCATGGGTGACTGAGTCGAGTGAGTCTCTGCTGAAGTATTGGTCATGTTAGCCATGTGGCTCGCATTCATAGGCACAGGGAGGACCTCCAATGGAATATGCTCCACCGATGAGTACGTATCATTGTCCCTGCTAATGCACTTCAGTTCCAGAGCCTGCTGATATACCCCTGGCGAGGTTTTTGCATCTACAATGAACCCCAAGATGGCATCTCTCGCTTCCTTTACCCCCAAATCGCCCACATAAAAGCTATCCATATCGAACTTGAATGGCGCCCGCGGCTGAACGCGTACTGCTCTCGCCTCTTCGGTACCTACATTCTCTATCCTCAGACGCAGCCTGACATGGTCTCCCGCAGTTATCTTCCCCGGCTCCGTAGTGTAAGATGCGAGTGCAAGTTCCGGCTTGCCCTCAACTCTCAGTTGTATCTCCTTCTCTCCTTTATAACCCCTGTTATCCATACCGCTATAAGAGATCACCAGCGGGAGCATGTACACGCCTGGTTCCACATTCTCCGAGATATCAGCATAGAAAACGGCAGAGAATCCTATTCCAGTATTCAACCTCGCTCTATATGCACGGTCAGCATCAGACCACGAAGCCTTAAACTGATCTTTGCACCCCAATCTCACCTCGATGTCCTTCGCATCAGCATTCCCGATATTCCATATCACCGCCGTTATCTTGACCCTTTCATCGCCCGGTCTTATATGCGCTGGCTCTGTGTACACCTCACCAAAACTCAATTTCGGTGTCCCCTTCACGATGAAGGTGAGTTCAGATACAGGCTCATTAATCTGGAATCCCATCCCGGCTTTGGGGTCATAAACGTAGGTATTCGGCAGGCATATATAACCCCAGTTCTGATCATTATAACACTCCTTCCATGAATATGTTACCGGGATAGTATAAACGCCCTCATGAACACCCTCCTCTACATGAACCTTTATCTTCGCCCTCCTCTCGCTCCACGAATCTAATGATGGGATTTGAACAACGGTGGAACCCACAATGGAGACGTTCTGGCGGTCTGAAACTTTGAACTCTATTCTCACATCCCTAGCATCTCGCACCCCATTATTCTTCACTATCAAAGTCACTTCGGTGGTCTCACCGGGATGAAGGACTGAGGGCTTAACAGCAGTAATAACAACAGAGGAAAGCGTGGCATTTGTTGGCATCACGAACATGACCATGAACATGATGACTGATACACACAACACAGTTACTCCCACTACTGACACTGCCCCTTCTCTCCCACGCATTGCTCGCTTCATGAGTTAAGTTAACATAATAAAAGTGTGAGTATAAAAAGCAGACAAAACCTGACTTGCTACTTGCGTGGTGTGGTGTAGTGTAGAGTGGATATGGGTGAATTATGTAAATTGTAAATTAATACCACGGGAATAGTGGGTACTGACCGGGTATCTGAAGCGCAGGAATCGCAGATGTATAAGTCATGGACTTTCCAAAGGAATTCCATCGTCCTGTCGCTGTACTGATGGTGGTATATCGCAATCTTGAGCCAAGAGGGTGTACCGTATTGTTACAGTTATTACCTTCCCTTACATCTACCTTCATACCCGCAGATACAGTACCAGTACCAATACCAGCGCCGTAAGTCCGGTTATCTCCCATCATCGCCCCCTTCGCGGTTATCTCATGGTGCAACCGCGGGGACTCGCTCGTCTGCACCGAGGTTATAGTATACGAATTAACCCGTGTTACATCCTTCAATTGACTGCCCGCGACCGCAATCTCGCAGGATGGTGGTACACAAGCGTGCTGAGCCCATATACAAAGACCGCCTGTTCCGGATCCTCCGCCTGTTATACCCTCACTCATTATAAAAATTCCAGCATCTTCTGTGGAATCCAATCCACCGGTCATTGATTGATTTGCGATGAATCCTACCTTCTTATCCACATGGAGATTCGGTACATTCAGCCCATCAGCGGTAAAATCCTTTGAGAACTCCGTGTAGCCACCAATCGCAGACGTATGCTCATCATATCGTATCTGCGCTACGCGTTCATCATTTGTGAGAGTATTATCACTGAGGTTCTTATTTGTATATGCCCAGTCGAATGATACGCTCTCCGTAACCGACCCGGAGCATGTGATATCAGTAGAGGTCTTAATCAGGAAAGGGTCTTCTGATGGCGGTATTGCAGACACCGGCTGAGTGGACCCGCCGTTCGACGGAAAGGGATTCATCCCATCTCTAGTAGCAACACCGATGGAGATGGTCGCCAATGATAACATTATAAATAAGATACAAGCCGCCATTACCACGATGTCCCTTCTTCTTCTTTTCCTCGTTTCACTCATTTTCACGTCATCTCCATCTATTCAATCAATCATAAAGACCCGAATCCCGATTTTGAGGGTTACTGAGGGTTGAAACTGGCAGAATAGTCCACTCGCTCAAATTCACCCTCTACTTTAATCCTCTGGCTATAACTGGTCTGGGCATCGCCCGAGCCAGAAACAACAGTAAACCCTGTACTTACAGTTCCTTCTCCTGTTGATGAAAAGTCATAACTGGCAAGTGACATGGGCGTATTTGTGCTCGTAGTGGAATGAACCACACCGCGTTTCAGGTCGAATTGTGAACCCATAACGCCACAAACCCTTACCGCAGGTGCACATAGCTCGCTATTACCATTATATGAGTCACCAATGTATGTGCTTTCGCTGCCTATCAGCCGCGGCGCCCGCGGCGCAGATGTGTTCATATTCGGTGGGTTATACCCGATGATGGTATCCACAAAGAGCCGACTGCCACGCGTGGTTGGCGCAACGCTGAACACATCAAATATCCGTGTCTTGGCATTGCCAGCAGATACATTCGCATTGAACGAATGTGTCCGTTCTTCTATTGCTCCATCTGCGGAATATGAATGCGAATAATCACGATTAATGCTCAACGGACCAATATGCTGAATATCTGTTACCGCCCACATCCGCTCAGGCTGAGGTACAGTCCAGACACCCTGCTGTGCAAATGCACCGTATGGCATTATCATCATCAGCAACAAAGCCACACAGCCTGCCAGTATCATATCTCTTACTATTTCACTCATTAGTTGTCACCTCACATCTCTCACTCCTCTCAAAAAATAAAATTGGGGGAGTACAAAAACAAAACACCCCCTTATCTATAAAAATATTGTCGCTGTTGTTGTCTCCCCGTGGCTCTTAGCTTCTATGGCCAGGGGAATATTGGATACTGACTGGGTAGGTTAATCGCTGGAATCTGCGCTGTGTATGTCATTGACTTATAGAAGTCCCACATACCTGTTGCTCTTGACAGCTCACTGTAGGTCAATCTGGATGCGAGCGGATGAGTGCTGTTACAGTTCAAACCTTCCATCGTACTGACTTTCATGCCCGCGGCTACGGTACCCATACCTGCGGTCATATTGCCGCCCTCAACTGTTGGACCGCCAGCGGTTATCTCATGATGCAGCTGCGGTGATTCAGTCGTCTGTACTGTGGTTATAGTATGTGAGTTCACCAGTGTCACATCCTTCAATTGACTGCCAGCCGCCACAAGCTCATTGGTTGGCGGTATGCAAGCGCCTTGCGCCCATGGACAGAGAGCAGGTACGCCTGTACCTCCCGCAGTATCACCTTCTGAGACGATAGTCATACCGGTATTCTCCGTTGAGTCCAGCGAGCTGGTCACTGCAGTACCCGCAATGAAACCTATCTTCTTATCCACTTTCAGATTTGGTGTATTCTGTCCATCAGCGGTAAACCCCTTTTTGATTTCAAAATAGCCATCAGTCGCAGACGTCCGCTCATCATATCGTATCTGCGCTACGCGTTCATCGTTTTCAAGGGTATCATTGAGCTCCTTAGTTGAATATGTCCAGTCAAATGTTTCCTCTTCATAATACGACCCCGAATAGACAGTAGCATCTACGGAGGTCTCAATCAGCGAAGTCTCATTTGGTGCAGGTACCGGAGGACTCGCAGATGCGATACCAGCGACTGCTATGGTCAGCGCCACTGAAGCCACTGCAACAGCGACTATCAGTCTTATTCTATATGTAGTATCCATTTTTGTTCTTTCACCTCCTATTATTTTTACTTCCTGCCTGTTTCAGGCATAGTAGCAGCTACTTTACCTCATACTGCGTTATTTTGTTTATAATATGGTATATAAAAGCATATATGGTCTTTGGGTAAGAACCTGAGGTAAGGACTACTGCTAACTATAGAATACATGGGGCTCGATTGGCATCTGAAGGCGCCACAGGACTGATTCATCATCACTCCAATCGCTCCATCATCTTCTGATAATCGCGGAGGAATTCCTTCCCCTTCTCCGTGGTTCGATACTCATCACCCATGTTCTCTATAAGCTGGCGCTCTTCTAAATATGATAGGTAGTTACCTGCCCTCTTAAAATTGAGATTCGCTTTGTATACTATCTCTGTCTTCTTCGCACCTTCCATCGCCGCATTGAGAATATCCACAATTATCTCGAATCCCCCTCTTCGCTTCTTGAATCTATCTTTGAGACTATCCCTTATACCATTCTTGATATACTCCTCTATCGGCATATATCCTCCTGTATCTCCCTCGCCCTATTCTCTCAATTCCGTTTCATTCATATTCCTATCAATCCAAGCAAATTTAAATTGTATGCCCTAATTATCCTATCCCTTTCCCTTTTCTTCCGCTATTCGAGGAATATAACATATGTAATATCAATATAGTACAAACATGTGCAAAAACTTTATATACCACGTCGCGATAAGGATAAGAGTGAGGATAAGGAGGTGATGCGATAAGATGGTGAGACAGAGGGCAATAGAAATGGCGCTAATTACAGCAATGGTTCTTCTTCTCCTGATACCAGCGAGCAGTGCGAATGTAAACTATTCTTATGAGCTTACCACAACTGGTGGGACGATAATAGCAGAGGATGACTATCGTTCTCTATCCCCCGGAAGTGGCACAACAAATCAGTACTCGCTTCATGTAGATGCAATGAACGCTGTGAACGGTAGTTGTAACCATTCACTGGTAGAAGGAGAAGGCGGTGATGAAATCAGTACTGAAACAAACGTTACATATCTCAGAGATACCACAGGAAGAGCTCCTGTACTTATAAATGGTAAGGCGGTAAGTCTCATGGGCGGAGCGGAGGTAACAGAGAACATAGGAAGTGCATCTTCAGTCTCCAGTGGAGAAAACGCTACATTTTATGATGGCGCTATTGGGTTCACCACGGAAGTTGATTCTCTGGTGTTATCTTCGGAGGGGAAGAGCAGGAATGGGTCAGAGAGCTATTACAATATTACCGCAGAGGGAAAAGGTAAGTTCACCGCCGGTCTGGGCTCAGTAATACTAACAAAGATGCGTTCAGACCATGACTGGAAGCTGCTTGCGAAGAAGAAGACAACCAGCAGAGTAGGAGTAAGAGCAGGAACCTACAAGTTCAGAGCTCACTATTACGTGAGCCGCTCATAAGTTTCTACTTTTTAATTTTTTTCTTTTTATTCTTATTTTTTATAGATTTAACTCATTCCTCAAATGTCAGTCTCATCCGGGAGGTGCAGTTTCCTTCAAGCGAATGGTGGATAGAAACTTTCTTTGTTGGTGTTGATAAGTCCACCTTCGTCTGCTTATTTCCTATGAATACATCTGTTGCCCGGGTATTGTAAGATATACTGGGATTATCATATGTTGTTTTGATATCCACCGTGTTCTGCTTCTGAAGCTTAACAACATTGATATCTTCCGTAAATGTTACATTAACACCGCTCTGAGTATCTAAAGCTGAATGCTCATGTGTTATTATAAGATCGTTTCCGGTGAAGGAGATTACCTCAGCGTGGTGATAATCGGGATAATTCTGGTTGGTAATGTTCACTGGTTTGCTCAGTATCTCAATAGAAATAATTAAGTAATTCCCACCTGTGCCGGTTGTACCCACAATCTGTTCCTCACTTTCTATCCCAGCAGTACTGCTTGACATCTCTTTCTCGATAGCTATGCTCCCTGTTCCCTGTATCGAGGACTCGGTAGCGATTCGTGGTTCCATCACAACGAAGAAAATGGTTGCTTTTCCTGTGTTTCCCGCAAGGTCATCAGCATACACATCCAGTTTGTTCTCGCCCTTTTTCGCTATCAATGTTGTTTTCGTGTGCTCATCCCCATTCGGGGAGGCGAAACTGACGTTTGTGCCGTTATTGAGGCGATAATACCAGCGTGCGATGGGCTCATTTGCGGAGACTGCGAGAGTGACGTTATGAGAAGCTAACTTCTGGTCCTCTTGCGGGCTCGCCACAGTTAGCACCGGGGGTATCGTATCCACGGAGAAGTTAACAACGGCGTAACCGCGATTACCAGCAAGGTCAGTAGCGGAGATCAGGAGCTGGTTCGCTCCTTCACTCGCGTTAATGACGGCAGGAGGTACGAAGCTGACATTTGTACCGTTATCGTTATTGAGGCGATAATACCAGCGTGCGATGGGCTCATTTGCGGAGACTGCGAGAGTGACGTTATGAGAAGCTAACATCTGGTCCTCTTGCGGGCTCGCCACAGTTAGCACCGGGAGTATCGTATCCGTGTCTCTTTGCGAGACCAACTCAAATGGAACTGTATCCTCAATAAATGTTATACTGCCATGAACTGTATTGTCACTACCAGCGATTAATCTTATAATGTCGCTTGCATTTACCTTTATTCGGACATCGTGATCGGCGAGGAGAGAAAGAGAAGCATTCCCATTCCTATACTTCTTTAATAATTCAGTAATATCCTGTGTAGATTCATTAATAACACTCATCTCGAACTGCACAACTTTCTCATTATCTTTCTCATTATTGATTTTCAAATCAGGCAATAGAAGTCTTAATGCAGACATATTCGTTCTGATTTTTATCCTCTTTGGAGATGTATTTGTACATAAGGTCACAGTTGCGTTTGCTGTATCCCCCTCTGCATCCATTGCAAATGCAGTTAACGTATTTGCATTTGTATTATCCTGGA
The DNA here is from genome assembly GCA_003194435.1 of Candidatus Methanophagaceae archaeon. Lineage (GTDB taxonomy): Archaea > Halobacteriota > Syntropharchaeia > Alkanophagales > Methanospirareceae > G60ANME1. The sequence continues at coordinate 6,526 of PQXC01000013.1, read as the reverse complement.
TAATTTTCAATGTTGCACTTCGGTTTACTGCTAACTCGAAAGGCATTGGATTTTCGCTGGAAGCATTTACCCGATAGCTCCAGTTGATGTTGAATGTCCAGTCTCTCCGGGTTGTTACAACCGCAGATACAACCACGGAGGCGTTAATGCTACCCTCTTCGGGCTGAACAAGAATGGTTACCGGTAATGCAGTAACTGCTACTTCGGTATACGTGAATGTGAATAGCAATAATAGCACTACTAATGCGGTCAGACCCGAACTTCCATCTATTTTGTTCACTTCACTAACCTGCAATACCTATATGTAATAAAACCGTATTACAGGTCTTATAAACCTTTCGCTTTGGCTTGACTCAACTCCTCTCTATAGAGTATATTTTATATAGCTCCACATAGCTCTTATCGCCTTCGATACCGCTCCATCTGAATATTCAACAACTGGTACGCCTTCGACCATCGCTTCTGTAACTATTGAGTCATAGGGGACTCTACCTGCTACCGGTATGCCCTGCTGGTGGCAGAAATCTGCTATTTTACGGCTGTTTGACTCGTTCAGGTCGTATTTATTGATACACACCATTGAACGGATTCCAAAGTGATTGGCTACGTTAATGATTCGCGTGAGGTCATACAGTCCGGACATCGTAGGCTCCGTGACCACGAGTGCGAGATCCACACCGGTGAGCGAAGCAACCACAGGGCAACCAATGCCTGGTGAGCCATCTATAAGTACAAGCTCACAGTGCTCATCTTCCGCTACTTGCCGGGCGTTCGTTCTAACCGCGGTAACAAGTTTACCGGATGCCTCCTCCCCTATGCTCAGTTGCGCATGCACCATCGTTCCATATCTCGTCCGTGATACTAATGTATATCCGGAAATACGCTCTCTCAGTCTAATCGCTTCCTGTTCACAGACAAACACACATGCACCACAGCCCTCACACCGTGCGGGATTGAGTGCGAACCCGGAGGGGGTGTCGGAGATGGCATGGAATCTGCATACAGATGCACAGTTACCACATTCTATACACCTGGTCTTGTCCATCTCTGCCAATTTTGCACCTTTAAATTCGGTCCGTTTCATCACCTCAGGATGCAGCAGCAGGTGGAGATCCGGCGCGTCCACATCGCAATCCGCAATGACCTTGTTCGCTGCAAGTGATGCGAATGATGCCACAACTGTCGTCTTTCCAGTACCTCCTTTACCACTCACTATTGTTAGCTGCTTCACCATCACTTCTCCTTTGCCTTATCTTTTACTTTCAGCTTTATTTCCTCTATCATATCCGCGAAACGCTTCTTCCATTCAGGCATCGCCGCTACAATCGGCATACCTTCTGAATAGTATCTCGCCATTGCTTCACTATATGGGATTTCAAGCAGAATTGGGATACCTTCCGCCTCACTATACTTATATACTTCCCGGTCTCCAACTCCTGCTTTGTTTATCACCAGTCCAGAAGGTATCTTCAATAGCTTGAGGACTTCAACTGCGAGTTTCAGGTCATACAGTCCAAACGGTGTGGGCTCTGTAACAAGAATGCAGTAATCACTATCCTGAACAGCCGCAATGACCGGGCATGAAGTACCGGGCGGGGAATCAATTATCACCATCTTCTCAGGTCTGAGCTCCTCCTTCACACGGTCTATCAATGGTGTTGCTCTTACCTCACCGATCTTCAGCACGCCGTAAATGAGTTCTATGCTATCGCTTCTGTATCGCCTGATAACCCCTATCTCATGTGGCACCTCTCTAATCGCATCTCGCGGACAGACCATGGAGCATAAACCGCAGCCATTACACAATTCGGGGAAGAGCATGACCTTGAGCTGCCCGGGCAGTACAACAATCGCGTTATATTCACATGCAGAAGCGCATTTACCGCAGTAATCACAGTGTTCCTCATCAACCTCTGGTATCAATCTGTGCACCGGTTTCACTTCCTCATTCTCAGCGCCCGGATTGAAGAATATATATGCGTTCGGCTCTTCGACATCGCAATCCAGTAGCTGGACATCTGCATCGTTTGAGAGCGAGAGAGCGAGATTTACTGCCACTGTCGTCTTACCGGTGCCACCTTTACCACTCGCTACCGATATAATCATTTTTTACCTGTCTTCTCTCCTATTCTATTCTGAAGTCATACCAAATTAAATCAAACCAGACTAATGACCTCATCCCGTACGTAGTTTATAAAATCGTCCTTCGTTGCCTTACTGAAGATCGTTACAACACCGTTACGAGTTAATCCCACCACTAACCCGTACCTTCTGGACTTCAACACGATATACCATATCTTACCGTGCTTCAAATGTTCCGCATAAAGCGATGTATCAGCCAGAGCGGAGCCATAAAGCGAAAGTTTCTTCACGTTTGGAATATCAACATCGTCGAAGAAGATCACCTTTGTATCCTCAAAGTTATCCTCGTGGAAATGAACAAATCGAGAAGGCTCTATCCTCGCTTCTACTATCCTTGATGTGGTCATGAAGAGTATCTTGCTCAACTGATTAGCGATATTGTTCGCTCTTGTCTTCTTCTCCATAATGGTGAGCACAACTCTGTGTTTATCCGGCTGTTCAACAAAGAAGAAAGGCGCCTCCAGCGTGCGTGGTACATGTATCAACTCGCCATGATGATAGACACTCATGAGCTCGTCCTGTACGAAAGTGCCAGATAGTAAGTCACCGGTCAGGTGCAGGTCTTTTATCTCGGTGATCAAACGAATATCCTGCTCCTTATCCTCTCGCCTGTAATCTTTTAATTTGCTCGCTATCCTCGGCAATGCTATATCTCCCTTCCCCCTTCCTTCTCCCCCTCCTTCAATCATGAACAATTTCCCGGCTATCACCATCGCAATCACATCTCCTCCGGCGCTTCTATACCAAGCACAGAGAGGACTTCACATAAAACCTGCTTCGTACAGTCTACAAGCACCAATCTTGCTTCTCTTAATTCTTCTTCTGCATTCAGTACAGGGCAATTCTTATAAAAGATATTGAAGACTTCAGCGAGCTCTCGCGCGTATCTGGCAACCTTATGCAGTTTCAGCTCAGAAGCCACGCTCTCCATTACATACTCAAACATTGCAAGCTTCTTTATCAATTCCACCTCGCTCTTATCCCTTAACAGAGCCACATCGGCATCGGCAGAATCAATTTTAAAGCCACGGTCAGTTGCCATGCGTAATATACTGGATGCACGAGCATGGGCGTACTGAATAAAAGGTGCGCCTTTCTTCTCTATGTCCAGAGCATCCTCGAGGTTGAACACTATATGTTTCTCTGGCGAGACTTTCACCATATCGTAACGTAATGCACCTATCCCCACCATTCTTGCTATCTCGCGCTTCTTATCTTCGCTCAGGTCCATTCTTCGCTTCTCTACCTCCTCGTATGCACGCGCTTCTATCCTCTCCATCAGCTCATCTGCCGAGATATACCTGCCTGCGCGTGTGGATAAAGAGCCAGAGGGTAAAGATACGAACTCGAAGATGACAAATTCTGGCGCCTTCACACCCAATAATAGCAGTGCTTTTCGCAATTGCTGCGATACCAGTTCATGGTCCTTACCCAGCACATCTATCATACGGTCACATCGCTCGCTCTTCCAGCGGTGATACGCGAGGTCACGGGTGGTGTAGAGTGAAGTTCCATCTGCACGCTGAATCACCAGTCCCTTCTCTATTCCATCTAAGTGAAGTATGAGCGCAGAGCCCTCAGATTTTATATCGCCTCTTCGCTTTAACTCCTCTATTATACGTTGCACCGCACCACTACGCACAAATTCACTCTCAAATACGAACAGGTCATGATGGATATTCAGCCTTTGTAGTGATGCCTTAATACCGGCGAGGCATCTCTGAACAACCTCCTCGTAGCGCTTCACCACTTCCTCATCCCCTGCTTCATAGCGCCTCATCAGCGCATCCACTTCGGTACGATAAGCTGCATTAGCCTCTAACATTCGATTGGCTGCGATATAAACATCAACTATCGCATGGTCCCCCTTCTTTCGCGTGTCAAGCTTCAATCTGGAAGCACCCCATACCGCAACCGCTACCTGCCTGCCCATATCATTCACATAATATTGCGTCTCCACCTGGTAGCCCGAATAAGTTAATACTCGTGCCAGCACATCGCCTATGATAGCGTTCCTGAGATGCCCTATGTGCAGGGGTCCATCAGGATTCGCAGAGGTATGTTCAATTATTATCCTTGTACTTTTATCATGCCTCTTCTCTGTATTATCTCCACCACCTCCACCACCTTTTAGCCGTCTCAGTGTGGCATCGAGGAAATAATCATTGACGTAGAAGTTGATGTAAGGACCGGAGGCGACTGCTCTTGATATGAGTGTTCGGGTTCGCCCCTCTGCTGGCGTTGGTACAGTAATATGGCGGAGTATATCCGCAGCGATGTTCTCAGGTGGCTTTCCATATCTTGATGCTAAGGTGAAAGCAATTCGGGATGTGATATCAGCATGTTCGCTCTCTTCTAACTCTAGGCTGCTATATTCATATTCATATGATGCATCAGCCAGTGCAGCTTTCAGTATATGTTCAACTTCTCGCTTGAATTGGAGGTACATTATTACATCTACATCCTTACGTTACGGTTACTTACGTATTACCCTGAATATTTAGATTTACATTTAGTTAGAATAGAATTCGTACATAAACAAATCCAATCCAATGCTGACCTTCGTCGGACTCGGGTTGTATGACCCGGAAGATATAACATTGAAAGGTCTGGAAGCGATAAGAGAGGCGGATGTGGTCTATGCAGAGTTCTATACATCGCCTGCAGGAGCGCGAACGATAGAGAAGCTGGAGGAGGCTTATGGCAGAAGGATCTCGCTATTGGCGCGAGAAGAGCTGGAGGAGGGAGCAGAAAGAGGGATTCTGGAACTCGCGAAGAGCAAGAAAGTGGTATTACTCAGTGGTGGCGATGCCATGATTGCTACTACGCATGTAGATCTGCGACTGAGGGCGATCGAGAGAGGGATAGAGACACGGATAGTACATGCGGCTTCTATCGCATCCGCAGCTGCGGGCCTATGCGGGCTTCAGAACTACAAGTTTGGTAAGTCCGCAACGGTATCACCACCATATAAAGGTGTTGTATCCCATGTCCCCTATGAGACGATAGAGGATAACAGTGAGCGAGGACTCCATACACTCCTCTATCTTGATATCGGGATGCGCATAGCGGATGCACTGGAGCTACTGGAATTGGTAGAGCGTGAGAGGGGAGGAGAAGTGTTGAAGCGTTCTTTACTGGTGGGTATAGCGCGGGCAGGCTCTGACGATGCGGTGGTGAAAGCCGATTATATAACATCGCTGAAGGGTTATGAATTTGGTGACCCGCCGCACGTGCTCATCGTCACCGGTGACTTGCACTTTGTAGAGCGCGAAGCTTTGATAAAGATCGCGCATGCACCCGGTTCTATCTGAGGGGATAGGGAGGGATAAGGGATAGTTCATCTCCACCGGAAAAGCACCCTATTTAAAGTTATATAGAAAATACATGTGTTCTCAACATATGCTTTTATATATAACCTCGACATCCTGAATTACTGGAGGTGAGATGAAAAAGTGAACAACAAAATAAATGAGAGAGCGAAAGGGATGATAGGAATAGCACTGGCAGTGATGATGGTTGCTTCGGTATTCGCCATTGTCCCTGCGGCGATGGCAGAGCCACCGAAGGGAGGAGCGCCATCTTCTATCAGGATATACGGTGATGTCCGACCAGATGGTAATGCACCTGAACGATATACTGATTGGAGGCAGCCATTCGACCCCACGGTGATACCAAAGGATTCCATCACCTTTAATCCCGCACTGCTTGAGGAGGAGTTTGGTGTAAAAAATGGTGAGAATGCAAGGGAGAAGATATTCCTCAGGGCGTGGTACGAACCCTGTGGTAAGTACTGGGGTCCCAGGAAGAACTATACACATCCAACAATAAACATGGAATATACCTACATGCTGATAGATACACAGTATAAGCCGACATCCGGGCAAGCGGGCGATACGGTCTTTGCATTCCCAACCTGCGAGATCCCTTCTCAGCCAGGGTTGGGCGCGTGGAACTGCATGTCAAAGAGTAATGAAGGGAACCGCACAATACTCACGAATGTCAGTGGTTCAGTAGAGCCGTATGGGAAGACCGTGAATGGGCGGATTGAAATTGAGAAGGGCTTCAGGAATCTGGCAGTAGGGGATGAAGTCCAGTTCCTCGACCATAAGCTGGAAGTGACTGCAATTACTCCCGACGGTGACTATGTTATAAGAGTCTGGTACGCGGGAAACAGAGAAGATGATGCGGGTAAAGGTTGGATTATACTGAAACCTGGCGCGAAGATGTACTTCGACAGGCATAATAACATGTATTCCACTGCGAACCACGACCCAGCCGCTGGACAGATAAGGACATGGTATGTGAGACGGGACAGCGGACTGAACAGTAATAAAATATATGTGGGAAAAGAACTACAACGATGCGATGTCTTCTATGTTAA
>PQXC01000012.1 GCA_003194435.1 Candidatus Methanophagaceae archaeon | reverse complement strand
CCGTTCGGGTTAAGGGTAGGGGAACGGGTGTTTCAGTGCGGATATAATTCACTGAAGTTTTTTTTTAACCTCATCATGTACCTCTTCATGTCCCCAATCCACCAACCACGCCTTCACCATGTCTTCTTTCTCTTCATAAATCCACCATGGTGCATCGGGTTGCCAGTACTGAGTAACGTTCTGGCTTGTACACGGACGTCGTAATGAAACTTTAAAACATTTTACACTATTTCCGTCTTTTTTCGTAAACGTATCAACCGAAACGGTCTGTTGAATTCCACCGTAAGTACGGGTTACATTCTTTTCAAGCGGAAAAGCCGGGAAATCAAAGGGGGCTAATATATTGCCACTTATAATTGGAGATGCATTTTCTTTTTTGAAATACAAGAACTCATTTCCCACTCTTACAACGAAACAGTCTTTACCATCTATATTTGCGATGTCCACAACCTCGAATTTGTACTTTTCGGCTATCCACGAGCATAAAGGAAGAGGAACAGCCTGCCAAACTGCACGGTATGTAAACCGCACAGTCCACCAATCGCCGACTTTCCAGTCAGGCTGTTCCAGTACAGTGAGCTCAGGTTCGGGCTGGGGTTCAGGCTGGGGCTCAGGTTCAGGCTCAGGCTCCTCTTCATGCCCCCAATCAACCAACCACGCTTTCTCCACACCATCCCTATCCTCGTAAATCCACCATGGTAGACCGGGTTGCCAGTACTGAATGACTGTATGTCCAAGCCCACGCAACACTACTTTAAAACATTCCACAGTTTTTCCGTCTTCCGTGGTGAACGTATCAACCGAAACGGTCTGCTGAATTCCACCGTAAGTACGGGTTACATTATTTTCGAGTGGAAACGCTGGAAAATCATATAGAAACGGACCGTTCACAGCGGATATAACCGGAGCAGCACCATCACTGTTAAACTTTGTGAAGTAGTCCCACATCGTAGGAACCTTGTATAGTGTCAAATTTTCTTTTTTGAAATACATGTGCCCGTGGGTATAATCCCCACTTGCCACTCTTACAACGAAACAGTCTTTATCGTCTCCTTTTCCGATGTCCACAACTTCACATTTCCACGATGTGTTAACCCAGGGAGGCCAAGGCTCTGCTCGAACACTTGGCTGCCTTACTTTCACAATCCACCAATCGCCGACTTTCCAGTCGGGCTGTTCCAGTACAGTGAGTTCATGTTCGTGTTCGGGCTGGGGTTCAGGCTGCGGCTCAGGCTCAGGTTCAGGCTCTTCGGGCTCACTAACCGGTTTGTGTTCGTGTTGAACATAACCATAAGGATTAATAGTTCCGGGAGCAAACCGCTTCTTAAATACCCACCCGTGGTTATCCTGCACCATCGGACTCCAGCGTGTGTAATAATTCGCTATTTTCGTAAAATTTGGATTGTTTTTGTTCTTGTGGTACATTTGTGGAGTTCGGTGATAGAATTGCGGCAGAGTAACAGGTACAGGTACAGGTTTAACGGCGAAGTGATTCGCATTTGCATTCGCATTCACTTTCACTGGATAGTTCCCGGGGTTATGGTTATGATATCGTATAGCCATAGCCATCCCGGGCTCGCTACTCTGCGCTGTTGTATATTTCCCTATCCCCGCGGTACCGCTTACCACTCCTATCGCGAGCAATACTAAAATAGACACTATTCCTGCTTTTATTATTGTTTCCCGCATCCGCGCTCTTACATCCCCCTCTCTCTTTCGTGTCATTTTACTCATAATAACAAAATATACATGTCACCATAATTTTGGGATGGTCTCGATATTTTCACTCCATGATTCGGTCAAATGCTTCCGAAAGCGCTCTCATATCTGCACTCCCATAGCTTAATCTGATGCAGCCCGCACCCTGGGACCCGAATGCACTCCCGGGTATCACCGCCACACCTTTCCTTAGCCACCTATCCGCCAGCTCATAGTCATCCATGTTCCTGAAATATGGGAATATATAGAATGCCCCTCCTGGCTTCTTGCATATCACTTCCAGTTCAAATTCACCCATGCGTTTCATCACATAATCCCTCCGTACCCTGAGCTCCTCCCTCATACGCCTCGTTGCCTCTTCTGCTTCCTCAGTGAATGCCGCCAGAGCACCGTATTGTGCAAAAGAAGTGCAGCATGAGAGTGATTGCTGATGTATTATATCCACCTTCTCCATCACCTCCCGATTGGTGCAGGCACAGTACCCAATCCGCCATCCGGTCATACTATACGCTTTGCTGAACGCATTCACCGTTATCACATTCTCGTAATCTCTTGCTGGACTGTAATGCCTGCCATCATAAATCAGTTTCTCATACACCTCATCTGATATAACCGTTATCCCTCTCCTGCTACACACATCCATTATCTCTTTGATTCTTCGTTCCGGAAATACCGCTCCCGTTGGGTTACCTGGGGAATTAAGTATCAGCAGTTTGGCTCTCGTCTCCTCCAGGTCTTGCATGAAGCTATCGCCCGGGATGAAACCCTCTTCTGGCTTCAAACTCAGCCAGTCAACATCCGCATTCGCCAGTCTGATCTGTGCTTCGTAACTCACCCATGTGGGATTCTGTATTGCCACGACATCTCCACGGTCTGCCAGTGCCATGATTATACAGTAGATTATCTGTTTCGCACCACCTGAAACAACTATATTATCGGGGTCAATGCCCCCAATATGGTTCTCTCGCTCCAGTTTCGCCGCTATCGCTTCTCTAAGTTCTGGTATACCCTTCGATGGCGTATAATGAACCTTACCCTCGTCCAGCGCACGCTTAGCCGCGTTCTTTATCACTTCCGGCGTATCAAAGCCCGGTCTGCCAATTGTGAGGTTAATCACACCCGGCTTCTTCGCTGCCGCATCATATTTGAATGTTGCGGAAGGTTTCACTTCCCCCATACGCTTTGCAAACTCTGCAAACCTGCTCATACCAATACCCATACTCATGGCTGCACGGACATAATCTTCCTCGCCTGCTCCGGATATTTAACAATGAACTTCATCTCATCCTCCGTCACTGGCTTCTGTGTATGCACATTCGCATATCTCACAAGCTCCAGTATCTTCCTCGCTTCCTCGTCATCCTTAAATTTCAATTTGTATTTCCCTGCTACACTCTTGAAGCCCTTTATCCCTGAATACTCACCCGCGGTTATCTGCCTTCCTGTTTCTATCACCTCGATATGCCCCCTTCCCACCTCTGTGTAATCATACAATTCATAATTCTTGCTGTCCTTCAGCGCTCCATCTGCATGGATTCCCGATTCGTGTGCGAAGGCATTCTCACCAACCGCAGGCTGGTTCACCGGTATTGGCACTCTGAACGATAGTGATGCATATTTGCATATCTTCCATGCCTGTCGCAGGTCTATATGCTCATCCAGCTTGTATTTATTCTCAAATCCACTTGACTTCTTCACCGCAAGGATTGTTGATACAAGGTCTGCATTACCCGCCCGCTCGCCCATACCGTTCACCGTTGTCGTAATATATGCATCCACACCTGCATCTATCGCGCCTTTGGCGCCCGTAACCGAACACGCAACTGCCATCCCCAAATCATTATGACAATGCAGTTCAATAGGAATGCCCACTGCTTCTGCAAGCTTCTTCACTCGCTCATAGATCGTGAATGGGTCGTCATATCCCAATGTGTCGCAGTATCTTATCCGATCTGCACCATGCTCCTTTGCTGCTTTACCAAATTCTATCAATCTCTCAAGCTCTGTTCTCGATGAATCTTCCGCATTTACTCCTATTGACTCTGCACCATACTTCTTCGCTGTATCCACCGCTTCGCACATCATCTCTATTATATCATCCCATGTGTATCTACCCATGAACTTGCCTTTCATCATCTGCTCAGAGGTGGATATACTCAAATTAACATGCTTTAGCCCGGGAACCAGCTTGAAACCCTGCTCTACATCGCTTCTTATCGCCCTCATCCAGCCACCGAGCCGGATACGCTTCATAGCGCCGAGCTCCACCAGCTCAAGGTTCGCATTCAAATAGTTCGTCTCATGCCTCGTGACTGGAAATCCGAACTCGCTCTGGAAAACGCCCATCTCATCTAAATAGAGGTTCAGTATCGTCTTCTCTAACTTCGCCAGCCCCAGTCTCGATGTCTGCACACCATCCCTGTTCGTAACATCTATTATATAGATAATATTCTCCGCTTCCATCTCTCATTCAATATCAATATCAACTACTAACACTAATATCAGCACCCTTCAGCATCTTCATGAACTCCTCTTCATCTATTACCTTCACACCGAGCTTATGCGCCTTCTCCAGCTTGGAACCCGGTTCCTCGCCCGCAACTACATAATCCGTCTTCTTCGTAACGCTCGACGAGACCCGCCCTCCCAGTTGCTCGACCTTCCTCTTCGCTTCCTCCCTCGGTATAGAGATTCTACCGGTGAATACGAACGTCTTACCAGCCAGTACCTTCTCTCTCGCCTCGCCCTCTGGCTTCCCACCCGGCTCATACCGCACCCCTGCCTCCTCCAGTTTACGCAATAATCTCGCTGTACTCTCCTGCTTGAAGAAGAGGAGAATACTCTTCGCTACCTCCGGGCCTATCTCCGGGATACTTACCAGCTTATCGTAAGTGGCATTCCGCAGCTCCTCCATATCTCTGAAATTGGAGGCGAGTAATGAAGCGGTATGCTCGCCCACATGTCTTATCCCGAGTGCATAAATTAGCCGTGCAAACGTGGTATGCTTGCTCTTCTCTATCGCATCCAGTAACTTCTGTGCCGATTTATCACCCATCCGCTCAAGTTTCAGCAGGTCGCTCTTACTCAGGTGGAATAAATCTGCCGGGTCTGCCACCATCTTACGGTCCACCAGCTGCTCTATCACCTTTTCACCCAGACCTTCTATATCAAGCGCACGGAGCGATGCGAAATGCTTTATTCGCTCCTTCAACTGTGCTGTGCACGAAACACCGATGCAACGCCTTATAGGTCCTTCCTTCAATACCTCCGCACCACAGACCGGGCATCTATCTGGCATCTTGAATTCACGCTCCGCACCTGTCCTCTTGGATTTTATCACGCTCACCACTTCCGGTATGACATCACCTGCCCTCTCTACCACCACTGTATCGCCTATCCGGACATCCTTACGCTTCAATTCCTCTTCGTTATGTAATGTCGCTCGGCTGACTGTAACACCGCCTATCTGCACGGGCTCAAGAACCGCAACGGGCGTCAATGCACCTGTACGTCCCACCTGCACTACTATATCCTTCACCTTTGTAAACTCCTCCCTCGGCTGGAACTTGTATGCTATCGCCCACCTCGGGCTTCTTGAAATTGTACCCAGCCGGTTCTGCTGTTCTACACTGTTTACCTTCACCACTATTCCATCAATCTCATAATCCAGTTCGTCCCGTCTCTTCTCCACTTCATCATGGTAGCTTATCACGTCCTCTATATCCTTAAATCGCCTCACCAGGTCACTCACACGGAATCCTATGCTCTTTAGATAGTTCAATATCTCCCACTGGGTTTTGAATTCCCTACCCTCCACACGCCCGATGCCATAAGCGAAGAAGTCAAGGGGTCTTGATGCTGTGACTCGCGGGTCAAGCTGTCTCACAGAGCCTGCAGCTGCATTCCTCGGGTTTGCAAACATTCGCTCACCACGTCTGCCCAATTCCTCGTTCAGCTCCCTGAATTTCCGTACCGGCATATAAACCTCACCCCTGACCTCCAGCAATGGTAATGCCTCCGAGAGGGTACGCAGAGGTATCGTCTTTATCGTCCTCAGATTCTGCGTTACGTCCTCCCCTGTCCACCCATCTCCTCTCGTGCTACCCACAACAAATACACCATCTTTATACACAAGCTCCATAGCCAGCCCATCTATCTTCGGCTCCACCACGTATTCTATCTCTTCACCACCAGCGCCAAGCATACGTCTCACTCGCTCGTCAAATTCCCTCACCTCCGCAGCTTCCATTACGCTATTCAAACTCAACATCGGAATGCTGTGCCTGTAAGTCTTGAATTCTTCCAGCGGCTTCGCTCCTACTCGCTGAGTGGGCGAATCGGGCGTTATAAACTCCGGGTACTTCGCTTCAAGCTCCTCTAATTCCTTAAATAATCTGTCATATTCCGCATCTGAGATCTCAGGTTCATTCAGCACGTAATACCGGTAATTATGATAACGTATCTTCTCCCTCAGTTCCTCGATATGTTTCCTTATCTTCTCTTTCTCTCCTACCACCACCTGCCACTCCTGAAAAGATTTAATAGATAATGAAAAATAAATAAAAAATAAAAGAAATAAGAGAATAGTGATAATGAATGAGCGAGCGAATGATGGACAAAGTAGAGAATAAGGATATGGAGAAGGATAAAGATAAGGAGGAAGAGATGGAAGAAACCCTGATACCCGGTCCCGATTATCTGGCGAGTGGTGTTCATATAGGTACGCAGCAAAAAACCGGTGATATGTTGAGGTTCATTTATCAGGTAAGACCTGATGGTCTTTACTTGCTTGATATAGGGATAATGGATAGGAGATTACGTATAGCGGCTCGCTTCTTAGCTAATTATGAACCTTCTTCCATACTTGTTGTATCCGCACGGGAATACGGGCATCAGCCGGCGAGTATGTTCGCCAGGGTAACGGGTGCGATGGCAATAGTGGGACGATTCATCCCCGGTACGCTGACAAATCCGGAGAGCGAATATTTCGTCGAACCTTCCATTCTTATATTGACCGACCCGATGACAGATGCACAGGCATTAAAGGAGGGTGTAAGAACTGGCTTGCCCATCGTTGCTTTGTGTGATACGAACAACTCCACATCCAATGTTGATTTTGTCATACCGACGAACAATCACGGCAGGAAAGCACTTGCCACCGTTTATTGGCTGCTTGCACGTGAGTTCTTGCGAGAGCGGCACAGACGAGAAGGTAAGAGCGATGAGGATTTCAAATTTGAGTACAGTGTGGAGGATTTTGAAGCTGAGGTATAAGGTATAATATGTAATGAGAAGAGCAGCAGTAGCAGGTGCTTTCTACGAAGCAACCCGGAGTAAATTGATAGCACAATTAGAGGAATGCTTTGCGGGAGTACGAGCACCTGAAGAGGGAGAGGAGGTGGATGAGCGTATTATTGGTGCCGTGGTACCGCATGCAGGCTACATGTATTCAGGTGGTGTTGCCGCGCATGTCTATGCAAAACTCCCCCATGCCGATACTTTCATCATTCTCGGGCCCAACCACTATGGGCTGGGCTCACTCGTTGCCGCATCAAAGGAGACATGGATGACTCCTCTGGGTAGTGTGGAGGTGGATACCGCATTTCTGGATGCGTTACCAAGACGGATCATTGATATTGATGAGACTGCACACAGGCATGAACATTCGATAGAGGTTCAGCTACCGTTTCTACAATTCCGGTTCGATACCTCCACCTTCCGTTTTGTTCCTATCTGCGTGGCACTCAGTGATGAAGATACCGCACGAGAGATCGGGGAAGACCTCGCAGATACAATCGCCAGATTTAAAGATGAACATAAGAAGTTTATCCTGGTTGCCTCTTCAGACTTCACACATTATGAACCGGAGCATATAGCGCGTGAAAAGGACGAAGCAGTGATAGAAGCGATAACAGAGCTGGATATTGGCAAGTTCTACAACCGCATATTCGCACTGAACTCCTCTGCCTGCGGTGTTGGTCCAATAGCATCAGTGATGTATGCAGCGAAGAAACTCGGTGCAAAGCATGGGCAACTGGTTAAATACGCCACCAGCGGCGATGTCACCGGCGATAGAGCGAGTGTGGTTGGCTATGGAGGTATCGTAATCTTCTGATTTCTTCGGCACGATACGATGCAAAGAGTAGCAGCATGTCGGGTTTTCTTCAAAGAATTAATGAGCAGTGACTTCGTTATTGATAATACCGTTGTTACACCCACATGTGCGAGATGCTCAACTCTGTTCGGCGTCGGTGAAGTGAAAGAATTGGAGAGTAGAGGAAGGGTAACAAAGCTGAGGATAGATGATTCTACTGCTGTCATCAATCTGTATACTGGTATTAAGACGAAGTTCAAACCAGAGTCTTTCTTGGCATTCCTCGGTAACCTGCGTATACGCCACCATGAGAGGGGCTTCCTGATACTCGGAGAGGAGATGGCTATGGTAGACTCGACTGTAAGAGATAACTGGATACTGAGTACTGCTATACGGACAATGAGGCGGATAGAACTGCTTCGCTCTCTGATGCCCATGCCCGCCACCACATGGATGAGAAAGGCTCTGACGCACTATGGTAATAGTAACAAGCTGGAGGAATGCGAAAGCACAGCAATAGAAGCGGTTCAGCAGTTGTGGCTGCATTATAACAGGACTACAAAGGATATAGCTCTTGATCTCTTGAACACAATGGATAAGTGCACTCGCGAACGATTAATGGCAGAGTTAGAGAAGAGGGGACTGAAAGGAGCATGGATAGAAGAGGTGATTGACGAGCTCATTGCGGATGGCATGTGTTATGAGCCAGAAGCAGGTGTTCTGGCACTGGTTCATGAGTAGAGTGAGTAAGTAATAGAAAGCTTTAACATTAAGAGAGAGTATTCCATATCCAAAGGACAATAAAGGAAAGGAACCAAGCAATGGAACCTTGTGAGAAGGTGAAGTGGATGCAACTGCCGCGAGAAGTTCTGGTTGGTCATGGAGTATTGGAGGAAATAGGGCGTGTATGCAGGCACCTTGGGCTGCGAGGCGGCGCCACTGTGGTTACAGGAGCGCGTTATACAAGGAAGATAGCAGGAGAGAGGGTGGTAGAGATTTTAGCAGATTCGGGCTACGAAGTTCAGCTGGTGGAGGTCCAGGCTATAAACCCCGACAGTATAGAGCGCGTCAGGGAGATAATAAAAGAGAACAAAATGAGTTTCGTGCTGGGCGTTGGCGGCGGTACAATTATTGATACCGCCAAGATTACCTCCTTCGAACTTGGTATCCCCTTCATCTCAGTTCCTACTATCGCCTCACATGATGGTATTGCATCGCCCAGGGCTTCTATTAAAGGCGATGACCGCAGCCCGGTGTCCAGGCAAGCTCAAGCTCCACTTGCTGTTATTGCTGATACACGGATAATATCCTCTGCACCTTTCAGGTTTACCGCTGCAGGCTGTGGTGATATCCTCGCGAACTATACAGCGGTACGGGACTGGCAACTCGCTCAGCGACTCCAGAATGCTGAATTCAGTAGCTATGCCGCTGCTCTCTCTGAGATGACCGCGAACATGATACTGGAGAACGCAGCGAAGATAAAGAAGAGGGATGAAAAGGCAGCATGGACGGTGGTAAAGGCGCTGGTGTCAAGCGGTGTTGCTATAAGCATTGCAGGTTCTTCAGCACCTGCATCTGGCTCTGAGCATAAATTCAGCCATGCCCTTGATATGATAGCAGATAAGCCCGCTTTACATGGTGAGCAGTGCGGTGTTGGAACCATAATGATGTCATACCTATACGGGGATGACTGGCAGCGGATTCGTGATACATTGAAGGAGATTGGTGCGCCCACGACCGCAAAAGAGCTGGGTATAAAGGATGAATATATCATCGAGGCTCTCACAATAGCACACAAGATTAATCCCGAACGATATACAATTCTGGGTGAGTCGGGACTAACGAAGGAAGCAGCGGTGAGACTCGCTCTTGCTACCGGCGTGATTGAATAGTCAGGAATAGGGGATAACGAAGATGGAAGAAGGGAGAATAGTAACTTTAATAGGCGAGAAGCTGGCGAAGGAAGGTGAAGAGTTCATCTTCATGGGTACGGCGAAGAAGTGCGATGAGTGCAGATTAAAGAAAGCATGTGCGAACCTCGAAGTTGGGCGAAGATACAGAGTGGAGCGGATAAGAGAAGGTATAAAGCACGATTGTTATATCCACGAAGGGGGAGTCTGTGTTGTTGAGGTGATAGAACCACCAATAAAAGCAGTGATTGATGCGAAAAAGGCAGTAAAAGGCTCAAAAATCGTATTCAAAACCGTGAATTGCGAATCATCACCATCACTGCTCGATTTATGTCATCCCGCTGGTCTCAAGGATGGCGATAGATGCACCGTCCTGGATGTGATAAGCGATATCTCTGCTGGTTTGAAACTGGTGGAACTAAGGAGAGAAGCAAAGTAGATGTTTATAGGTGTAGACCACGGAACGATAGGGATACGGTTTGCCGGGATAGAGGATAATGAGATGAGAATCTTCGAGCTATCACGTGAAGAAGCTGCGAGAATGGATGCTGAGGCGATAGTGGATAGGGTAGAAACAGGTCTGGAAACAAGGACAGAGGCAATAGAACTCATTGCATTGACTTACTCGATGGGGGATGGCTTCTCAAGAATAAAAAAGATTGAGAAGGTCAATAACAGAGGATTGAGCGGTGAAGGAGGAGCAGGTACGCGGATTGGTGGTGGTACGAACGTCTTCGATGCCATAAAGAACTCCGGTATCCCTACTATAATGATACCCGGAATACACGCACGTAGTGAGAGTATAGACCCAAGAATGAGATTCTTCTCTCATTGCGCAAGTCCTGAGAAGGTTGGTGTTGCGTATCACATATATAAGAAAGGTTTTGAGCACTTCATCTTCTCTGACATTAGTTCCAACACAGTAACGATATGCGTGGCGAACGGAGTGATAATAGGGGGAATAGATGCATGCATAGGTGCGCCAGGACTTTATCAGGGTCCTATTGACCTCCAGCTGATAAGGGATATTGACAGTGGGAAATTGAGTGCAGGCGAAGCCTTCGCTAATGCCGGTGTCATGCGTAAGCGGATAACAGCCGATGCATTAGCCACATTATCATTGTTCGTGGCGATGGAGATCTCCGCGATGCGTGTACTCATGAATGACTATGGTATATGTATATCCGCTAATGCAATCTTCTTAACCGGTTCAGAGGGAGAGAAGGACAGGATGAAAGAGAGGATAGACCAGCTTCTGGATGTGAAGACACAAACATTAACGAGATACAGTGCAGCAATAGGATGCGCAGAGATAGCAAGGGATGTATATTATGGCAAGAATGAGATAATGGGGATAAAAGTGGAGTTATAGCAGCTTATTTATATTTATGTTTATCTGTTTATCTCCTAACACTTCCTTTTATCTTCGCTATAGGACGAATAGCACCGCATGCATCACATTTCAATACCCATACACGCTCCATTTTGGATAAGTGCGTATCTGGCTTCTTACATTCCCAGCATAACACATATTCATGTATGAACCGTTGAATTTGACGCTGAATCTCCTCACGAGAGAATCTGCCCTGGAATATCGCTCTGCTTCCTTCTATCTTACCCGCAGTACCCAGTTCGCTGAGCAGGAATTTCATTACGTACTCAGGTCTTCGGTTTATATAATTGCATATCGCATCAAAATTATCGAAGATGGTGGTCTTACCCTCGATGAAGACCTTTGCGTTAGGTATGACAAATCGGGATTCATTACTCTTTATATTCGCCGGTAACAGGCTTAAAGCTCGATCCAAAAGCTTCTCATATTCATGATCTTCCATGTTTCAGTACCTCTACCTCGCTCTCCTCCTATCAAGCGCCGAGGAAGGGATTTGAACCCTTGCGTCCCGTGAGGGACACCGGCTCTCAAGGCCGGCGCTTTTGTCCGCTAAGCTACCTCGGCTGATATTCATGGCTTCTTCTTTCTCCAGTTAGGGTATTTCCTCATTCGCCTTGATTTGCCAAATCCACATGCCACACAGTACTTACCATGCACGCTAAAGGAATGCCTGCCACATCGCCGGCATATTATGTGCGACTGCTTTTGCCTCTTTCCCTTTGAAGGTGTCCCTTTCACCATCGCTCCTTGTCCTCCAATTCTTTACCCTTAGCTCCCTCTTCCTCCTTCTCCATATCCCTGGGCTCTGTTGGCGATATGAAGACGACATTGTCGCCCCTTACGAGGATCTCACCCAGAAGATTCTTGACCGAAGAATCGGCATTCAACTCTTCCGCATCGTTCAGCAGGAGATTCATGTGCAGGTCATAGCCTGCCAGTATGCCTCTGAACTCTCTGCCTCCCCTTATCTTCACTATAACTGGCGACTTCAATGATCTGTTCAATATGTCCAACGGTTTGGGTCTATCCGCCATGTTCATCACTCTCTTCTTTCTTACTCCGCTAATCGCTAATTTGTGCTTTTTATTTTATTATTGTTTTGAACTATTAATATCATAGCACATAGTCTATATTATATCCTCTTATGCAAATAGCGATAGCCGATAGCGAGGGAGTGAGATGGTAAAGTCCTTTTATGAATACATAGGTGATGCATGGAAGAGACCGGGTGAGTCTTACGTGGGCGAATTGAGGCGTGTGAGACTGCCGGAGTGGCGAAGAGAGCCTGCAGTTGTCAGGATAGAGCATCCAACGAGGTTAGATCGTGCACGGGCTCTTGGTTATAAAGCGAAACAGGGGTTCATTTTGGTGAGGGTGAAGGTTAGGCGTGGTGGCAGGCGAAGACCGAGACCGAAGAAGGGCAGGAGACCGAAAAGGATGGGTGTACATAAGATAACGCCTGGCAAGAGCTTACAGCGGATTGCAGAGGAGCGAGCAGCGCGTAAATATCCCAATATGGAAGTTCTTAACTCCTACTGGGTCGCAGAGGATGGTAAGAGGAAATGGTTTGAGATAATAATGGTTGAACCTGCAAACCCCGTGATAAAGTCTGATAAGAACCTCAACTGGATCTGTGAGCATAAGCATAGGGGTAGAGCCTTTAGAGGTTTGACCTCAGCGGGAAAAAAGGGAAGAGCCCTGGTTTAATGAAGAGAGTGGGTGTGGTGGATCTGCCACTTCATGGTGGTTCAGCACCTTACTGGCTGGTAAAGCGAATGAAGAGCTTAGCTCATGCTATCTTTGAGCTGCTGGTTGAGGAATATGGGGTAGGCGGAGTGTTAGAGAAACTGGCGGACCCGTTATGGTTTCAGTCGCTCTCTTGCGTACTCGCCTATGACTGGCACAGCAGTGGTACCACAACGGTGGTGTGTGGCGTCTTAAAATCGGTGATAGACCCGGAGGAGTTTGGCATTGGTATCGCTGGCGGTAAGGGTAAGGCATCGAGAAATACGACATCTGATATAGAAGAGATAGGACTAAAACTGAGCCTCAGTGATGCAAAGATTGAGGAGCTGAAATACGCCAGCAGGATATCTGCAAAGGTGGATAACGCGTGTATTCAAGATGGCTATCAGCTATATCATCACTCGATGGTCATCACCGAGAAGGGCGAATGGGCAGTGATACAGCAGGGTATGAATCCCCACAACAGGTATGCAAGACGGTATCACTGGCTCTCGTCGGCAGTAAAGAGTTATGAGGAGCCGCATCAGGGCATCGTCGGATTCCCACACAGCCATGTGCTGGATATGACTGCAAAGGATAGTAGAGAATGCCGTGAAGTCTCTGTTGATCTGGTAAAGAGTAAGAGTGGAGAGTTAAAGCGATTGTATAAGGAGCTTGAGAGCGACTTCAGAATGAAGAGAGGGCAGAGGACCTTATTAAACTTCAGTGCACCCACCTCTGCGTCTGCCTCTGCATTTGCATCTTTCAAGTTGCCGAGGCGCGTGAACTGGGATGCACTTCGTATAGCATATGAGCATCAGCCATCGGATTTCGAACAGCTTTTGTGTATTCGCGGTTTGGGGCCTGCAACAGTGCGGGCTTTAGCGCTTATCGCTGAGTTGATATATGGAGCGAAGCCAAGCTGGCGAGACCCTGTTAAGTTCTCATTTGCGTTTGGTGGTAAAGATGGCGTGCCTTATCCGGTAGACAGACACACGATGGACGAGACCACCGAGATATTACAGGCTGTGATGAAAGCAAAGGGAAAGGAGTGCAAGAGTTTTATTCATTAACATTAAGAGTTATGCGGGACTATCGTGCTATTATCAAAAACGAAAATAATCGAAAATATTAAATAGAAGAATAGAATCTCCGATTAGATTAAAGCAAGGTGAGAAGAAAGAGATATAGACCATGTCCAGTACCATGAACGCCAGACACCGACCTTTTGTATTCATAAATATGGCGATGAGTGTGGATGGTAAAGTCTCATCAGTGAGACGGGAACAGCTCAGGATAAGCGGTGTGGAAGATTTTGATAGGGTTGACTCTCTGAGAGCAGGTAGCGATGCGATCATGGTCGGTATAGGCACTGTCCTGGCTGATAATCCTTCACTAACCGTGAAGTCAGAAAAGAGGAGAGAAGAACGCAAAAAAATGGGTAAACCCGAAAATCCTATCCGCGTGGTCGTGGACAGCAAGGCGAGAACACCGATAGATGCTGAAGTTCTGAACAGAGGTGCGGGCATGCGAATAATTGCAGTCTCAGAACGCGCAATTGTAGAAGATGTGGGGCGATTGGGTGACAAAGCGGATACGGAGGTCGTGGTCTGTGGCAGGGAAGAAGTGGACCTGAAAGAGCTGTTATATCTCTTATGGCTCCGGGGTGTGAACAGATTGATGGTGGAGGGTGGCGGAACGCTCAACTGGTCTCTGCTCTCCCAAAGGCTGGTTGATGAGATTTATATCTATGTGGGCAATGTGGTAATAGGAGGCGAGAGCGCACCAACGCCGGTGGACGGTGCGGGTTTCGTAAGAGATGAGGAACTGGTAAAGCTGGAGCTTATAAGTGCAGATAAAATGGATGAAGGTGTATTATTGAAATGGCGTGTTCTTAATCATAATTGTAATCGTAATCATAAGGGAGACATAATTGAATTGTATGAAACTACCAGCAGAGATAAAGGATAATATAAAGGATTTTGCATACATAACGCGGCGAAAACTGAGGGACGAAGATGGAGAAGTGAAGGGTGAGGTATTCCTGTGGCGCAAGAAGGGCGAGGAAGCTTTCAACTACTGGTTGAAGTGCCCTTATTGTGGGACAGAGGAGGAATCAAGCGTAACGCTCAGGAGAAGACCTTATAGATTGAAATGTAGCAACTGCGGCAAGAGTATCCTGATAGAGAAGCTTGTACCAAAGTGATGTGAAGAAAGATGAAATCAGGAGAACGCCTTCACCAATTTTAATATTCTCTTTACTGTGTATCTCCGTCTCTCCTCCTCACGTTCCTGATAGGTTCTTATCGCCCTCAGCAGGTCTATTCTCCTGAACTCTGGCCAGAAAGGTGCGCAGAAATAAGCTGCGCATTCGTTGCCCAGTGCCTGCCATGGCACAAAATTGCTCAACCTCATCTCGCCACCTGTCCTTATAATCAGGTCCACTGCTGTCTTCGCACCATCCTCTGTACCTCTACCTCTACTCCCATCCCCCAACTCGCTCTCACTTATATACAGATGCTGTGATATTGTATCTTCATTTATCTCTGATGCGGATAGCAGTCCCTTCTTCACCATGCTCGCAATTATTCGTACTGAATCCAGTATCTCCATCCTGCCACTATAAGCCACTGCTATAAATAACCTGAAATTCCTGTATCGCTCGGTTGCGTGCTCTGCTTTCTTTATCGCTTCTCTTACACTCGCCGGCAGTAAGTTGATATTCCCTATTGCTCTTACCCGTACACCGCGACGGTGTACCCTATCATCCTTACTTATCTTCTCAAACTCGGCACGCATGAGCTCAAATAACTGCTTCTTCTCCTCTTCCGTACGGCAGAAGTTCTCGACTGAGAAAGCGTATATCGTGAGTTGCTTTATGCCAAGATCAAAACACCACTCGATCATTCGCTCTGTCACCTCAGCGCCATAAAGGTAGCCCTTCTCTGTGGAAATTCCTATCTCCCTCGCAAATCGCCTGTTACCATCCATGATTATAGCCACGTGTTCTGGCAAACCCCGTCCCAGTATCTCCTCCTCCAGCATCCTCTCATATTCTCCGTACGCCCTGTCACGAAGCCAGTTGCACAGCCTCGCAACTCCTCGCTTCATCTCTATCCCTCCTTACCTTTGTCTTTACCAAAGTCCAGCACTTTCGTCTTCATCTCCGAGAGCTCTACAAGTGTTGCACACCCGACAACTGGGTTTATACCCCTCTT
Source organism: Candidatus Methanophagaceae archaeon (assembly GCA_003194435.1). Lineage (GTDB taxonomy): Archaea > Halobacteriota > Syntropharchaeia > Alkanophagales > Methanospirareceae > G60ANME1. The sequence goes on along the minus strand of PQXC01000012.1, from coordinate 54,196 downwards.
CTTCTGATACTCCGTCTGTGACTGCCAGGCTCCTGAATTTATCAGTAGCACATCACGATATCTTGCAATTCCAACTGTATGTGTATGCCCGCAATGGAGTATATCAGGTATGGGGTTTATCACGCCATAATCATGCCCATCCGGAATAATAGATACGCTATTACCGTATATCGGCGCTATATGCCTCCTCCTTAGCATCTCTACCATCATATCCGCAGGTTTTGAATAATCCAGGCGCGATACCGCGTTAACGAAATCGTCAAAAGATTGACCGTGATAGATCAAAACAATTCTGCCGCCTATTTTTATGTATGCAGGATTACTCACGAAGCAGGTATCAGGTGAGAAGAAGCGTCGAAAATCCTCGTACAATGGCGGTTGAGGCTCTGCGCTCCTCACTGCATCGTGGTTACCCGGTGCAAGTACCACGTGTATGCTTCCGGGTATACGCTTGAGACAGTGCGCTGCCATCTTATACTGCTCCTCTATATCCGCAATTGCCAGATCACTCTCCTGTCCCGGGTATACACCTATCCCATCTACAATATCACCTGCAACAATCAGATAACCAATATCTATACTCCTGCTCCTGACCGCTTCTCTCAGCCAGTCCACAAAGCTATCCCATGCATCTTCACGGAAAGCCCGGCTACCTACATGCATATCTGATATAAACACCGCATACCCGGGTTCTTCACCTTCACCTGAGGATGCGAGCGGCAAAGAAGACTGTGCTGACGCTGATTTATGGAGCGGGACATCGGGATACACCAGCCTGTGGGCAAACAGATAACCGCTCCTGGTTAGCGTACCGGTCACACCTATCACCTCATCGGGGATTACCTCACTGTGGTTGGATAGGACTACGGGTATATGCCCTGAAGGGTCTTCTAAATCTACCAGGAGATTACCCCTCGCTGTTTTGTTCACTGAGGAGACTATGCCCACCACGGAAATATCTTCGTCTGTTCTTGTTCTTATATTCCTAACAGACCTTATCTGGTAACAATTCATTCTCCTCTTTATTATACCCCCTATCTCCTCGTATCTGCTGATGAAATGCTGTAAGAAATCACTCTGCTGTACACTGCTGGCACTGTTGGAGAAAGATTTAATAATCACAGGAGGTGCTGGTGCTCGCTCCTGATTCGGTACTCGATGCTGAGTCTGATGCTGATGCTGATGTTTGATGACTTCTGCTATATGCTCTTCAGAGATGACAAATACGGAGGAGGAATCAAGTGAATTAGCCACCCATTCTGCTATCTCGCTGATACCGACTCCTTGCTCTAATTGGTATCGCTTTAATAAATCAACAGCATCAGGCTGTACCTGATATCCCAGCTCGGCAAATCGCTTTACTATCTCTAACTCAACCCCTGCCCCTATCTCTGTCTCCCTGCCTCCGCGCTTTGGACCATGCATCGCTTTTGGTAGAGTCCCGGCTCAGATCAGATCCATTCCTTCAACTTCGCTTCGAGATAGGGTTTTGGTAACGCGCCCTGGATAACATCTACCGGCTCGCCATTCTTGAATATGAACATGGTGGGTATAGCCATGATAGCGAACTCAGAGGCAATCCGCGGATTCTCGTCCACATTCAGTTTCCCAAATACAACCTTACCCGCATATTCACGTGCCAGTTCATCTATTATCGGTGCTACCATTCTGCATGGTGCACACCAGGGAGCCCAGCAATCTACCACGACCAGCGGATATTTCCTCACGGTTGGTATAAAACTGCTGTCATCCAGGGTCAGTGGGTGGTCAATTAACTGCTCACCTTTCTTACCCTCTTTCTTCGCCTTCATTCTCGCTTCCATCTCACGCATCTTCTTCGCTTTTATCTGCTCTATCTCGAAATCTTTATTTTTATTGCTACTATCCTCTTCCTCTTCCTTCATATCCTGATGCCCTCCTTTGTCTTTGTGAAATAGCATAAGAAATAGCTTTTGTCTATTATAAGTTTTGTGTTGCATGAATATGTTATATGATGTACCGTATTGTGGTTACCTCTTGCGGTCATTGCCTGAATCAAATCAAATGTTGCTACCGCAGGGACCGTACAATACGGCTTCTGTTTCTGTTGCCCCCTGTTTGCCCATAGTAATCATCTTATCTTACTACTCTTCGAAGAGGGCAATTCTATATTCACCATTATCATAAATAAATATTATCACTCAGCTACCATTCTCTTCAAATCCCGTACCAGGTCTGCCCTTATATTCGCTCTTCTATCGCCTCCGCAGACCATGCCCCGGACGCCTATTATATCGGGCGCTATCTCCTTTAGCTTCGGTACATCCTCGAACTTGAGCGAGCCTGCAAGTGCTGTTTCCAGCCCAAGCGCCCTTGACTCTTCAACGAAGCGCCTGAGTTCCTCTTCACTCATGAATTCCAGTGTTGAACGCCCGTCTTTTATACCCGTATCGAGCATTGCCACATCTATGTTCACTGCACTGGCAATCTCAGCGACCTCAAAAGGTGAGATTGAATTTATTCGCTTATAGTCAGAATAGAAAGCGGAAACAACTTTCTTCGTGGATGCGAGGCTCTTCACCGCTCTAACCACCGCTGATAGCAAATCTATCGCCTCACGCTTATCTCTTATCCTGAAGAGCCCGACCTTTATGTAGTCAGCACCGGCAGATGCGGCACCCGAGGCAGCCAAAGAAGCTGTTCCCGGTCTGTAATCGAAGTCCCCTATCGCAGCACTCACTTCCACCGTGTCTCCACACTCACTCATCACCAGCTCCTTTACCGATTTGATAACCCATGGGAAATTAGCACCCAGAGAGCCCTCACCTGGATTCTTCACATCCACTATGTCCGCATTACCCTGAATCACCGCCTTCGCCTCTTCCACATCCCTCGGACTCACCAGCAGTTTCATCTCTCTTTCATCTCCTCAGTATCTCCACACCCTCATCATCACCACCATCACCCACACCCACATGCACTTCCGAAGCATTGGTAAAGATGCCATGCTCAACAGAGCCAACAATCGAAGAGAGGGTCATGTTCATCTCCTCTGGATTATTTATAACACCAAAATCCACATCCATTATCAGATTCCCACCCTCCGTGATGAAATAACCGCCTCTATTACCATCTGCCCTCAGCACAGGAACACCACCAAGTCGCTTCACCTGCGCTTCAACCACCTTCACTGCGTATGGCAATACCTCTAAAGGAACTGGCTTATTCAACCTCTTCGTCATTTTACCGTCATCAACGCAGATAACAAACCTACGCGCCGCATATGATACTATCTTCTCCTTCGTATGGGAGCCCCAGCCGCCCTTTAGCAGGTTTAACTGCGAATCAACCTGGTCTGCACCATCTATGCTGATATCGAGCGAAGGGTGCTCAGAGAGTGTGGTAACGCGAATACCGGCTTCTATTGCGACCATCTCGGTCCTGAGCGAAGTGGGGACACCGAGAATCTCAAGCTCCTCCGCTTTCACTCGCTCGCCCAGCTTCTTTATCGCCAGTTCCGCTGTGGAACCCGTGCCAAGACCGACCACCATGCCATCTTTCACCATTGACGCAACGGATTCCGCCGCTTTCTCCTTCCTCCTCGCCTTCTCTCGCTCGTCCACCACCGCCATCATCCCTCAATCTGTCTCTTCCATATTAAGTATTTTTCTATTTTTGCCTTTTACATCATTCAGTCTCGCACGCATATTCAACCAGTGAGAGCCTTTCCAGTATATCCTGCCACAGTTATTGCAGACCCAGAACTCGGTCTTCCCTATTTTATCTCTTGGTACATAGCTCTTAGCCAGCAGCATAGCCTCCTCACCTTCCTTCACCTTCCTGAGCTCACCATTGCAGATGCTGCACCGACGCGGCACAGGTTCAAGATTTATATCTATTTTATGGTGAAGTAACTCCTTCAATTGTTCCATCACTTCCCCATCTCTCACATACACATGTTGAATACCCCTCCGCTTTGCCTCTCTTATCATACCCCTGTCACGTGTGAGCAATATCCGCCCCTCTCGTTCCGCGAATGTGATTATAAATCGGTCTTCATCATTTTTAACATCCAGGTCCGCCGCATATACGGTATCGTAGCCCAGGATACGCAACCATGTGCTCAACTTCCCCAGCATCCTGTCAGTTACGAATCTCATCCTGTCTCAACGCTGGAAAAACTGGAAAACTGAAAAAGTACCTCATTGATATTCTTCACCCTTCTACCTTCTATCTCTATCCCCTCTGCTCTCAGTAGCTCTATCTTCTTCGCTATACCACGACTATAACCTCCTACATCACCGTCACTTCGCACCACCCGATGGCAGGGTATAACACCCGGACGGGGATTCCTCGCAAGTGCCTGCCCAACTGCACGTGCAGCATGTACTGAACCCTTTATTTCGGTCGCTATACTACCGTAAGTCGTCACTCTGCCCTTCGGTATCCGCATCACCAGCTTCAATACCGCTTCCTGAAATGTCTCAGACTCATCCATAGCAACCAACAGCAATAGCAATTAATGCAGGTAAGATACCGGGATTGCACCATTATGAATAGCAGTAGCAACAAGTGCACCCTTTATGCCCATATCCTCCATCTTGTAGAGGTCTTCACAACTCCTCACACCACCGCCGCACAGAATATCATGCTCGGAGCTTTCTACTGCGCGAGCGAGGAAATCAAAGTCCACACCTACCCCCGTGCCCACTCTGTCCAGTTCCAGTATGATAATATCATGAATTGGATAAGAATTTAGCTCCATTATCAAGCTCAGTGGGTCCATCCTCATCCTCCTATCAGTGGTCTGCACCTCCTTATTGAAGAGGTCTATACTCACTGTTATTGAAGGTGCATGCACCGCCGAGTATTTAGCGCTCACTTCACGAATCAAATCCAGTGACGCTGTTTCCGTGCCCAGAATGATACTGTCAGCCATCTCGATTATGTCTCCGACGTCCTCTATGGATTTTATACCGTAATCCAGTGCCATCCACATCGCTCTGTACTTTTGTCTCAGCGCATCCAGTATCTCACGGTTGGAGCCGGTACCCATAAGCCTGTTCAGGTCGGCGATATAAACAGCAGCGGGTCTTATCTCCTCAATTACTTGCATGGGTTCCGATGTGCTGACAATCGAACTGTAAAGATGAATCGGCTGATACTTCGCACGTGCACCTCTCTTCGCATCCGCATGCACCACCATGCCGTTGAGCAGGTCCATCACGAAGAACAGCCTCATGTTCAGATATTAGAAATCAGAAATCGGTCATCACCCGGTACTGGTCTATCTCCTCCTTCATCAATCTCAGGAATCGCCTCGCTGTGCCCTCCACATCCTTCGAGTTCGTTATACCACGACCCACAATCAGTATATCTGCACCGCCCTTCAATGCCTCAGGTGCATTCTCCTCCCTTATCCCACCTGCAACTGCAACCAGAATGTTACCACCTATGCGTTTTATCTCTTCTATGTTACCCCACGCATGCTCTTCGCCCAGTTCCTCAACGTCTATCGCACGATGCAGTTCCACAACATCCGGCATCAGCCCACCTATGCTCAACTCTTTTAGCAGTTCTATTGGGCTTCTAACATTCAACATATCCAGGCTGGAGTATATGCCTGTCTTCCTCGCCTCTTCTATCGCTTTCTCTATTGTCCGAAGCGGTGCAAGACCAGAGATCACTACCGCATCAGCACCAGAGTCCGCAACCATTCTCGCTTCCAGATTACCTGTATCGAGCGTCTTCAAATCGGCGACCACAAACGTCTCGGGCTTTATCTCCTTTATCTTACCCACTATATCCACTCCATATCGCTTTATCAGTGGCGTGCCCGCCTCTATAATCAGATGGTCATTCCTTGGTAATTCCTTTACCACCCGCTCCATGTGATTCCAATTTGGTATGTCCAGTGCAACCTGCAGATATGGTGGGTCCCACAACTTCGTCACTTTCATACCCAGTGAAGGATGCCGTGACCTGTCCTTCTCGTACAGCACCTTCTTTACATCCGGGAAGCCGGTCATCGCACGTTTTATCGCTAATTTCGCCGCTCCATAGTTGAACCGGTATATCTTATTATAATCACGCGCCTTGGGATGCACGAATACACTCGCAATCACCACGAAATCTTCTGCCTTATCCGCCTGTATTATCCCCTCCTCCACCGAATCTGCTACCGCCTTCGCTACTGCACTCTGTGCGGGTCCAAAGATCTTATCCGCATCCTTCATGTTCTGCACTGTCACTTTCGGCACGATCAATGTAGGTGGTTTTACCGGTAGATTCGGTCTTATCACTGCGAATACCGGAGTGTGTCCAGCAGATAACTGACTGAGAGCATTTGTGAATGCTACTCCAACAGGTCCATACTTGTCACCTATCATCAGATCAATGTGAGCGACCTCTGGACCTTCCCCTATCAGTGCCTCACCAACATACATAGCCTTATTCCCCTTCTATCTTATCCAGTGCCCGTCTTACCTTTGGCAAGAGCGAGTTCTCCAGTTCAAGCTGATGGAAACCTGGTCTCGGACCCCCTCGCCTCGTTGCACGGCATATTCGCGGGTCACCAACAGGAAAGCCTCGCGGTTTCGAGTAGATGCCATTCCTGTCCATTTCCCTCACCTCCTCCATTATCCGCTTCAAGTCCGCCGCTTCTCCCTCCAGTAATGCACCATAACATGTCTCCTTCACCTTGATATCCCTGTTCGAGTCCGGGTCACTAAGTATTGACAGAATTTTGCTCTTTATTTGTGCCGGTGTTACATTTGAGTCGGGTGAGATCATTATCACCCTCGTCTCAATACCCATCTCCTTCTCTTCCTCCTTTATTTTATGGGCCCGCGGAGATTTGAACTCCGGACCTCTCGGTTATCAGCCGAGCGCTCCAACCAGCCTAAGCTACGAGCCCTTAACATAATCTTAAAGATAATTAATTAAGATATAGTCATTCTGCACTACTAAAAGTTTTATTTCCTTTTCTTTGTATAGCCTCATTTGTTCATTCATTTCATTTTATTCCAAACATTTTTCTTTTACTATCTCTTTTTATTACCATTGTGAATCAGGGGGATATATACATAAAGAGGTATGACATCGGGCCTGACGTACTCGTGGCGGTTTGCGATATCGAGCTGATAGGTAAGCACTTAGAGGAGGGCGGGCTCACTCTTGAGGTATCTGAGTCCTTTTATAAAGGCGAAGCAGTAACTGAGAGCGAAGTGGTTGCAAGTCTGAGACAGGCAACGATTGCGAATCTGGTTGGAGAAAGGGCGGTGAGATGTGCACTTGCCAATTCCTTCATTGAAGAGGCAAACGTGATATTCATTGGTGGTGTACCGCACGCACAGATGGTGCGTATATAAATTTTTTATCTATTCGCTCTTCTCTTCCTTCATCACCGAGAGGAACCGCCTTGATACCGCATCTTCCGCAAGCTGCATTATCGTCTCCTTGTCCTTTACACCCTTGAAGATGCCCAGTGGCAACTGCGCCGCAGCCATAGTGGCATGCCCGCCCGCTGAGCCGATATCCCCGAACGCGCGTACAAAGGCATCTCCTATATTCACCCTTATATCTTTACTCCGCCCTGAAACGCATATCATGTCCTCGCATAGCCCTATCACCACCACCGTTGATATCCCTTCCAGATTGAGCAGATAATCCGCCGCCTGCGGTATGGCATCGCGATTCGCTACTACCCCCACACTCGTGATCAGATAGCTCCCCTTTATCTTCTTATGCTGTATCGCACCACCCACCACATTCAACATCTCTGTGGACATGGGAGGTGTCTCTATCTGATCTAATAGCTCTTTATCTGCCCTCAAATGCAGGAATGCCGCGGCATAGAAATCTGCCGGGTGTGTCTCTCGCTTAAATCCACTTGTATCTGTCCTTATACCATGTAATAACGCAGTTGCAAGAATTTTGTCTACCGGTATACCCAGCTCACGCAGATACCTCGTCATTATCGTTGATGTTGCACCACTATCCGTCTGTATATCTATGAATTCGGCATGCACTTTACCCTTATCGTTCGCTACATGGTGATCTATGATAATAGATACGTCATTTTTATCGGTTAATGGATTGTTAGCGCCAGGAACAGAGGCGTCAACCAGTGCCAGTTTCGCATAGCTTCGCAAATCATCTTCTCTTTCTATCCTCCGCATCTCTATCCCCAGGATGTTCACAAATGCGCGATTCACATGGTGTCCTATCTCGCCCCTGTAGAGTATGTCCGCTGGTACTCCTACCTGCCTTGCTATCTGCTTGAGTGCGAGCCCGGAAGCTATTGCGTCAGGGTCTGGGCTGTCATGGACGACAATACCTAACTTACCGTCAGGCTTCTTCTTTATCTCGCCTATTATTTGCGTTAATTTCTTCGCCTTCTTCCTGAACTTCATCCGCTCCAGATAGTCCAGTGCTGTTTTCGCTGTCAGATCTGGTATAGCAAGAATCACATCCACATCCAGCTCCTTCAGTGCCTCTTTATCCCCCGGTTCAATCGCTCGCACCACAAGCTGAGCATCTGGTAGCTTCTCCTTTATATTCCTCGCCGCCTTCCTGTTCACCTCGCCATTGCTGCTCATGACAAAGACCACTTCCGGCGTGCCCTCGCTTTTTATAACCTCCACTGTATCCGGGTCGCTTATATCCCCCACGAACGCAATGAAGTCCTCTTCCTTCAGCAGTTCCACCTTCTTATCATCTATATCCACGATGACAACATCACTACCACACCGTTTCAATTCCTTTGCCACTGCGTAGCCCATTCGCCCGCAGCCAAAGATAACCTGTACTACTTTCCCTCTCTTCTGCTCTGCCCCGCTTACCTCAGCATCTGTATCTCCTGCCATTTGCTTAAACTATTCTTTTAACTAATTACCTAATATACATACTCACAATGTATCATTTATTACTATTATTAAGATAATGCGGAACAGTGATTGGCGCGCGATATATGAAGATATACTGAAAGATTTTGGGTTTGATGAAGAGAGAGACAAGGAAGCGATGAGAATAGCCTCAGAAATTATGGGTCATAGAGCCATAGATAGCTTGAGGGTACAGAATGAATTAGAAGAGCGAATAAATGGTAAAGAAGCGATGATATGTGGCAATGCGCCCTGTCTGGAGATGGATATAAGGGCTAAGGGGCTCGAACGCGAACCTTCTCAGCGTGGACGCGTTATAATCGCCGCGGACGGCGCCACTTCTGTTCTCATTCGCGATGCTATATTACCCGATGTCATTGTTAGTGACCTGGATGGATATATCCCTGATATAATATATGCAAACAGACTCGGTTCGATAGTCATTGTGCATGCGCATGGTGACAATATAGAGATGTTGAAGAAGGTACTGCCCGCACTGAATGCGAATGTGATATGCACAGCCCAGAGCAGTCCGATAACGCCTCACGGGCACGCCTCGAATACGAATATCTTCAACTTCGGGGGATTCACTGATGGTGACCGCTGTGTATTCGTTGCGAAGGAGTTTGGTGCGAGGCGGATAGAGCTTTTAGGGTTTGATTTCGAGGATACGCAAGTAACCGAAAGGAAGAGGAAGAAACTGAAGTGGGCAAAACGACTGATAGCGGGGTGCATCCCAGTCCATTAGATAGTTAGATAGTTTGTTTGAGAAAGAGAATGGAGGAGGCGTAAAAGGATGAAAGGAAGGAAGATCGAGGAAATGGGAGTTTCATCCAGAGGGATGTATATGCGCAATATTGCGGATATAACACCAAAATGGAAGGATATACGCATTGCAGATATAACGAGTTATACGCAATGCTCAAATCGGTTTTAAGAAGGGTAGATATGAGGGACTACTATGAGGGAAATAAATTTTGAGAATTGCATAAAATATATAATGCTAGTTAAACAATTAGTTGGAGATGTAGTTGGAAATGCTTGGCTCTCTAAAGAACTTGAGAAGATTTATTCTTATAAACCACCTAAGAAGTTAAGAAAATTGAGTTTTATTGACTATACTGAAAGATTTCACCCTTTAGCTTTTCTAATTTATCAAACAGATAAGCAATTGAAAACTTGTGTTGAAAAGAAATTTTTTGAGGTTTCCGAACAAATTCTAAGATTATCTTACCTTGGTGAGAACCTGTTTGTTTTGAAGAATCAGAATACCAAAGGTTTAGATGGGAAAATTCGGGATTTGACTTCATCTGACAAAGCACTTTTTGATAAAACAACTTATGAAATCGAAGTAGCTGCTGCATATGCACGGAAAGGTTATTCTGTTGAATTTGTAGAGACAAAATCAAAAGAACGAGAAAAAACTCCAGACTTATTGGTCAATAAAGAGGTTGAAGTTGAATGTAAGAAAAAAGATAGAAAGACTAACAGAGATATAAGAAATACCGAATATTGGAAATTGATTTCGCGTAAGGCATCTGGAATGATGGAGCACTTCGGACTAAATTATGCACTTTATATCAAAACACAAAGAGATCCTGAAAAGGAAGACGTGGAATTTATCTTACGGCAACTTCAGAAGCTTATAAAAGAAAAAAAGCAGGGCAGGTTCGCATTTCGTGATAGAGGTATTGGCATTACTTTACAGATACTTTCTTTAAAGGATCAAGAAATAGAATCAGAAGGAATTGAGTTTGGTACAAGTGAGGAACTTGATTATGTGGTTCCAGCAGTAGAAGTACGAAAAAAAGAAAATGGTAAAATTTTTATCAGAAATCCAAGAATTTTTGGCTTCAAAAGTGCTGTACTTCCTGAGCGTATTACAAGTGTAATTGAAACTATTAAAGATGCTAAACAACAGTTAAGTGGAAAGCGACCTGGATTAATCTACGTTAATTTAAACATGATAGATCGTAAGATGATAGATAGGGATTTCGAGCGACTCGACTCCCTGATTAAACAATTACTGAAAAATAATTCTACTATATCTGGAGTTATCGTCACAACAGAGTATTTTGTAAAGGATGCTCAAGGGTACATTTATTCCCATAAGGCAAGAGTTATTAGAAATGAGTATGCAAAATACCCGCTGCCATCAAAATTTGAAATAGTTGGAGAAAAAGGCAATTAATTAATATGGGAGGATTGCTTTGCGATTTTCACACTACGCTCACGGGCGTTCGCTGCGCATAACAGGAGGATATGTGGCTCGCTCACGCTCGCCCAAATTTGCTCTCGCAAACTTCACATATCCCCAGAACGTTATATAAAATCGCTTCGGGCGGGCTTTTATTAATGGTAAACTTTCAGCTTTTTGTGGATTGGCGTCAGAAGCAGGTCGAACTCCACGCCATACGCCACGATGCATAACTTGGGGTCATGATAGCGACAGTGCTTTTCGAACTGCCGACTCCATTATTTCCACCGGGGGTTCCATGCCCGTCCATATCCTGAACGATGCGGCACCCTGATACACAAGCATCTTCACGCCCTCGATTATCGTTTGCACACCCGCCTTCTTCGCTTCCCTCAACAACTTCGTCTCCGCAGGATTATAGACGATATCGAACACCACGAGCTCGGAATGCATCATCCCGGCATTCACTAACGTTACATCTGTCCGTGGATACATACCAACTGGGGTGGTATTTATCAGGATATCGGCATCTCTGATATGGCGTTTAAGCTCTTCCTCGCGCAAACTGATAAAACCCGCATTGTGGAGTGAAGAAGCGAGCATAGCAGCTCTATCTTCTGTTCGATTCGCTATCGTTAGTCTCGCACCTTCGGCATCAAGATAGAATGCGATAGCACGTGCTGCACCGCCAGCGCCGAGAATTAAGACCTCCTTACCTCTTATTTCTCCCACCCTCTCCTTCAATACCGTCAATGCACCTATACCATCGGTATTGTAGCCAGTGGGAGTATCGGTACTGAAATCTATTGTATTTATCGCACCTATCCGGCTCGCTATATCATCAGCGTCAACGAAAGCAAGTGCCTTCTCCTTCAGTGGTATAGTCACATTGAGCCCGGCGATGCCAAGACTCTTTGCACCCCTTATCGCATCACCAAGCTCATGCTCAGCCACTCTAAATGCGAGATAAATAGCATCCAGCCCCAGAGCCTCAAATGCCGCATTATGCATAACGGGCGAGAGGCTATGCTCTATCGGATTGCCTATGACTCCGTATACCTTCTTAACCATGCCGTAACTCCTTTATTACCCTAACTAACTTTCAGAGTATAAATATAAATAATCATAGACTTTCTATCAAAAACTTTGCCTATTCGTTAGGCTTTAAACGTAGAAAAAGGTAAAAACGTGAGAAGGTAGAACTTTATTAGGTGGTTAGGTGGTTAGATGATTAGGTAGTTATATTCTGCCAGTTCTCACGCAATGCATAAATAATCGCGCCAAATCCCAAACTAACTGCTATAATAACTATTAACACACCGGCATAGGGAATTCTGAAGAGCAGGCTTAGAATGACAAACCCGAGAACAAAAATCAGCAAATCATTAAACTTAGGCTTAAACTTAAGCTTAACTTTAAATAAGTCCACAATCTTCCTGCCAACGGCGAAGGATACGAAAATACTGGAGAGCATCAATGCTATGATAAAAAGCATTCCCATAATTAACGCAATCGGAAAACCAACAATGGTTAGAGATAGCAAGGTTATCACAATTACTGATGCGATTATAAGAACGAATCCTACCAGTGTATTTTTTACCGGAGATTTCCTTATTTCACTCTCTACGATAAAGAATTGCCTCGGGAACAACTTGAGCAAGATTATACCGACTATCAGGAACCCGGCGGTCATGAGAATGCTGAAGATATTTATCAAATTTCGTAAACCCCGCAGACCTTCAGTTTTCTCAAAATCTATACTACCCGCACTTCCGGTATTCAGGAACTTATCCGCTCTTACAGTTAAATTGCCAAGAATCTTGCCGGCATTGGAAACATTCCCACCGGTAATGACTGCATCCCTGTTAATAACCGTGGTAGAGTGGATGTCAATATCACCGCCTGCAATAACAGCATTTTCTGCAGCCCCTCTCAAGTCTATGTCCCCGCCTGCAGCCACAATTTTTCCTTTAATATCAGAATTAACCAATATTTGCCCGCCAGCAACAAAAACATCACCGCTTACCGGTGCATTGATAATAACAGTGCCACCCGCAATCACAGCACTCGTAACTGGAGCATTGATGGTTACAGTACCACCCGTAGCAAAAACATCATCATCTATTGGGGAATCAATTGATACCTGATCGTCAGATAACATCTGCAGTGCATGAACGTGTGGTAAAAGCAACAGCAAAATTAACAGTAAGGAGATGAATATCAGCCGCTTCATACCGCCATCAAATGTGAGCTCAAGCTTCATAATATGATTTTATAACTTCTATTCTATCGTTTTTATCATAATAAAAGCTTTTCGGTAAGATAAGGTAAGCATGAAACAGAAAAGTTCGGCTTTCGTAGTTGCAGGAACGCACAGTGGCGTGGGAAAGACCACGCTCACTATTGGGCTTATTTCCGCATTTCGTCGTCGCGGATACGATGTCCAGACGTTCAAAGTGGGTCCTGACTTCATAGATACGAGTCTGCACACGCTTGCCGCGGGAAAACCATCAAGAAATCTTGATACGTTCATGATGCCACGTTCTGCGGTTGTCCAGTCATTCAGGAAGAACATGTCGGAAGTGACGATAGTTGAGGGCGTTATGGGTCTCTTTGATGGCGCTTCCGCAGCCGCGGGAGGGCAGGGTAGCACCTCGCACCTTGCGAAACTATTGGACATACCGGTAGTCCTCGTTGTTGATGCCCACGCGCTTGCGGGCAGTGTTAGTGCATTAGTCCACGGGTATAAGACCTTTGACCCTTCGCTAAAGTTCGCTGGCGTCATCCTGAACAGGGTTGGAAGTGAACGGCACCGGGAGCTACTTGAAGAGGCATTACGAGGAGTTACGACTGTTTTTGGAGCTATTCCAAAGGACGAATACCTGAAAATCCCGGAAAGACACTTAGGGCTCTTTATGGCTCATGAGGTTGACCACACGGTATTGAACAGCTATTCAAAACTCATAGAGGATAATATAGACATGGATAGCTTGCTTGAGGCGACAGAGGTAAAGATTCCTGGTGCTGAGGCTGATGCTAGTGCTGGTGCTGGTGCTGAGCCGCAGTTAAAGGCTGTTGATGGTATCAGGATAGGGGTGGCGATGGACGAGGCGTTTTGTTTCTACTATCCGGAGAACTTAGACGTATTGCGTGATTTCGGTGCTGAAGTCGTTCCGTTCTCTCCGCTTCGGGACGATTTGCCTGATGTTGACGGTTTCTACATCGGTGGCGGCTATCCTGAACTATACGCAGAGCAGCTGGAAGAGAACGGTTCTTTACGTGAGGCGCTTGTTGATGCGATTCGGCATGGGTCGCCGCTCTATGCTGAATGCGGTGGCTTGCTTTACTGCCTTGAGCAACTTGAAGGTAGGGAGATGCTCGGCTTATTCAAAGGTTCTGCAAAGCTCACAAACCGGCTCCATGCGGTGGGCTATGTCGAAGCGGTTTCCGTAGTGGACAACCTTTTTTTCCCGCGTGGTGCGAGATTTCGCGGGCACGAGTTCCATTATTCTACTGTGAACGGAGTTACGGCGGAATTCGCATACGAGCTTCTAAAAGGTGTTGGAATAGAGAACAAAAGGGATGGAATATACCAAGGAAACGTCCTCGCTTCTTATACCCATCTTCACGCATTGGGGATGGGCACCGAGAAGGCGTTCCTGAGGTTCCTGGAGACTGTGGCTGCAGCTACGAGGTGATAGCTGTTCAACAGAGGAAAGAGCTAAAAGAGAAGGACAGGGAAATAGAGCGAGAAAGGTCTGGATGCGATAAGAAAATATCTGAAGATTTTACATGCAGTGAATTTTTAAAGTTCAAAAAAATCGGATTGAAAGAGAATTTTGAATGTGAATATATTACAGAGGAACAGGTAAAAATCAAAAGGAGCCTCGCACAATATATTGAAGCAGGCGGTTTCCCTGCGTATTTGAAGTATGGGGAGAAGGACATACTTCGCAGGCTCTTCAGTGATGTGATCTTTATAGCGGTTGCTTCCACCTGACAGAAGAGCAACACACATCCATCAGAGAGGTTACCCATTTAGATAACATCTATTATCAAAAAACAAGTTTTTAAATAGATGTTCTTCAACAAGACCTATAATTCGGTGATAAAAAATGCATATATCAGACGGCATATTGACGCCAGAGTGGTGTTTAGCATGGTTTGCAATCGCCATACCCTTTATAGCAATAGGGGTATGGCAGATGAAGAGGAATACAAAAGAGAACGCATCGTATCTGCCGATGCTTGCAATGATGGGCGCTGCGGTCTTCATAATCTCTGTCTGGCACATTCCTGTACCGGTAACGGGATCGTGCTCACATCCGATAGGCACACCGATGTCAGCGATAATTGTCGGTCCTTTTCCAACTGTGGTACTGAGTACGATTGCACTCTTCTTCCAGACGTTTTTTGGTCATGGTGGACTCACAACGCTCGGTGCGAATACAGTATCAATGGGGATTACAGGGACATTCGGTGGTTATCTCATCTACGTACTGCTGAGGAAGATAAACTCGCCGTTGTGGGTTGCCGCAGGGATGGCAGGATTCGTAGGTGATATATTGTGCTATTTAGCGGCAGCACTTGAACTCGCATTGTCGCTCAATCCCGGTTCTGTGCTCTCACACTGGGCAATCTATTCACTGGGATACATGCCGACGCAGTTGCCACTTGCAGTTGCCGAGTTTGTGTTCAGCGCAGGCATTGTGCAGTATATTGCAGACAGGAGACCAGACCTTATGCTGGGGAAGTTATGGGGTGAGGTAACAGATGCTTGACCGATTTACAAAGACGGCTTTGGTTCTGATGGTAGTACTAACTGCGATCTTCATTACCGGTGCGTATCTTGGCTATATAGGCGGTCATGAGATGGAAGGGACAGATGCAATAGTGGAGGAACACGCGGCGAGCACTGCTGTAAATGTCGAGGCAACATCGTCAGTTCCTGCAATTACCGACCTGGTAGGAGAGCCGTTGGGCTTCACAATTGCGGGAATAGTTGCCGGCTTTATAGTCGGCTATTTATGGACAGGGCTATTCAGGAGGGAGGAGAATGCTTGAATGGCTGTCTGGCGACCCGTTGTGTGGAATTGGAACCACAATTGGGTTCTTTGTATTCCTGATCATCGGGCACTATCTGCGACTGCTAAGGGAAACGAAATAAAATAAGGATAACGATAAAGAACAGATAAACGATGCGTTTCACGGATATAATACAAGAAGTAGACTTTGAGAGACTGGTAGTAGGTAGCAATTCGGTAATCCACCGGCTTGATGCACGTGTAAAGCTTTTAGGAGCTTTTGCACTTATATTCGCTGTCATTTCCATGCATAGCCCTACTATCCCTCTCGTTATATTTCTTTCTGCCACACTTATTGCTCTCGCAATCAAAATACCGCTGCGGACATACCTGAAAAGGTTAGTTCTGCTTCCGTTCTCTGTTGCGGCTGTCGTGCTTGTCGTTGTTATATTCACGTATGGCGGTGAGCATCAAATAGCATCCCTCTTCGGGCTGCCAATCTACCATGAATCGTGCTCGTTTGCCGTTTTGCTTTTCGCACGAATAATAGCATCGATTTCTATATTGAGCGTGTTTGTAGCTACTACAGAGGTGTTGGCGGCTGCGGAAGCAATGCGTTGGTTTAAGGTGCCAAAGATTATGGTTGACCTCGCTATAATGATGCTGCGCTATATCCATCTGCTATCTGAAGAAAGCGTAAGGATGTACAGAGCACAGGCATCAAGGTGCGGCTTCTCCCGTAGACTCAGCTATAAGCAAAAGATGAATAATCTCGGTACCATTGCAGGTTCGCTCATCTTGAGGGCATTAAAACGCGGTGAACGTGTATATGCCGCAATGCTGTCACGTGGATATAACCCGGATTCCAGGCTTACAGAAATCGAACCGTTATCATTAAAAAACGCTCTATTATGTGTTATAATTATCCTGACTTCGGTACTACTTGTAATTGTTGACCATATAGGTATAGTACCTGGAGTAGTAACCTGGTTATGAAGTGTGCAGTAAACGTAGTGGACCTTTTCTATACATATCCAGACGGAACAGAAGCGTTGAAAGGTGTTAACTTTAAGGTAATGGAAGGCGAGAGAGTAGCGGTTATTGGCTCGAATGGCAGTGGTAAATCTACTCTATTCTACCATCTTAATGGCTTATTTTCACCCACGAAAGGCACGGTTCTTATCAACGAGGAAGAGATAACAAAGACTAATTTAGATAAGATAAGGATGACGGTAGGACTTGTATTTCAGGACCCGGACGATCAGTTGTTCGCACCGACGGTATGGGAAGATGTGGCATTCGGACCGAGGAACATGGGACTTTCAAAGCGCGAAGTGGCAGAGCGAGTAAATAGCGCATTGAATATGCTGCACATAGCGGATTTGAAGGATAAGAGACCGGACAATCTTAGCGGTGGTCAGAAGCGATTGGTTTCTATCGCAGGAGTTCTTGCAATGAATCCGGAAATCATTGTGCTGGACGAACCCACGTCTAATTTAGACCCTTGCACGTCAAGTGCAGTGATGCACCTCTTAGTGGATTTGAGCAGAAGGATGAATATCGCATTGATTATCGCCACTCATGATGTGGATGCGGTACCACAATATGCGGACAGGATATATGTGATGCACGAGGGGCGGTTCGTGGCGGAAGGCACGCCTGAGGCGGTCTTTTCTAATGCTTCTGTCATAAGAGAATCACACCTGAGGTTGCCGCGAATCGCGCGTTTGATGGAAATACTGCATAAAGAGGACAGGTTGCCACTAAAAAATCCGTATCCTTTGACTATTAGAGGTGCGAGAAATGAAATAATGAGAGTAATAAAGGAAAGGACAAAAGGATAAGGATGAGAGAGTGAAGGAGAAGTGAAGTGGCAATATAAAACAACCGGAATACCTGACAGCCTGTTCTCAAGATCGAAAGCAGGCTTGACAAGAGAAGAAGTTCGTTCGATCATCACCTCAAAAGCCCGGATAAAAGGGACCGAGCGGATTTTAGATGTGGGCACGGGCTCAGGAAGCGTTTCTATCGAATTCGCACTGTGCGGTTCGTGGCAGAAGGCACGCCTGAGGCGGTCTTTTCTAATGCCTCTGTCATAAGAGAATCACACTTGAGGTTGCCGCGAATCGCGCGTTTGATGGAAATACTACATAAAGAGGACAATTTACCACTAAAAAATCCGTATCCTTTGACTATTAGAGGTGCGAGAAATGAAATAATGAGAGTAATAAATGATAAAAGGATAAAAGGATAAGGATGAGAAAGTGAAGGAAAAAGGGAAACAAGAAAAACAAGAACGATATGAGTGACGTGGAACAGAATCTGGGAGTGAAGCAGGAGTGGCAATATAAAACAACCGGAATACCTGACAGCTTGTTCTCAAGATCGAAAGCAGGCTTGACAAGAGAAGAAATTCGCTCGGTCATCACCTCAAAAGCCCGGATAAAAGGAACCGAGCGAATTTTAGATGTGGGCACGGGCTCAGGAAGCGTTTCTATCGAATTCGCACTGTTGGGTTGCGATGTCACGGCGGTGGAGAAGGACGAAGAGAATTTCGAGATAGCACGTGAGAATATAGAAAAATTCGGACTGGCTGACAAGATCCGGCTTATTTTTGGTGAAATGGAACATATCAATTTATCAGATACAGATAGTAATAGTTTCGATGTTGCCTTCTTCGGCGGTACGGACAATCTTGAGAAATCGTTTGAGAACGTGTTCAAGCATTTGAAGACGGGAGGTAGGGTTATTATTGCAGCAGTCAGACTTGAGACTGTGGTGGAAGCCATAGCAGTATTGAAGAACAGAGGTATCAATCCTGAGGTTCTGAATATCTGCTTGAACAGGGGCAAGGACTTGGGTGGTAAAACCGCACTCGCTCCTTCTTATCCGATATTCCTGATCTATGGAGACAAGAAATAAGAAATGAGAATCCGCAAGCTATATGGGATAGGTGCAGGACCGGGCGACCCGGAACTGCTCACTCTGAAGGCATACAGAATACTCAAGGAAGTGGATATGATAGTTGCACCGAAGTCGAGGGAGGATAAAAGGAGTCTGGCTTTACTCACGATTGAAGGGATTATAAAAGAGCGGGGAAATGGGCTCATCGTTGTTGAACCGGTGTTCCCGATGACGAAAGACCGTGATAAGCTGGAACAGTATTGGGAAAAGGCGCGAGATGCTGTGCTGGCGAGGGCAGAAGCAGAAGCAAAAGCAAAAGGTAAGGGATGTGAAACTGTGGCTTTCGTCACACTGGGGGACCCAAGCATGTATTCCACGTTCTACCGGTTCATGGAGATTTTTAAAGACGTAGTGGACGAGATAGAAGTAGTTCCAGGGGTTACATCCTTCTCGGCTTGTTCCGCTATCGCCAAAGTTCCTGTTGCGGAAGGAAATGAAATCGTTTCTATTGTTCCCGATGTAAAAACCCAGAATGCTCTTCGAGTAATCGAAAGTTCAGATTCCCTGATCTTTCTCAAACCCAAAAATATGGATGTGATTGAGAATAAGCTGTGCAATAAAAAAGCCATTTTAGGTGTCAGAGTGGGATTTAAAGACCAGGAAATAATCACAGGGGAAGTTAGTGAAATAGACGTGCCAACTCATTACCTTTCCACTCTTATCGTAAAGAACAACCCACGAGCTTAGATATAGATAAGATTATGATTATGACTGTGAAAATGAATATGAATGTGAATGTGAAACCGAAAGTGGTATTTGTAGGTGCAGGACCGGGCGACCCCGAATTACTCACCCTTAGAGGAAAGCGGGAAATAGAAAATGCTGATGTGATAATATACGCAGGCTCGCTCATCAACAAGGAGATCTTAAAATACGCAAGAGAGGATGTGATAGCCATAGACAGTCATGGAAAGACCAGAACTGAGATATTTACCCTTTATGAACAGTTTGTTGTGAAAGAGGGTAAGGTAGTAGTGAGACTCCATTCAGGCGACCTGAGCTTCTATTCCGCTATTCAAGAACAGATGGAATTTCTAAACTCTAAAAATATAGAGTTTGAAGTTGTTCCAGGCGTTACTTCTTTTTCCGCTGCTTCTGCATCTTTGAAAAGAGAATTCACTTCGCCTGGCATATCGCAAACGCTGATAATCACGAAACCGACAGGAAAGACCGGTAAGCCTGAGAAGGAAAGCATAAAGGAACTATCAACGCATGGTGCAACAATGATAGTTTTTCTTGGTGTTCATCTCATTGACGATATCGTTTCTGAACTCCGGGTAGGCTATCCTCCTGAGACACCAGTAGCGGTGGTTCATAAAGCGTCATGGACGGAAGAGGAGATAATAAAGGGCACTCTGGAGAATATAGCGGACAGGGTTAAGAGTGCGGGCATAAAGAGCCAGTCATTGATAATTGTGGGTGATGTGCTTGAGCAATCAGGCATCTCAAAATTGTATGACGGAGGTCAAAAATGATTGCCATCTTCTCGCTCGCTCAGAAATCGGTTGCAGTTGCGGAAAAGGTGAAAAGCGTGCTCTTAGCCGAAGGATTCGATGCTGAGCTGATATGTTCGGAAAAAATCTCGTGTGATGGCGCAGATGAGAAGGTGAAAAGCGTTTATCACGCCATAAAAGAAAGTTTCAAAGCGCACAAGAACATCGTCGCTGTTCTGCCTATGGGCGTAGTGGTGCGGGCAATAGAGCCGAAGAAGAAGACCGAAGACCCCTGGGTGGTCTGCATAGATGAGAATGGCAGGTATGTCATACCGGTACTGAACGGGCATAGAGGAGCAAATGAATTCGCAAGGCTTATTGCAGAAGGGATATCCGCAGAACCGGTGATAACAACTCTCTATGAAGATGAATAACAATAATAGGGATTTTTATATCGGTCTTGGATTTCATAGCGATGTTGATGCTGGAGAGATAGAGCAGGCGATTCGCGAGTTCCTGAAGGAGTTGGATATAGAACAGAATGAAGTTAAAGGTTTATGCACCGTGGATTTCAAAAATACGGAAGAGTTGCAAGAGGTTTCTGCTAAGTTCGGGATTCCAATACTTCTCTTTACGCGGGATGAGATAAACAGTGTGGATGTGCAGTCGAGAAGCGCAGCAATGGACGCTTTTAACATAAAAGGCGTTGCAGAACCCTGTGCCACTCTGGGAGCGAACAGAAACAATGGCAAAATCAAATTCGTGAAGAGGAAATCATTCAATAGAAGGATAACACTGGCAGTGGTGCTTAAAGAGAGGGATCTAGAGGGAGGGAATAAGTGAATATGTTATCGGTAGTGGGAATAGGACCTGGTGCTCAGGATTTACTGACAGAAAGGGCGAGAGCACGGATTTCAAGTGCTGATGTTATTATGGGCAACGAGAGATACATAGAGCTAATAAAGGACACCATTCCGGGGAGTGCAGAAGTGATAATAGGCAGGATGGGGACAGAGGTAGACCGAGCGAAGAAGGCGGTTGAGCTGGGTAAGCACAAGAACAAGAACGTTGTTGTTGTCTCGGGAGGCGATGCGGGTATTTATGGTATGGCAGGGCTGATAATCGAGGTCATGGGCGATTCAGATTCAGGAATAGCCTCAAAGCTGGATAGGGAGATTGATATGGAGATTGTCCCGGGCATAACGGCGGCATCCGCATCGGCTGCCTTACTTGGTGCACCGCTCTCAAATGATTTCGCAGTTGTCAGTTTGAGTGATTTGCTGGTGCCGTGGAGCGAGATAGAGAAGAAACTGGAAGGCTTAGCGAAGATGGACATCACTATAGTGATATATAACCCGAAGAGCAAAACCAGAACGGCTCAGTTGGAGAAGGCATACGAGCTTCTCATGCGGTTCCGCAATGCGAATACAGTCGTTGGTATAGTAAGAAATGCCGAGCGGGAGGGATGCGAAGTTGTGATAACCACATTAAAAGATTTGCCAGGCTACTATCACCGTATAGATATGTCAACGACAATTATTATTGGCTGTTCGGGTACGAGAAAACTCGGTGCACGAATGGTGACACGAAGAGGATATGAAAGGAAATACGATTATGAGAGAGGAGACGTGAATGAAGAGGATGAGGGTATAGCAGTATCACCAGCACCAGCAGCGGGTTGTGGTTATGTAGATGCGGGAAACAGGGTGTGGGAGAAGAGCAAGGCAATTGTACGTGATATTGTGTCGAAATATCAGGGTTCGTTAAGTTTAAGTGACCTGGAAAAAAGAGTTGCGGGACGCGTAGTTTTTGCCAATGCCGACCCTTCGTTTCTTGATTTGCTTGTGTTCAAGCACCATCCGGTTGAAACAGGGATACGCTGTATAAAAAATGGGAAAATGATCATTACAGACATAGAAATGGTGAAAGCGGGCATCAATAAGAGATACAGCAAAAAAGTACAGTGTTTCGTGAATGCGCCAGAAACAATAGAGATAGCGAAACGCGAAAAGCTCACGAGAACTGCTGCGGGAATCCGACTTGCAAAAGAGAAGAGGCTTATTCATGGTAACATCGTGATTATTGGGAACTCACCTTCGGCATGCCAGGAGGTTTGTGCGCTTGTCGAGAAAGGAGGCGCGAGCGAAGAGCAAAAGCCTGCGCTTGTCGTTGCCACTCCCGTTGGGTTCGTCAACGCGGCGGAGATGAAGGAGAAGGTATTGTCTATGGGTAATATCCCCTGCATTGTGATAAGAGGACCAAGGGGTGGAACTCCTTCTGCGGTGGCGATTATCAATGAGATAATTGAAATAGCACATCGGTAGTTTTCTCAAGAGGAACAGTCTCTACATCAACGGACTTCGTCCGGAGCGACTCCATTTTTGGTTTCTGTTTCCGATTCCCGATGATTCCCATCAAAACGACTCCAATTATTTATTGCTTCTTCTCCCACTTATACAGGTCCAGCACCTGAGATAATGTCTTTCCACGCTTTATCTCCTCTCTTATCCGTTCCTCATTCTTCCATACCTCTTTTGCTCGCCTCGCTATCTCATAAGCACGCTCCTTTGGCACCACCACCACACCATTGTCATCACCTATTATCCAATCACCGGGTCGGACATATTCGCCGCCACACTTTATCTCCGCATTCAGTTCACCAAACCCTTTTGGCTCACCCGCATTTGGAACCACGTATCGTGCGAATACCGGGAATCTTATCCGTCTTATCTCATCCACATCACGCACACCGCCATCAATGACAATACCCGCAATGCCCTTCTGTTTACAGCTCCACGATGCCAGCTCGCCCCATAGTGCAACCTCCTTCGAGCCACCATAGACGACAATCACATCCCCGGGTCCTGCGGCATCCGTAGCCTCCACCGGCTTTGCCCAATCACCTTCGTAGGTCTGTACCGTGACTGCTTTACCAACGAGCTTTATACCTTCAAATAGGGGTCTTATACCCTGCAATACACCCTTACGATGCATTGCATCCGATATATTGGGTGTGGATACCTGCATGAACAGTTTAAAGAGCTCATCATCCATTCTCCCTCCTGCTTCTGCCCCTGCTCTCCACTCTCCTTCGCTGACCTCCTTTCTCATCATGCTCTCTTTTATCGCTCTTGTTGATTCTTTCACATTCGCTGTCCTCGTTATGTTACCACCAACGATTACTATATCAGCACCGAGGCTCACAGCCTTAGACACCGTTACCGCATCCATACCACCAGCAACAGCCAGAGGGACATCCACCGCTTTACTAACTCTCTCTAATAAACTCAGCACGTCTAACCCACGCATCTGCTGGTCTATCCCCACATGGACACAGATATAATCAGCGCCCATCTCCTGTATCTCCTTCGCACGCTTCACCGGCTCTATTGTGTTCATTATATCCACCATGATGGCAATCCCGTATTTGTGTGCCGATTCTATCCCCTCACGGACGGTGGCGTCATCGGCGAGTCCGAGAATAGAGACGACCGAAGCGCCTGATTTTGCCGCCATCTCCACCTCTATCGCACCCGTATCCATCGTCTTCATATCCGCTACTATCGGCACATCCGGGAAAGTCGAGTGCAATACTCTCACTGCGTGCATACCTCGCTTCACCGGCTCTATTGTGTTCATTATATCCACCATAATGGCAATCCCGTATTTGTGTGCCGATTCTATCCCCTCACGGACGGTGGCGTCATCGGCGAGACCGAGAATAGAGACGACCGAAGCGCCTGATTTTGCCGCCATCTCCACCTCTATCGCACCCGTATCCATCGTCTTCATATCCGCTACTATCGGCACATCCGGGAAAGTCGAGCGCAATACTCTCACTGCGTGCATACCTTCGCTCTTTATCAGTGGCGTACCCACCTCCAGCCAGTCTGCACCGCCTTCCAAGCTCTCTTTACCTATCTCTATCGCCCTATCCAGCTCAAGCACATCCAATGCCACCTGCAATATCTTTCCCTCTTCTCTCTTCCTCTTCTTCACACCCTTATGCTCCGTCACAAAAACCATCTTTATTTTATTGTTTATTGCTATTTCGCTGTTGCACGATTAAAACCTAAAAGGGCTCAAGTCGTGAGTGGTAGTATTGTATAAACAGTGCCTCCGCTCTCTTCAGTGCGTCAGGATACATCTTCCTCAGTTGAGTCAGCATCTCTCTCTTTGTCTCGCTCAGCAATCCGATACGTAAAATCTGCATCACCTCTTCTCTAACCCCTTCTTCATCACTCCTCCACTTCGGAAGCTCAATCGTCAGGCAGAAATCGCCAGCACTGAATAGTTCCCTCAAAACTGGCGCGATGGAGCCCAGGAGTATATGATTGTGAGTATGCTCATGGTCATCAAGGTCCACGAACGGTGGCACACCCTCTCTCTTCTCACGTTCGGGGTTCGTAAGTCTGTGATAAGAAGATTCACCATAAGCATGGAGTTCGAAATAGAAAGAAGGTTTGTACCGTTTTATGAGCCCCGTAAGTATCATGCCCTCCCTGCTCCGGTAATATTCCTCTGATAAGACACCTATGTATCTACCACCCATGGTGAGCGAAGGGACAATTATTAAATCACCATAATTATCACCTACTTCTGCTTCTGCTTCTACTTCTGATGCCAGCGTTTCTAAAATAGGGGCAGTGTATAAGCCCTCATCACCATGCAGTCCACCAACAAAGAGCTTCCTCGTACCACCACTACCACTACTCCTACCGGGAAACCTGTATAACTTCATTCTCGCGCTCACGCGTGCAGCAGCAGCATCACCAGGAACTTAACATAATTCTTCAGGTCTTCTATTCTGACATTCTCGTCCGCACCGTGCGCATTGCTCTCCATAGAACTGCCAACGCCAAATGCACATACCGGCTGCTTGGTCTTCTGAACTGCATAAGCAACATCCAGACCGCCCTGCACACCTGTTATCGGTTTATGAACGCCAAAGGCAGCCGAAGCAGCAGTCTGAACCTCCTTCACCCAATCTGCGTCTGGACTGGTGTACATAGGTGGGAATCCAGGATGGCATTGGAGTTCAAAATCGAGTTCATGCTCATGCTCCAATTTCAGTCGCTGCAGAGCCTCTTCAAGCTCTTTCACCACCTCTTTCTCATTCTCCTCCGGTATATACCGCCGGTCGCCCCGCAATGTGCAACTCGGGGGTATAATATTCTCCTTCACACCACCGCTTATCATCGTGAGGTTAAAGACCGGTTTTATATGCTTCTGCCCTGTTACCTGGGTCATAAAAGGGCTACAGGGGACTTCCGATTCGCGGCTCTCCACTCGCTCTTTCAACCGCTCTAACTCATCAATCACCAGTTTCGCTCTTTCTATTGCATTCACACCCAAAAAGGGTGTGGAGCTATGGCACGATTTCCCATTCACTCTTATCTCCCAGTTCATCACTCCGTTCGTCGCTATACAGATGCCTTCGTTATCGCCGTCCATACAGAGCAGATAATCGCCTTTCAGTAGCCCTTCATCTGCGAAATAGCATAAACCGGAGTATAAACCTATTTCTTCATCTGTGGTCAATGCCACGCGTATATTATACCTGCTGTGGAGGTTAAGCTCTTCCATTAAGCTCAATGCCATTAAAAGAGCGGCGACACTGCCCTTTGAGTCCGCAACACCACGCCCATATATCCTGTTGCCTTTGCGCACCGTGCGGAACGGTGGTGTGCTCCATCCCTCGCCTGCTGGCACGACATCAAGATGCGTGTATATATCTATATCGAGGCTCTCCTTCGCTCCCGAACTCGAACTCGAATCCTTGACTGCAAGAAGATTCACTCGCTCGCCAATCAGTCCCTCTGTCTCATCCTGTATTCTATGCAGAACATCCCGTGGCAGCTCTATCCTCTCACATCGGAACCCCAAATCATTGAATTTCGGTATGAGCCAGTCTACAATTTCGCCGTAATTCTCACCTGGAGGTACGAATGTGGGTATGCTCACTAGCTCACTGAGATACTCTATCAGTTCATTCTCTCGCTCCTCTACCAGTTTATCCAGTTCCCGCTCTTCTCTATCTCTCATACTCAACTCATACCTATACCGTAAATGTTTTATTAGTTTAAGAAGTATGGGTAAGAGAGATGAAGGATAAGTTCACATGCCTGGTTGTTGACTGGGATTATGCATACAATCTTTGCAGGGATGTAAGCGAGCGAATAAAGGCGGCGGGTTTCATGCCGGAAGTGATTATAGGGGTAGCGCGGGGTGGCTGGTATTTAGCACGGGTATTGTGCGACTTCTTCATGGTCAAGGACCTGTTCAGCTTGAAGATGGAACACTGGGGTGTTACAGCCACTGTTACAGGTGCTGCGGAGCTGAAATTCGGGCTTGATAGCGAGGCGCAGAAGAAATTGAAAGGCAAGAGAGTATTAATCGCCGATGACGTGACCGATACAGGGGACAGTATAAAATTCGCACTCGAATATGTGAGCGCGTTTGAACCCCTGGATGTAAAGACCGCAACCATGCATCATAAAACTTCCTCGTCTTTTATGCCTGATTTCTATGGCGAGCTCATGACTGAATGGCGCTGGATTATCTATCCGTGGAGCGTGTATGAGGATATGATGGAACTGATGGAGAAGATGATGGAAAAGAGGAGCGGTAAAGCGGATCTGGAAGAGATAAGGAGTGCAATGAAGGATGAATATGATTTATATATACCCTATCACCTCTTGCGAGAGGTTCTGGCGAATATGGAGTCTCATGGTAAGCTGAGGAGTGAGGAGCAAGGAGGTAAGGTATTCTGGGTCATGCAATGATTGCACATATACTCATTCTATATCTGGGGTGGTTTGTTACGCAAGAGTTTAATATACAAATACATTATAGAGATAGAGGATAAGGAAGAGTATGAAAGATAGGGGTAACATAACGGATTTAGAGGCGGAAGTGGTATATAATGGATTGTGCTGTTATTGCGGGACATGTGGTGCATTCTGTAAGGAGTATATAACATTCGAGCATGAGCTACCGATAACAAAGAAGAAGTGCTATGAGATCTGTGGTGCATGCTATGATTTCTGTCCACGTACGAGTTTTGCCCCTTATGCAGTTGAGAGAGCGGTATTTGGCGATATAAGGGCTGACAATCTCTTAGGCTATTACAGAGGTGCTATATATACGGCGAGAGCAAAAGAAGGAGATATAAGAGATAAAGCTCAGGATGGAGGATTTGTTTCCACATTGCTCGCTTACCTGCTCGCAAAAGGTGATATAGATGCCGCAGTGGTAACAAAAGCGACCGGTGAGTGGGAGCCAGAGCCTTTTATAGCGACGAAGAGGGAGGATGTAATAGCTGCAGCGGGCTCGAAATATACTCAGTGCCCGGCAGTGCTGGGCGTTGGTGATGCTATAGAAGCGGGCTATAAGAATATCGCATTTGTTGGTCTGCCATGCCATGTACAGGGTATGAGGAAAGCCCAGTTATCAAAGCTGTTTGATGTCCACGCGGATAGGGTGAAGTTGCTCATCGGGCTTTTCTGCACCGAGACGTTTGATACCACAAAGCTCAGGAAGAAGCTTACGGAACTGGGTGTGAACGATATAAGAGATGTAGAGAAGTTCAATATAAAGAAAGGCAGCTTTATTATTCAGAAGAGATCGGGAGAGGTACTGAAGACACCCATAAAGAAGATGCGAGATTGTGTACGCGAGGCATGCAACTACTGTTATGACTTCGCTGCTGAGTTCGCTGATATCTCCGTCGGCTCGATTGGCTCGGAACCGGGATGGTCAACGGTGATACCGAGGAGCGAATCGGGATTGGAATTGGTGAATAGAACAGAGGCAGAGGGATTGATAGATTTGAAGGAGCTATCAGAATCGAAAATAGAGGAGATAAGGAACCTGGCATTGTATAAGAAGCGTGAGAATCTGAGGAACATCCTCGCCAGGCTCGAACCCATAAGAGTGTTGAATATGGAGTTGGAACCCGAGATGCTAAAGAACTTTCTATTACTGGAGCGCACATCTCCCTGAATGCGGATGGCTGCAAAAACAGGGCACTCTTGAAGTGATCTTTATCACCAGGGAATTCAGCCCAATCTCCCTGCCTGGGCTCTTACCTCCGTTCTTATCCGCTTATGTACCCTTATTATCGCCTCTATCTCGCTATCATCCGCACTCTCGATATCGTGAAAATAAGGAAGTGGCTCTTTCCTGCTCTTAAGATTCCCCTCGAAATCCGCACTGTTCGCTTCCCTCATCTTCACTATCTCCTTTACCCTCGCCTTACCGCCCTGGACGAACGCATCGCAGAGTATGATGAGGGGGGATATATCAACAGATGCAAGTCCCACTGTGGCATACGGCACTGCATACTCATTGCCATTGAATACAACCGATAAGCCACCGTGCTCTTTTACCAACTTTAGCATCTTATAATCGGTGATACTATCCCCGACAGCAATAGCGTCACTGAGTGGCTTACCCTTCTCTTCCATGATGCCCCTTATTGCCTCCGCCTTCCGCTCTCCACCTATCACCCTCACCTGTCGTAATACATCAAACCCGTAACGTGGCAACTGGTGGAAGAAGAACTCGTCCATTACCGACCTGAGCTCGTTAATTTGTGAATGTGTATGGGTATGAAGCTCAATTATCCTCTTTTCTACCCGCTTCGTCAGTGATAGCACTGATTCCTTCTCCTTTCCTGACATCCAATCCTGATTTAAGGTTAAGGCTGTACAGATAATCCTTGAGGGTTCAAGCCCCAGCCTGCGACCTATATTGTATGCGTGCTGCTCATAACTCGTTGAGATGATATATATATCCCAGCCCTCAGCACGTAACCTCTCAAATAGATATTTCGCACCTCGCACGAGCGTTGCACGTTCTGATACTCGTTTTATGTCCTCTTCTGTTATACCGTGCAGCATGAGGAAGGGGATGATCAATGCGAGAGTATCACCCGGCTCGTAACCTTCTCGCCCCTCCAGCGCCAATATGTCATCATACTTGCTTATAGCTTCAAAGATACGTGCACCTTCATCCCCTATTAGCTTCATCACCTCGTATGCATTGTCCTGCGGTGATAGAGGTCCCTCGAGATCGAAGAAGATTATCATTTCCTATCCATTCCGATATTGATATAAAAGGAATATTAATATGTGTGAGTGTAGCCTACTTTATATAGGTAGACCTAATTTATTGTGGTGCTGGTGATGTTGAGCAGGAAGGCGGAAGATTATCTTGAAGCGATTTTGAACATCTCCTCGCGAGAGGGTAAGGGCTATGCAAGGGTGAAAGAGATAGCGAAAGCATTAAATGTGAAACCATCCAGTGTTGTGGAGATGGCAAGGAGGCTAAACGGGATGGGGCTTGTCAATTACAGGAAGTATGAGGGTATAACCCTGACGCCAAAGGGTGAGAAGGTAGCGAGAGTGGTGAAAGACAGACATGAGACCATACGTGCTTTTCTTGAGATAATAAAAGTACCACCGCGGATAGCGAATAAGGATGCATGCATAATGGAGCATGAACTGGAGCCCGAGACGATAGAGCAGTTGAGAAGCTTCGTCCGCTTCGTCCGCTCCGCTCCCGACTATCCACAGTGGCTACAGCACTTTGAAACATTCTGTAAGACCGGGAGGCATCCCTGTGAGGGTGTTGATAAAGGCATCACTATGCTGCTAAATGAGGGGTAACAATTATAACTGCTCAATGCTCCTTGTTAAGTCTTTAAGCTGCCTCTCTATTATATTTAAACGAGCACTTAACTCCTCAAATTCCAAATTCCCGATTGGATATGGTACTATCTGTACAGCACCTGCTGGACATGTCCTCACACATGCGGTACAGCAGACACAGCGTCTGAAATCAACTCTGGCTTTCTTATCCACATCCGCAAGCCTGATCGCACCGGTCCAGCAGACTCTGGTGCACTTGCCACAGCCCACACATAAATGGTCATCAACAAAAGCCTTCCATAACCAAACCATCGCATTGAAAAAAATAGGGGGGATTAGACCCCCTGCATCATTTCTTCAATTCATCCAGTCTCTTCTTTATCTGCTCCAACTGCTCACTGAGCATCTTCGCCTGATTCTCCAGCATCGAAATCTCCTGCTCCCTTGTCATGCCGGGCATCGTACCCATGCCAATGCCCATACCCATACCAGTTACCGGCATCTGCTGCTGTATCCATGAACTGAACTGGGGCAACAGTCCGCTCTGCATGAGATACTGAGCTGTCGGTGGCAATCCAGTTGGGCTTCTACCTATCCAGCCTGGAGAGAACCCGAACCTCATCCAGCCTGGCAAGCCCGTGAGGTAATACATATTTCTCCAGCGGTATCCACCTCTTCCATACCACCCGAACGCCATTTTTTCACATCACCTCCTAACTTCTTATATTTCTACACATGAACATCATGCATCATGCCCTCGTCATCTTCGCACCGCATTTCGGGCATGTCTTATTGTAGCAGGGTTCACCACGCGAATGCGACACCCGGTATCCACAATTCGGGCATACGCACTCACCACCAGGACCCAGTCCTCTACCGCCCATTCGCCCTCTTCCTCCACTCATCTTTTATATCACCTCCTATTTGAATCAATGCCTGTGCATCATACATGCGTCTTTATCCGAAGCTTCGTGAAGCAAGCCAGCCTGAAATGCTCTTATTGCATCTCTTACCGTTCCACTCGCACCCACATAGACCTCTATACCAAACTGCTCAAACATGTTTATTGCCTTCGGTCCTAATCCTGAGCAGAGCACTATTTCCACACCTTCCTCTGCTAATATCTCGGGTGCTACTTTAATGCCACCAAAATGCTCACCCGAGTTCGGGACCACCTTCACCTCCTTCGTGCTCATATCCACTATGGTGAAAGCGGGCGCTCTACCAAAATGCTCACTCACAGGGGCGTCCAACCCCTGCGTTCCGATTACGGGAACGGCAATCTTCATTCCTGCATCACCTCACCTCCGCTTGAGCTCCTCTATACGCTTCTTCACTTCCTTTAATTCGCTCTCCAGTTTATTTACCATCTCCTCGAGTCCTTCAAGACTCTCTTTTTCAGCTTTTTCTCCCTGTGGCATAACCATGCTTTGCCCCATACCTCGTTCCATACCGCGACCTCCGCCCATGCCCATGCCCATACCCATACCGGCATGAGCACCAACTGTCGAACCTCCGCTCACGTTCAACTTACCATTTTTATACATCTCTATTGCTTCTCTCACAGTCCCATAAGCGCCTGTTGCGACCTTTACACCCGCAGTAGAAAGCACCTGGAAGGCATTGGGACCGATGTTGCCCGAGATGAGCACATCTGCGCCTTTATTCACAACGGTCTGTGCAGCCTGAATCCCTGCCCCACCTGGTGCCGCTACAGCGGTGTTCTCCACAGCTTCGAACGCCATTGTATCTGTGTCAACGAATATAAAATACTGACTTCGCCCGAACCTCGGATCCACCTCTGCATCCAGGTCCTTTCCCATTGCAGTTACGCATACCTTCATTTCTATATCGCCTCGCTTCCTCTTTCCCTTTTATCACTCACACACTTATATGAATATATATTCATCATATAAAAATATAAATTGCTTTTGCCCATTACTTCTTCTCCACTATCTCACGCACCTTCTCCACTATATGCTCGAATGCCTCACGCACCTTAGAATCCTTCTGCAATACGAACGGAGTTCCGTTATCCGCAGCTATCACCATCCCGGGGTCAATAGGCACCCTACCAAGGAAGGTAACACCAAGTTCACGCGCCGACCGCTCACCACCGCCATATTTGAAGATGTTTATCTCTTTGCCACAGTAAGGGCAGACAAAACCACTCATGTTCTCTATTATCCCTATAACAGGCACTTTAAGCACCCTTGAGAAGTTCACTGCCTTCCTCGAATCCAGCAATGCTAAATCCTGTGGCGTTGTTACTATTATCGCGCCATCCACATTCTTTATCAATTGCGCAACACTCAGTGGCTCATCACCTGTGCCCGGCGGGAGGTCTATGACGAGATAGTCAAGCTCACCCCAGTCCACATCAGAGAGGAACTGCCTTATCGCATTCATCTTCATCGGTCCCCGCCATATAATAGCGGAATCCCTGTCGGGCAGGAGAAAACCGATGGACATCGCTTTCAAACGCGGTGTAACAAATATCGGGAGTATTTTATTGCCCGATGCACCCGGTCGCTTATCTTCTATCCCCAGTATCTTCGGTATATCGGGTCCGTGTATGTCTGCATCCATTAGACCCACGTCCAGACCTTGCATACCGAGAGCGAACGCGAGATTCGCCGCCACCGTCGTCTTCCCCACTCCTCCCTTTCCGCTCATCACCATCACCTTATGCTTCACCTTCTCCATCATCGCCTGTACCGCCCTCTCCTGCTCTGCCATACTCCTTCTACCCTCTTCTCTCTCTTCTGCCATATCCTTATCACCTCCTCTCAACAACACCCATAGGACCTTTTTTATAACCCTGCCAGCAAGTCCTGTCCACCATCACATAATGCCCACCCTCTATCCTTATAGCCTTACCCTCAATGAGTGCGCGCGCTATCTTACGATGCGCTTCCGTTATGATACGATGGAAAGTGGGTTGAGAAATGCCCATCTGCGCCGCCGCACTCGCCTGGTCGAGTTGCAAAAAGTCCTTCAATCTTATACTCTCCAGCTCTTCCAGCTTCAATACCTCCTCTCCACACGTATATGCACGGTCGCGAGGTTCAAAGTAGATAAAATTCGGCTGGAAGCCAACACATCTCCTCCTTCTTGCTCTTCGCATCTATAACTATATATTATGTGTGCATCATTTAATATCAAATAAACTCATTTTCTATTTGTTGCGTGAATGAATCATGGACGATATCCAGTTTCAATTGAAGGCGGTAGTTAAATGCAGTAGCAGTCTGGATGATAACGATATAAAATTATCAGAGCTAAACGGTTTTATGCGCGAGTCCGCAGAGCCTTTACTGAAACGCGGCGCGCCACCGGGATGTGGTGCAGAGATAGAGGGATGGGGCGTCTCGGGAGAGCAGTTAAAGCTGGATTTGAGCTCCGATAGATTCGTAAGGGCTCATGATGCTCTTATCAGACTGAAGAAGGAGCTCGGTAGATTCCTCGCTAAATACCGGATCGGGATAAGGGGCATAGAGATAGAGAGCTATGAGATAACAATGAACTGGGAAGAGGGCATCAAGTTGAGACGATTACCGTTTGTGAAGGAGTTAAAGCATAGTGACGGACGTTTAACACTCTATCTCGATGTGGACTACGCGGCACTGGAGAAGCGGATTCCTGATAGGTTGTTAAGGCTACTGGACGAGAAGAAGACCGCAGCGAGCTGGAAGGGCAAGAGCGAGCACTGGGAATTGCTATTTGAGAGCAGGAGCGAGAGGAAGAAGTCTTTCAGGTTTGATAAAGACCCCACGGAGGAGATGGTGAAGCGAGGCTGGATAAGACATGCCGCAGGACGCGGTCAGTGGATTTATGGACCACAGATAACGAGAATCTTCAGAGCGTTTGAGCGCATACTGATAGAAGAGGTATTGAAGCCGCTGGGTTATGAGGAGATGGTATTTCCGAAGCTGGTGCCATGGGAGGTCTGGAAGAGGTCGGGGCATGCAAGGGGTATCTATCCCGAGGCTTATTACGTATGCGCACCGAAGACACGAGACCCTGAGTACTGGGAGGAGGTGATGGATTATTACAAAGTGACAAACGAAGTGCCGCTGGAGATGATAAAGGAGCGAATAGAGCCCATAGGGGGGATGTGTTATGCGCAATGCCCTCCATTCTGGATATTTCTCATGGGTAAGACATTGCCGGATTCAATTCTTCCGATAAGGGTATTTGACAGGTCGGGCACTTCACACAGATATGAAAGCGGCGGGCTTCATGGTATAGAACGGCTGGATGAGTTCCACAGGGTGGAGATTGTATGGATAGGGACAAAAGAGCAGGTGATAGAGCATGCTAACGAGCTACGTGAGCGTTATCGCCGTATATTCGCAGAGATACTGGATATAGAATGGCGGGAAGCGTGGGTGACGCCATGGTTCATGGCGCAGGAGGGTAAGGCGGGTCTGGCTGAGTTGAAGGAGGTGGGCACGGTAGATTTTGAGGCTATTCTGCCTTACAGTGGCAAATGGCTGGAATTCCAGAATGTGAGTGTTAATGGTGACAAATATCCAAAAGGGTTCAGTGTGAAGCTGCAGAGTGGAAAAGAGCTGTGGTCCGGCTGTTCCGGTGTGGGTCTGGAGCGCTGGGCTGCGGTGATGCTCGCACAGAATGGCTTGGAGCCTGAGCAATGGACAGAGGAGTTCAGACGAATAACGGGCGAGCTGCCCGAAGTGTTCAGGTTCCTCTGATGTATATGATTGGTATATGATTGGTATATGATTGATACCTTTCGTTTCAAGATGGATAGAATATAGGTACAGGTGTTAGTAAGGAAGATGACAGAGCTAACGCCGATGATGCGGCAATATTACAGGATAAAAGAGAAGTACCGGGATGCGATACTACTATTCCGTGTGGGTGATTTCTACGAGACTTTTGGTGAAGATGCGAAGGTAGCATCCCGGGAATTGCAGATTGCGTTAACCACAACGGGTCGCGGTAAGGGTGCAGCGGGACGAATACCAATGGCTGGAGTGCCTTTTCATGCTGTCACGCCATACATACGGCAGTTGATAAAGAAGGGCTATAAGGTGGCTATATGTGAGCAGATGGATGACAGACAGAAGCGAGGGACGGGTATAGAGAAGCGCGAGGTTGTGCGACTCATTACACCCGGGACGGTCATAGAGGATACACTTCTGGAGGAGCGCGCTTCTAATTATCTCATGTGTGTGAGTCGTGTAGGGGGCAGAGTAGGGATTGCCACGATAGACATATCAACCGGGGAGTTCTGGCTGACGGAACTGGAAGATGAACGCTCACTGGAGAATGAGATAGAGCGAGTGAGACCTGCGGAGATTGTGATACCAGAATCGCTATCACTGGAATGCAATTGGGAATGCGAGGTGGGATGTGCAATATCGCGCTATGACGATTATTACTTCGAGTATAAGAACGCATATACGGCATTGATAAACCATTTTGGTGTTATATCGCTCGATGGTTTTGGCTGTGCCGGGCTGAAGGCTGGTATATCGGCTGCAGGGGCTGTTATATCCTATCTCAGGGATACACAGAAACGCATCCTGCCACATATAAAGCCGCTGAAGACTTTGTTTGTATCGGATTACATGGTTGTGGACAGTGTAACGGTTCGTAACCTTGAGATATTCGCAAATATAAGGGATGGCACGCAAAGAGGCACGCTTATAAGTGTACTGGATAAAACACTCACTGGTATGGGTTCTCGATTGCTGAAGAAGAGTTTGAGGTATCCTTTACTGGATGTGGATGCGATAAGGAGGAGACAGGAAGTGATAAAGGAGTTCTTCGATGATATTCTACTCAGGGAGGCATTGAAGGATGTTTTCAGTGAGATATACGATATTGAGCGGATAATAAGCCGTGTGGCGTATGGGAATGCAAAAGCCAGGGATTTGATACTGTTGCGAAGGTCGTTAGAGCAGATAAATGCGGTTCGTGATTTATTAAAGAAATGCCGTGCCCAGAGGCTAAAAGAAATCAGGAACAGCTTAAAGGCGATGGACTTCTCTTCTATTGTAGAGCTTGTGGAGCGAGCAATAGTAGAGGAGCCACCAGCGACGATAGGGGATGGGGGAGTGATAAAGGAGGGCTTCAATGAGGAACTGGATGAATTAAGAAGGATAAAGCACGAGGGCAGGCAATGGTTAGCGGACTTTGAGGAGCGTGAGAAAGCCCGAACAGGTATAAAATCGCTAAAAGTGGGCTATAATAAGGTCTTCGGGTATTACATAGAGGTGAGGAAATCGCAGATTAAGAAGGTGCCATCCACCTATATAAGGAAACAGACGCTGACAGAAGCCGAGCGTTACATAACAGAGGAGTTGAAGGAGTATGAAGCGAAGGCGCTGAGTGCCGATGAGCGAATAAAGGAGCTGGAATACGAACTCTTTGAGCAGATAAGGCGAAGTATTGCTGCCCGGAGTAAGGATATACAGGAGGCTGCTAACCTGATTGCGGAGCTGGATATGCTATTGGCGCTTGCTGAGGTTGCCGTGGAGAACCAATACTGCTGTCCCGAGGTGGTGGAAGGGCAGGAGCTGACGATAAAGGATGGCAGGCATCCGGTGGTGGAGCGTGAGGTGAAGGAAGGTTTTGTGCCCAATGACGTCCATTTCAATGATTCAACACGATTGATGATCATCACGGGACCGAACATGAGCGGTAAGAGCACATACATGCGGCAAACGGCGTTAATTGTATTGATGGCGCAGATAGGCGCTTTCGTGCCCGCGCGAGAGGCGAGAATAGGCATCGTTGACCGGATATTCACGCGTGTGGGTGCTTATGATGACCTCTCCATGGGTCAGAGTTCGTTCATGGTGGAGATGAGCGAGACTGCGAACATATTGAATAACGCAACCGAGAGGAGTCTGGTGATACTGGATGAGATCGGGCGTGGCACGAGCACTCTTGACGGGCTCAGTATAGCATGGGCGGTTGCGGAATATGTGCATGATAAGATAAAAGCGAAGACGATGTTCGCTACGCATTTCCATGAGCTCACGAGCCTCGCTGACCGGCTGAGTGGTGTGAAGTGCTACAATGTTGCGATAAAGGAATCGGGTGATGAGATATTCTTCATAAGGAAGGTGGTGGAAGGTAAAGGAACGAAGAGCTATGGCATTCAGGCTGCCAGGCTCGCTGGACTGCCTCAAACGGTGATAGAAACGGCGAAGAGCGTTCTGAAGCGTATGGAGGATGAGGATAAGGATAAGGCAAAAGATGAGGATAAGACACCACATGAAACAGAGCGGAGGGTGGAGGTACGGTATGTCACTGAGGAGCATCCAGTGGTAGAGGCGTTGAGAAGGCTGGATATAGATAAGATAGCGCCGATAGAGGCATTGAATAAGCTGTATGAGCTGAAGAAAGCGGCGATGGGCGATGACTACGCGGTGGGCAATAACCAATGATTTGGAATTGTAGTTTACATTTACATGCCCACCTGCACCGTTATCTTCTCCAGATAGAGCTCCACACCATGCTCTTTTCCATAAAACTCCACTGAAACAGTTCTCTGTGTATCATTAACCATGAGCTCGTAATCTTCAGCGCACATATTAGCCTCTCTGAGCGTTTCATTGAACCATTTAGCGTATGCACGATAGTAGCGAGAAGTGATGTTTATCGTGATATTCGGATAGAATACGCCATTTGCAATGAGTTCCCGGTTAGCTAACCATAATCGTACGAGTACATCCTCCCCTGATCTGCCCGGTACCTCTTTCCCTGTTAAATTCACCAGTGTCATGCTTATTCGCGTTCTGTTATCAGGCATTTTCTTAAGCGATAGCATAAAAGGTGGCGTGCGATTATCGCGATTATCAACAAATTCCCCTTCCGTCTGGCTCTTTATCACCGCACCATTCTCGTACGTGAGTGACATACCCGGGAGATAATGATAAGGGGCGGAGAAAGTGATACTGCCCGAAGATTCCCCGAGCTTCAGGCTGGTAGTGTGATTATAACCAATGCTGAAGTTAACGAGTGTGGGAGCCTTTTGAGGGTCATAGGACTTCAGCTCTATCCGTAGCTGGACGTACCGATGCCCCTTAGATACCGAAGTTAAATCATAAAGAGGAAAAGAGCCCCTACCTTTACCACTTGTTATATAATCGCTTGATTTGATACTGTAACACTCGTCCCAGCCGGTTGCATGCCGCATGTCAGGGAACATGTCTGTTCTGACTTTCAGTATTATATCCGTATACCCGGTGACGTTCTCCGCATACCAGGTGATATTTTTATACACAGTATTGTTGCTGCCGGTATCGAACCCGAAGTTGCCGGGTATACAAACGGTAGCAGAGGCGTATGGTGGACCTTCAGGCGTGAGGTTGCCATTCGAGGAGGTGTTTACAGTGCCGTATTCCACCGAATAATTACCCGTGAAATTCTCTACTTCCCACACGCATGAGCATGATACATTGGTGCTTGAATCACTGTCACTGAGACTCACCACAACCTTACCATCCGCGGGTGAAAAGTTCATGTTGCCAGAAGCGGGTGGCAGAGCGATGAAAGAATCCCCGGTTGGCAAGCTCTTGATAGAAACGGAAGACGTCAATGCATTGGAACGAACCTTAGAACTCATAGAAGAATGGCGCTGACAAATTTCTGGTGCTTTTTCACATGCCTGCTGAATCAGCGAATCAGCATAATCCCGCAGCATGTTTATGCTCGCACGGAGCGAAAAGAAATCCTCAATTACCTCTTCAGAGTGCTGGAGTTCATACGTCTTGGTATTTACAGGCGCGTTAATTGCGAAATAGATGGTGGCGGTGATGACTACAATAGTAATTAACATGACAGCGCCGATAGCAAATACCTGGGCGTCTGTGGACGCTATGAACGCATTCTGATTCATTGTCATAGTTATACTCATACCGCCGTTTTATAAGATAGCTCTTATCTTAAACATTGGAATCGCCGCTATTTAAAGCTGATTATCTCTTATAGAACCCTATCAAAGGTCTTCAACAAGATTTGATGATTTAATGGATATGGGGATACGAGCTATTTGATGTCACGCCTACGTTTGCGAGCACACATTCCTAAATAACCAGAGAGCACGGAGAGACCACTCGCAAAGAGTACAAAAGCACTTGATTCCGGTACCGGCGCATTTGTATTCACCGGTGGTCCCGAGAGTTTCGACCTGCTCGCTCCACAATATAGCTTGATACTACCACTGTAACCCACCGGCTCCCACTTCATCTTCAGCCTGAGACGCTCACCCTCTTTAAAGTCCGCTCTGATACCGTTCCTCATGTATATACTCATCGTGCCATGATATCCCGTATCAATAAGCATATTACCATCAGCAATTTTTGCCGAGTCATTCCAGACCTCTATCCACAGTCGCCCCCAGCAGACCTCACAGGGAGTGGAATAATCAAGAAACAGTACCCAATCACCAGGATTTAAGGTCACAGCAGATTGCGTGGGTTCCGCAACCCATTCCTGCAAGCCGTTGAGAGAATAATAAGAGGTTACGGAAGGTGGTGTGCTATTGAGTTTCAAATCCGGATACAGATACCATTCAGGATTTACAGCCTGGACAACCATGACCGAGCTCCAAAGGAGTAACAGCGGAACGAATAACAATAACCGCTTTTTTCGTATTGTTGTCTTTATCATTACCCATCAGACTATTTCATGATATGAGAGTGTAAAAAAATTCCGGTTACTTATGCAAATATTTGTAACCTCCTGAATATTGTGGCATTGAATACTATATTGGAATATTAGTTAGTTAGATTTCCTCTATCTCTATCTTCACTTCCACTCTCTCCCTTTTCAACCACAATCGTATCGGATATGTCTCATTACCATAGAATACCACCTGCAATCTGTCCGTAGCGCTATCGTTAATATAATAGACCGGTGCTTTGCTCCAATTGACCGGTGGTTTGCTCCAATTCAATCCAGTGTCATTACACGTCTTATTGAACCAGTCATACCATGCTTCTGGATGTGCAGTGTAGAAATTCAAGGTTATATTATTAAATTCAAGCCCCCCAGCGAGCAAATCCGAACTCCCGTTTGTGATTTTTATGGTGTGCGTGGGCAACCCGCTCACAAACCTCGTGTTGCCGATTAAATCCACGGCTGTTATACTGATGTCGGTAGTATTACCATTTCTGGTGATGGAAATAGGAGGAGGTAACAGCATGAAACTCTTACCCTGGCGCTGGCTCTTTATGGTGCCACCATGAGCATAAGTGAGCACGAAATTGGGAGCATAGAAGTATGAGGAATTGAACTCGATACTACCAGAGCATGTGGCGATTACGGGTTTGCCCCACGAGTAGTTGATGCATACAGAATGAAGAACCGGCGTTCTCGAGCGTTCATAGGTGTAGAGTTCCGCACGCCACTGCACATAACGGTGCCCATCAGATACGGAATGCAGGTCAGAGATGTCCGCTCCGTTTTTTACCGGCAGACACTCATGCCACGGCGTTGCTCCACTCATATCCTCATTGGGGGAGGTTCGCACCTTCATGATGATGAATGTGCCCGAAGGTGTTGTCGCATTCCAGCTAATGTTGCCATAGAGGACCATTGAGGTAGTGGAGTTATTACCAGCATCAAAAGGTTTTGAGACGATATACCCGGATGGGAAATGCGGTATTGATTCCACATACTCATACGATTGATTGTAAACGATTCCATCTTCACCCCGAGAGCCATTTCCCGCTTTATCTTCAGGTGGCGCATCGCCCGGACCGCAGTATGTACCGTTACCAATGCCCTTTATGCCGCCTGCTCCACCACTGACATTGGTGTGTTTCTCCTGGAATTGCGTATAATTCATGGGTCCTTCTGCATCATACAGGCAGGTCTTATTGAATACCTTTATCACACCCCCGGAACCGCCACCGCCACCGCCGCCATTACTATCATAGGTATCGGAATCATCACATGCTTTTGCACCATTGGCGCCGTTACCGCCCCTTGCGGATAGTGTCCCGATGATGGTGACCTTACCGCCTTTGATGAGGATTGTACCCCCGGAACCGCCACCGCCGCCGCCACCTGCAGAATCATCTGCACGGTCCAGATCATTGGAGTAATGCCCGTCTTCTCCGTCCACTGTTACCTTACCGCTGATGTTTATTATGGGTGCATCGAGTATGATGACACCACCGCCATCACCGCCTGCACCGCCTTCGTATATATATCCGTTTGCAACCTGCCCCCAAGCGCCACATGCGCCTCCAGAACCCGGGTATGCCACCGAGATATCTTTTAATGTGGCATCATTTTCGTATGAGTCTCCTCCATCACCACCATCATGGGGGGTGTTGTCCTTATCGTTACAGTATGGATCTGGTCCAGTCGACGAATTTCCGCCTTTGCCACCCTTACCCCAGTGCCCGGCGCCGCCACCACCGGCACCGCAGTAGCAATACTTCTCACCCCCTACCACCCACCATGGAACTTTTGGATGTCTGCAAGTGGGTATCTTACCGCCTCCTTCGCCCGTACCATCTGCACTCATCGGCGTACCCCACTCAGGAATTGTAGTACC
Organism: Candidatus Methanophagaceae archaeon; assembly: GCA_003194435.1. Classification (GTDB taxonomy): domain Archaea; phylum Halobacteriota; class Syntropharchaeia; order Alkanophagales; family Methanospirareceae; genus G60ANME1. The sequence goes on along the minus strand of PQXC01000012.1, from coordinate 12,513 downwards.
ACCTGCGAGACCGCGTCCGGTGGCATTAATCGTGGAGTTCGGACCCACATATATGTATTTCGCATGGATATAGAGCCATGGCGTATTCAGGTTGGTGCCATTATAAACTTTGAAATTATTGCACCAGTATTCTCCGGATAGATACTCATCACCGCTAGAATTGAATATCATATTTTTGCCTGACTCCAGTTGCAATCTCACTCCGTCTGCGAAGATGTCCACATAAGATTTATTCTCGTAGTCATAGGGATTGTTCCAGAGCCACGAGTAGTTACCGCTGAGGTTGGTCGCTTTCTCCTCCGGTGAACACGCTACGCATTCGAACTTCTCTGTACTATTACTCGAATTGAAGAAACGCAATATCCCGCCGGAAGCGAAGATACCGAGCTGTGGGATGCTGCCGGGTTTCATACCCACCACGACGGTTTCAAAGGCTCCAGCTCCCGCGCCCGCGCCCGATGCGGAGCCGGCAAGTGCGACATCGTCTATTGCCGTACTGAGCCTGGCGAAATCATTCGGTATATTCTGCTCGTGTTTGAACTCGAATTTCGAGGTCTGCACCGGTACCTGGATACTGAAGAGAATGACCGAGGTGGTGATTGCAATACCCATGATGATAACGAACCCAAGAGCAACCGACTGTGCCTCTTCTTCTGCACCCGACCATAATTTTAATTTTTTCATTCTCTTCTTGATTTTAGCTCCTATACGATCTCGTCACAACCCGCTCTCCAGGTTTATCCGCGTTTCCGCTCGCGTCAACCACAATCTCACTGGAACCGTCTCGTTACCATAGAATACCACCTGCAATCTGTTCGTAGCGCTATCGTTGATATAATAGACCGGTGCTTTGCTCCAATTGACCGGCGGTTTGCTCCAATTCAATCCGGTGCCATTACACGTCTTATTGAACCAGTTATACCATGCTTCTGGATGCTCAGTGAATATATTAATGGAGAGATTGCAGTAGTACAGCCCGTCGGTAATCACTGTGGAATCAGTACCGGAGGGTTTTATACTCGGCTTTAGTCTGCCACTCACTTCGCTACTGGTGGCGTTGCCTGTGAGGTTTATCGTGGTGATATGCAGAGATGCAATATCCACACCGTTGAACTTCTCTCTGCTTATTGAGATATGAGGTCCAGTGAGCATAAACCCTTTTTTGCCCTGCTTCTTTAATATCCCTCCCTGGGCATACAGGGTACGGAAATCGGGATATCTCGTGTATTGAGAATGGTACTCAATATATCCAGACGAGTTCACCAGGAATGGAATGCCGTGTTCATAACTGAGGTTCACATAATGTAGAACCGGTGTTCTATACAGGTCGGTGGTATAGAATTCCGCACGCCACTGCACATAGCGATGCCCATTAGAGACCGAAGGCAAATCAGAGATATCCGCTCCGTTAACCACAGGTGGACAATCCTCCCATGGGAGTGCAGTGCTCATATCAGGGTCTATTGAGGTGCGAACGCGTATCACAATGCTCGTGTCCTCTGGAACGGTCGCATTCCATGTGATGTTACCATACCGGACGAGAGGTGTCCCTGTATCGTACACGCTCGATTCAAGCCAGCCAGAGGCATAATAATAGACTTCCGGGTAATATTGCTGTTTTATGACGCTGTATGTTCCATTTGTTCCATTCTCGCCATCCTGCGTACCATTAAAAGTACCCCCTTTCTTGCCACCTCTGCCACCGCTCACATCATATGTAAAGCTATCGTTAATGAAAGAAGAATTATAAAAGATCTTGATTACTCCACCACCGCCACCACCGCCACCTCCTCCTGGCTCACTACCGGGTTCACCACCATCACCACCATTTCCGCCTTTCGCATAGAAGACCGCCTTTGTGAGATTGATATAATCACCTCTGAGCAGTATACATCCTCCTGCGCCGCCACCGCCGCCACCACCTGCGGAATCACTGCCACCGCCGCCTCCATTACCTCCATTACCGCCGTTCACCGATAATATGCCTGCGATGGTGATGTTTTGAGCATCGAGCACGATGTAACCGCCGCCATTGCCGCCCTCTCCTGCTATTATCTGGCTGCCTCCTGGCTGGAACTCACCGGTTGAACCACCACCGCCGCCCGAACCTGATTTATATACGCGATAATCGGTGGGGTCGCAGTCTGCCTCACCTCCTGCACCACCATCACCATGAGAGGAATTACCACCTTTGCCACCTTTGCCGCCGTATCCGCCACCGCCACCGCCCGAGCAATTATTACCGGAGTTTTTACCTGGGCTGGCTCCTTCACCATCGTGATCCTGTATTCCACCCGCTGCGCCATGACCGCTTGCGCTTATTATTGAGTTAGGTCCAACGTAGATATTCAGTGCCCGGACGATTAAACCGGAAGTCCATAAGACGGTGGAGTTATTAACCACGAAGTTATTGCATCTGAATACGCCGGCGATATTCTCTACCTTACCACTATCGAATATCAGATTTTGTTCGGGCACTTCCAGTGCCAGTTCAGTACCATTTTCAGTGGTTACCACATGGTACTTCTTATACACCGAGAAATTAGCGGGAGTACTATTCCACCAGTGTGTGGTGTTATTGTCCGGAGGGAGAGTATCAGAAGGTGCACATGCTTTATAACTGAACCGTTCTCCTGTTGCATTGAACTCAAGCCTGCCGCCAGCGGGCAGTACACCCACGATTGGCACTCCTTTCGGCTCCATATCCACTTCACTACCCCGCACCGTATTGTTATACAATATGGCAGTGTCTATCGCGGCAGCAAGCCTGGAGAAGTCCTCGGGTATCCTGTATGAGTGCTGCGCCTCGAGCACTTTTGTGGTTTGAGGCACCTGTGTAGCCATGAAGATGGTGAACGAAGTCACGAGGATACCGACAATGAGTACGAATCCGAGTGCGGTGCTGACTGCTTCCTCTCTCGCTATTAAAAACTCAAATTTACTGCTACTATTCCTGTTACTGCTATTACTCATTCCTCAGGCAAAAATTGCTCGTTTGCCATTATAAAAACCGACGATGGACGTCAATCAACTTTCAGGTTCTGGTAATAGAGATTTGAGGGTTTGAAACTTTTTCTATTCTATTCTATAATGAGATTATAGGATAGCAATAACCAATAATAAAGAGTGAGGGATGAACCAGAACCGGATCCAGAACCAGAACCAGAGCCAGAATCGTGCGTGGCAGATAAAGGAAGCAGTGGAGGATGCACTGAAGAGAAAGAGACCGTCGCAACCCACTCTCTATATGCTCGGGTCTACCGATGTGGGGAAGACCCATACAGTGATAGAGATCGCGAATATGTGCTATGACTGGGGGTTGCGGGTAGCCATAATTGATGCAGATGTGGGTCAGAGCGACATCGGTCCTCCATGCTGTATAGGCATGGGTATGCCCCATAAGCGAATAATGAACCTTCATGAAGTGGAGCCTTGCAGCCTTTATTTCGTGGGTAATACCTCTCCCACTGGCTGCATCAGGGAATGTCTGCGTGGCATCGCTGCCGCTGTACATGATGCTAAAGCGCTCAATCCTGATATTATCATCGTGGACTCCACAGGGTGGATAGAAGGGGAAGAAGCCCGTAACTTCAAATTGCGTGAGATATCACTGGTAGAACCTTCTCTTATCATCGCTATCGAACGTGATAATGAACTGGAACCTATTCTCAGGCTGTTGCTGGTCTACTCTGATAACCATAACCATAACAATAAGGATAAGGATAACTGCCCTATACTTCCGGTAATACTAAGGTTACACGCTGACGAAAGAGTGGTGTGTCGTACGAGAGAGGAGCGGCGGCGAATGCGTGCTTATTCTTATCGTAGATATTTCAGGACTGCAAAATACCGCGCCTTCCCTTCTATTATGATTCGTGATTATGACTATGATTATCAATTTGAGGTTGGCAGGCTGGTGGGGCTTTTTGACGCACGGAATGTTTGTCTGGGTCTCGGGATATTAATGGGCGTGAATATGAAAGATAGCTGCGTGGTGATATTCACACCGGTGACTGGAGAAGTAAGTGAGATAAAACTCGCTCGTGTTAAACCTGATTTGTAGAGACGATATGGATATGATATATAATATGAGCAGCAGTAGCAGCAGCATTGATGAAGATATAAAACGAATTGAGGATGAAATCCGGAGAACGCCCTACAATAAGGCTACTTCTCATCACATCGGACGCCTGAAGGCGAAACTGGCACGTCTGAGGGAGCGCAAACTGGCAAAGGCAACAGCAACAGCAGCGGGTAAAGGCACAGGCACAGGTAAAAGTAAAGGTTTCGATATAAAGCGAGCAGGCGATGCCACTGTTGCTATGGTCGGTTTTCCTTCTGTTGGTAAATCCACATTGCTCAACCGTCTAACCAATGCCAATGCCGAGGTCGCTTCTTACGATTTCACCACTCTCAGGGTCATTCCCGGTACACTCCATTATAAAGGTACTCGCATCCAGATACTCGATGTGCCCGGACTAATACAGGGCGCTTCTTACGGTCGTGGCAGGGGCAAGGAGGTCATTTCGGCATTACGAAACGCCGATTTGATACTCTTCATCCTTGATATAACCAATAACGCGGTGAAGCAACATGAGATACTGGCGAGGGAGCTATATAACGCCGGCATCAGAATCAATTCCAGACCACCGAATGTGAGTATCAATAAATTGAGCCGTGGTGGAATAAGAATCGAGACCATAGGTGCAGGCATAGCAGGGGTTGATGAGGATTTCATTCGTGCTGTACTGGCAGAATACAGGATACACAATGCTGAGGTTATTATAAGGGAAAGAGAACCAATCACACCCGAAGAGTTCATAGATGCCGTTATCGGTAATCGCAAATATCTCGATGCAATCACAGTGATAAACAAGATAGACCTCGCAGAGCCTTCAATGCTTGAGCGTATCCGCAAACGGTATCCTGATGCTGTCTTCATCTCAGCCGAAGGTAATATCAACCTTGAAGCACTAAAAGAGAGAATTTACGCAGCACTGGGGTTCATACAGATATACATGAAGCCCCAGGGTGCTCCGCCTGATATGCATAATCCACTGGTCTTGCGGCGATACTCCACTGTTGCGGATGCCTGTGCTGCGATCCATCGCGATTTCTTAGCTAAATTCCGCTATGCTCAGATCTGGGGGCGTTCGGTTAAGTATGCGGGGCAGCGTGTAGGTCTCACTCATGTACTCGCAGATGGTGATGTTGTGAGTATAGTGCTCCGAAGATGAAATAAAAACGAAGGTCTCAGGCATACAGTATCCAGCCTACAGCCCTGAAAAGGCAACTTTTATTTTATAAACGCGTATGAGATAATATAAAAGAGTGCGTGGAAGAAGGAAGATGGAAGTCACCTGTATTATTTTGCCAAAGAGGCTCGGGGAGCGATTGAGGGAGAAAGCAGAAGAGAGAGGCTATTTGCCTGAGGAATTAGGAGTTGAACTTGTGCGTAACAGTCTAAACGAGGAGTTAGATCCCGAGGACCTTGTGGAACACTACCAGGCTTTAAGTGAGAAATATCTCGCAGATGCGAAGGAATTCTTAGATAAAGATGATTTAGTCCAGGTATCAGAAAAACTGTGGGGTGCTGCTGCACTGGCAGTTAAGATGGTAGCGGCGAAGAGGGGATTGAAATTAGAGAAGCACGGGAGTTTGTGGGATTTTGTAAGCAGGCTTTCAAGGGAGAGCGGGGATGAAGAACTTGTTACACTTTTTATTGTAGCGAATGGCTTGCATAGGAACTTTTATGAGAACCAGATGAACAGGGAATCGTTAGAAGTTGCCATCAGAGACATTGAGAAGTTAATAGAGAAATTGAAGAGTTTTTCGTGAGTGTTGAGTGAAGTAGAACTATAAATGCCAATGCCGACATCTCACCATCAATTCCTCAATGTGTATCATGCTATTAAAAGCACTGCAAAGTTTGTAGTCTGCATCGCCTATGTGCATCATAATCTTTGCTAATCTTCTCGCACCTAACCTGGCTTTTCTATGGAGCATCACATCGTGTATCGCCTCCACAATCTCCTTGCCACTCATCTTCTCGTCCCTCATCAACACCTTTAAGTCCGCTCTCAGTTCCTGATAGCGACCCGCAAGCGCCATATCTATCAAATCCGCTACCTTATTGCTCCTCTTTCGCAACTCCTGCACCACTATCTCTATCTCTTCACTACCAATCCTGTTAGAGTCAGAAACCACCGATGCCGCCTCCATTATATCTATGGCAGTACCAGCATCACCACCAGCATACCGCTTCAGCATCTCCAAACCCTGGTCTGTAAGTTCTAACCCCTCCTGCGAGGCGATTCGCAGCAGCAATCTATCCATTGCTCCACTCTTGGTCTGGGTCCTGGTCTTGGTCAGGGTTAGGGGTTGGAAGTGGAGGTTCAAACACCTTGACCTTATAGCGGGTATTATAGCAGAGGGTTTTGTGGTGATGAATATGAATCTACTTGTGCGGCTACTTCGTTCCATTATTCTTCGGAGCGCTTGCTGAGCATCCACAGGCAGCAGGTCCGCATTATTGAACGCCATCAGCTTGAATTCCGCATTTATTGGTGCTAACACTGCATAGCTCCTTATCATTTCTTTAAAGATGTCCAGCGCTGATTTATGCTCATCATAGTAGAATCTAAACCTCTTATCAGCACGCAACCATTTCTTACGCTGCTCAACAAAATCGCGGCACTCCACAATGAACAGGTTCTCATCATGCGAGCCATAGAGTTCCCGAGCTAAGGCTAATACAGAAGAGGTCTTGCCCACACCTCTTGAGCCCCATAGCAGCAGATTTGGTAACTGCTTACGCTCAGCAAAGCTCTTTAATCTATCTATCACATCATCCTGACCCTCTATCTCTGCCAGGCTCGTAGGTCTATATTTCTCACGCCACATCGTCATCACCGCCGTCACCATCACCTTTATTATCCTTTAGCCTTAACTCTACACTCTTCAGCCTCAAATCCTGACTGCCCGCATCAGGGTAGAGCACGAGCGCCTTTGGTGCAAATAGGAGCTCACCCACACCACTGAACAATCTTAACATCTCAACGAGCTGAAGAGAGCGTGCAATCGAATCCAAAAGATGCGATGTGGTTTGCGGTTGCGTTCGCGAGTCCGGGAATTCTATCTCATCAAATGATATGCCATCTGGCAATATCGTGGTTATCACCGGGTATGTGATGAATGGTACACCGAGTTCAGATGCCGCTCTCGCAACTTCTCGCTGCTCTACATAGCCATAGCCTCCAATCACCACATCAGTGCCCTTTAACAGCTGTTTGAGCTCTACCAACCCCAATCCCGCAGGTATCTCACGCACGTCCTTCAATTTGTAACTCCTTAATAGTTCTGTAATCTCGCCACCGCCCATTACACACGCTTTCACCAGCCTCAAATCCACCTGCACCATGGTTATGCATTATTTATTTGTTTTAAAAACCATCGTGATATAAGAATTCTATGTCAGGTAATTCCTTTGGGCGGTTATTCCGTGTGATGACATGGGGCGAGTCGCATGGCGAAGCCTTAGGAGTTGTTGTTGACGGCTGCCCTGCGGGTATTGAACTCTCAGCTGCGGACATACAGCACGAGCTGGACAGGAGAAGACCGGGCATGAGCGAGATAGCGAGTGAGAGGCGCGAGGCAGATGAAGTGCTGATATTGTCCGGTGTATTCGAGGGCAAAACACTTGGGTCCCCTATATCCATGCTTGTATGGAATAGGGATGTTGATTCCACGCCTTATGAGGCGATAAAGCACATTGCGAGACCCGGTCAGGCGGATTATTCCTACCAGATGAAGTATGGGCTGCGGGATTATCGAGGTGGTGGGCGCGCATCTGGCAGAGAGACTCTCGCACGTGTAGCCGCAGGTGCAATTGCCAGGAAGGTTCTGGCATATCACAATATAGAGATTGTGGGGCATGTGGTTGAGATAGGGGGTATAAGAGCGAGGGCAAGAGCAAAGGAAGTGGACGTGAAAGAGATAAAGAGGAATGCTGAGATGAACGCAGTAAGGTGTGCGGATCCAGAAGCGGCAGTGCAGATGCAGGAATTGATAAAAAGGGCAAAACGCGAAGGTGATAGTGTGGGTGGTATCGTGGAGGTGATTGCAACTGGCGTTCCGCCTGGACTGGGCGAACCTGTCTTCGATAAACTCGATGCAGAACTGGCAAAGGCGCTTATGAGTATCGGTGCGGTGAAGGGTGTTGAGATAGGCGTTGGATTTGGAGCAGCGAGGATGCGAGGCAGTGAGATGAACGATGAATTTTATATAGATACAGAAGATGGGAGGATAAGAACAAGGACGAACAATGCAGGTGGTATCTTGGGTGGTATCTCAACTGGCGAGCCTGTGATATGTAGAGTGGCGGTGAAACCCACCCCGTCTATTGCAAAGCCGCAGCGGAGTGTGGACATGGCGCGAATGGAGGAGGTGGAACTGAGGATAAGAGGCAGGCATGACCCCTGTATATGCCCCAGGATAGTGCCGGTAGCAGAAGCGATGGTTGCTCTTGTACTCATAGATTACATGATGATTATGCGTGGTGGGAGATTAGAGACTATGAGACAGAAATGAGAGAACTGGAGCATTTACATTTGCAGTTGCGTTTACATCGGCATTTATGCTTCTATCCCTTTCTATCCAGAGCATTGGAATATGTAAAGGAGGCGGGATTCACACTTGATGACCTCATCAGCTCAGTATCAGCGAGGATACGAGCTAAAGAGCGAGTGATAGAAGCTATAAGAACCGGAGTGATCCAGAGACCCGTTATAGGCGATGATACGCAGGCGCAGACGGAGTTACTATCTTATCCCTTTGCTCGTATCCTCGTATCTTGCATTCGTGATTCCTATCTCATTCGCAGATATGCGTTAGCAGAGGCAAAAGGGGCATACAAGCGCTTAATAGAAGATTTGCGCTCTGATGATAGTATCATCCATGAACTGTCCGAAGACCTTGGCATACATGCCGAGTTCTCTCCCAATCTTGTGCTGCTCCCGTTCACTGACTATCTCCGGCTCACCGCCAATCTCAGGGACAAGAGATGGAAACTCGTGAATCGGAGCATGGTGCGTGGTAAAGTGCGCCTTGGAATGACCGAATTCGTGCGGATTGTCCAGGAAGCGATGTATGAGCGGATAGTGAAAGACCTGCCACTGGATGTCCCTGATGATATCTGCAATTCGCTGAGTGAGCATATTGAGCACATAAGGAAGGAACTCGGCGTCAAGCGTAAGAATCTGGAAGGACTCCATACACCCCCAGGTGGCGATCCAGGCTCATATCCGCCATGCATAACAAACATCCTGAACAATTTGAAAGCGGGTATAAATGTGCCACACAGTGCGAGATTCGCAGTTACTGCTTTCCTGTTGAATATCGGGCTGTCTGTGGATGAGGTGATAGAGCTATACAGGAATTCACCCGACTTCGATGAAGCACGGACGAGGTATCAGGTGGAGCATATCGCAGGTGTTAAGAGTGGCACTCGCTATACCGCGCCCTCATGTGCTACAATGCGTACCTACGGCAACTGCGTGGGCAGTGATGAGTTCTGTGAGAAGGTCACACATCCCCTGAGCTATTACAGGTTAAAATTGAAGTTGGGAAAATGAGGAATATAAGAGTTTATTTTGATACATGTGCTTGGTGCAGACCTTTTGACGATGTGAGCGATGATAGGATTTGGGAGGAGGCGATGGCTTTTGTCGAGATATTGAAAAAGAGGAGAGAAAAAGAGGAAAGCAGTTGAGGAGATTATAGCCAGAGTGGCGGAAATCGTTCGTCTCACTGAGATATTTTAAAACGAATAGGATGCATATAAAACGGGTAGAAGTCGAGAACCCGAAAAAGGTGGATGGATGAATGAGTGCAGAAGCAGCGGTGTTGAATAAGGTATTTGAGATATTGAGATGAGAACTCAGCACTGAAGAGTATTTGACATACCTTCGGATGGTAACGCCAAGAATAGGAGATGCAACGAAAGAGCTAAGAGAGAAAACAAAAGATTTATGTTTGGATGAAGTTATTGAAGGAGTGAGAGAAATTGAGAAAGGGACGATAAAAATGAGGGCTAAAATAATCGCATTGTCAAATTCAGGCGGTGGGGATCGGAAATACTACAAGGAGATAACCGTGAAGGAGAATTGTTGGATTGTGGAGTTAAATTAAAATGCCATAAATAGCAAAGTTTGGGTAAAAGCTTCCAAAAAGGTGAATATCACAATGTCAAGTGAAAACCGCATTGACGATGCTGTTGATTCCGATGAGCATGTCGTAGAGGTCAAAGATAAAGACGGCGTTCCTGTATTTCTTGCAGAGGTAGTGTGGAATGAACACATCTTGTTGAGGCATCCAGAAATTGAACCGTACAAAGATTTGATTACCCAAACAATTGAGAATCCAGATGTTCGGCATATTGACCCAGAAGATGAGCGAGTAATGCTTTACTATAAGGCTGTTCCAGAAGATGCTCGACCTTTTAGAAAAGCAAGTTTTATTAGAGTTGTGGTTAAATATTTATATCCAGAAGAATATAATAATTTGACAATGTCATATTAGCATAATTTGACAATGTCATATTAGCATAAATTTATTAAAGATATTTTCTTGGCATAGCGATATAACATGATAATCCGGAAATATTCCTTTCGATCTCGGCATGTGACTGAGGAGAATTTTTAGCTCGTGAAGATCCATTCATTGTACCTTGAGAATGGAGGATGTATGGCGGAAATTCGTAGATAGCCCAAGCTGACCACTACTGGACAATCATCATAGACATTCGTCAATTCGCTTGCTCTATGCTTCCATTACCCACTTAAGGACCCTTATGTCTGCCTTTCATTCTGCTTTTACGCGACCGGGTCCGATTGACCAGATGTTTGGTCACCAGTGCCCTGGCTTCATCAGGCGTTAGCTGTGGCAACGGCATGGCAGCACGCAGTAGAGCTCGTACATTGGCGGTGGACAACGCCGGTAACACTTCCACCTCGAACTGCTGCAATAGACTTGGGTCGCGAGCGTACTGCTCCGCCCACTCGATTTTTGTCTGCGTGATGAACCACAGAGCGAGAATGGTAAGCGCGAGATGGTGCATCCATGCCAAATACTTCTGTGCTTCCAGTTCGTCCCAGCCCAGCTCAGTTTTTGCATCTTGATTGGCACGTTCCACGAAGTATCGCTGACATTTTAGCCATGCAAGTCGTTTCAGGTGCGTGTTAGGGGAGGCATTGCTCAATGAATACGTGCATCTTCCGTTGCTTTCTCGCCGTATCACCAGCCATTCCTGGACAGGTTCGTCCTCGTGGATGGTCCAGATACGTCGTGCCGCGAATTCGTCGTTCAACTCGCCTCGCTCGGTACTGCGCACACGAACGCGGCGCCAGTTCGTATCTTCACGGTGTGCAACCTCTGACACCTTTAAAGGTCTGTCGGGCGATAACACACGAGACCTGGATGGTTTTGGACCACGTCTACCAGATTTAACCTCTGGTACGCCTATAACGGGGCGTTTCAGGTAAACCCGCGTATTGTGCGGGACATCAGCCATATAAACGAGCCCTGCGGCGCGCATCTCTGCACGGAAATCACTGCTCTTCCCGTAGAAGTCATCGCAGCAAATTGCCTCGAAGGGAAGACCGTTTGCATGCGCCCGCTGGATCATCTCCCAGCCGAGTTCTATCTTCGTCTTGAACTTCAGCTCAGCAGGAATCCCGAGTTTCTCCCTTAACTCCGCCTTCTCTGCTGTAAACCAATCTTCGGGCAGATACAGCTCTCCGTCCACCCACGTCCACACCGATCCATTGGTATAAGCCAGGAAAGTGCCTACCTGGCTCATATCCACTTTCCCCAACCGCCCGTTATACTGCCGCCCGGACCCTGCGCTCTTCTCCCCGGTCTTGGCGTTCGCGCTCTCATCCAGAACAAGAACACCGCCACGTTCTAACCCCGGCGTGGCTGCAATCTCCGCTTGCACCTGCTGTATCACCGCTCGTGCCGACCACGGGGAGTTGGACATGAAGTGATGCAGATTCTGCTCTGCCACTCCCGTGGTGGACGCAATATTGGCAAAGTTACGCTTTTCTTCCATTCTTAACAGGCCACCCAAATAGTTATAGGCGTATTCGCAGGTATCGCGGGTCTTTGTCTTAAATCTCCCGCGAAATCGCTGCCAAAACTCGTATAATCGCTTGCCAAGGCGCTGTGCAACGCCCTCTGGTAGCCCCCATCGTTGCGGGTCGAATACAGATTCATGATTCTTCAGTGCACATACGTTTTGCAATAGAAGTATGGGTTATATAAACTTTATTAAATGTGACATTGTCAAAGTAAGATCCTACTGAAATCAAAAGTAACACTATCAAAATAAGTGATATCATAATTTTTCCCATTTTTCAGCTCCTTATATTTTTAAGGAGTCTTTATATATAAAACTTGCTTTTTTGGGCTTCATCCCAAAAGTCAACGTAAACAAAGATAACTCCCTTCGGATTA
>PQXC01000011.1 GCA_003194435.1 Candidatus Methanophagaceae archaeon | reverse complement strand
TCAAAAAGAGAAAATAACGAACTTTTAGAGAGCTGCAGTTTAATAGAGGAAAAAACTGGTAAAGAGATTCTGGAGGGATTGAAATGATACAAGATTATTACCTCTCCGATCTTCAATTAAAAAGTTTTGAGGAATGGAATAAAGAAAAGGAGGAATCATTTGATGAAAGGAAAAAAATCAAGTGGAGAGAGAAATCTAAAGAAGATAAATATAAAATGTGGTTGGAAGAAGTATTTGAAAAACCTTTAGCTCAAAAGAAAAAAAGACTACAAGAGAATTTGAGAGAGAAGAAAGATATCAACGACTTCTACCCTCATTCAAAAGAGAAAGAAGATCTGGAATATCTACCGAAAAATTCTGTCCTCATAAAAATCTCTTTCACTCTCAAAAAACCCTACACAAGCAAGGATGAAGGGGAATTTCACATTATTAACGGCAGAATTTTTGAAAACCCCATCGTTAGAGATAAATTCACTGGTCTTCCGATGGTGAGGCCTTCAACATGGAAAGGGCATTTGAGATTTGCCTCAAGAATGGTTGAATGGGATAAGGGGAATAAAGAGAAAATCATACGGCGGCTTTTTGGAAACGAATCAGAGGAGAATGCTTTAAAGGGCAGACTTTACTTTTTCCCGACATTCTTTAAAGAGAAGCCGGAAAGGGATGTAATAACCCCGCTAAAAAGAGATACCAGGACACCTGTAAAAGGTAAATCACCCATATCACTTGAAGTTATGAAAAGAGGAGCAAAAGGAGAATTTTATCTTCTCTACGTCCCATATCCAGGAGGAAAAGATTTCAAAGGAGAAGAGGTTGAAGAGGATCTTAGATTTCTTGTTGAAGCACTGAAACTTATGTTCTACACCTATGGATTCTCTGCTAAGAAGACCTCTGGTTTTGGGGTGATTGAGAAATTGAAAGAAGATAATGTTGTTGTTTGTCCTGAAGATAAAAAGGATATTTTCTCAATGCTATACACCAAAGTAAACAATAATGTTAAGGATGGTGCATAGAAATGAGAATCAATGTGATTGACAAACTGGCATCAAAAGGGAGCACCTTTACCTTCAGGGATGCACAGGATATCCTGGGATCCGATTATTCTGTAACAAAGGTCATTCTCTCCCGCCTTGAAAAGCAAGGATGGATTGAAAGGATTGAGAAAGGAAAATACATGATTATCCCTCTGGGTGCAGAAAAGGGAAAATATACCCTCCATGAGTTTCTTATTGCCTCAATGCTTATCAACCCCTATGCAATCGCCTACTGGAGTTCCCTGAACCATTACGGCCTGACAGAGCAAATCCCCACTACAGTCTTTATTCAAACAACTGCAAGAAAGAAGAAACAGAATTTGAATATATTCGGTGTGGAGTATCGGATCGTCAGAATCGCAGAAAAAAAGTTCTTTGGTTTGAAGAAGGAATGGATAGATGAGAGTCAGGTCTATATTACAAACAGAGAGAAAACCATTGTTGACTGTCTGGATAAGCCGAAATACTGCGGTGGAATAATAGAAGTGGCTAAGGCATTGAAGAGAGGGAAGTATAACACGGAAAAACTCTCAGAATATGCGAAGAGAATTGAAAATTCGGGCATTATCAGGCGTCTCGGTTATCTATCTGAAACACTGGGCATCTATGTTAAATTGCCTGAGGTAAAAACCAGAAATTATCTCTACCTTGACCCCACAATGCCGAAACAGGGTAGAAAAAATGCAAAATGGAGATTGATTATAAATCTGGATGAGAAGACTATGGGGAGGATTGAATGATCCCGCAAAATGAGATCAGGGAAAAAGCAAGAGAACAGGGCGTTCCTGTGTCAACCATTGAAAGAGACTATGCACAGAACTGGCTATTGAAGGCATTATCATCTCTACCACTGCTGCTTAAAGGTGGAACTGGTATAAGGAAAGTATATATTGGCGATTACAGATTCTCTGATGACCTTGATTTTACTTTACTTGAAGGCGTAGAGAATGATGAACTGACGAATAGGATAAAAAATGCAGTTGCGATAGCGAGGGAGGAAAGCGGGATAAACTTTAGTGATGATATTGAAACACAGGAAAACGAAAATGGCTTTGAGATCAGTGTTTACTTTCAGATTATGCAGCGTGGAGAAAGCAGGACAAAAATAAAGATAGATATAACAAATGAAGAAAACGAGAAGATACTTTTACCTTTAAGTGTGAGAAGAATAATTCATCCGTATTCCGATACTCTGGAGGCTGAAATAAGGGTATACACCCTTGAAGAGATTCTGTCAGAGAAAATAAGGAGTCTCTTTCAGAGAACAAGACCACGAGACCTCTATGACGTCTGGTATCTATGGGATAGAGTGGAAAAAAAGAAAGTCTTTGAGATATTACCTGAGAAGTTCAGAAGGAAAAATGTTGAGATGGATATTAAAGGTTTTGAGCAAAGGAAAAATGACTTCAAAAGCGCATGGGAAAGCTCTTTGAAACATCAGTTAAAAGCACTGCCAGAATTTGAAGATGTGTTTTCAACCGTGCTTGGGGAGGTGGGAAAATGTGTATTGAAATGAATAGAGATGCTATATTAATAGGAGAAATAGGTGCATTGCTCCACGATATTGGAAAATTGCATCTTGATTTTGTTAAAAGCAAATCTGTAGAAAATATAAAAGGACTTCATCATGCGAGAGAGATTGATAAATTTATTAATGGTGAACTCATAGGTCATTTTAAAAATCTCAAGATAAATATTGGTAGTGAAGGTGAAGGAAAAACAATTTATGATTTAATTAGATATCATCATGATGCGAAAGGCTTTATTTTAGAATGCTTGGAAAAATGCGATAAGAAAGACTCTGCTGACGATAAAGGTATTGTGAGGAAGAAGCAGTATTTAGCGGACACTTGGATAGCCTCTCCGTTTGGATATAAAAAGGAGAAGATAGACCTTGTATGTCTCCAGAAGAGATTTGAGAATCTGGAAGACATTCTGATCGGATTATTTAAGAGCTATATCTCAGGGACGATAAGCCCCACTTGTTTTAGAGAATCTCTTATGAAAACTTTAGAAGTGTATTTCTCCCATGCCCTTGGAGAGACAAGAATACCCTCAAACGATGTTACCCTCTGGGACCATTCATATTCTACTGCATCACTGTTTAAATCCCTTCTGGCGGCAAAAGTTTGTGGAGCAAATATAGATATCGAAAATCCACAATGGAGAATATCTGGTGTTTGCTGGGATGGGATAGAATTTATAAACAGAGGGAAAAAGATTGCCGAGATCAAGGCGAGGGAAGAGATTATTGAGAATATCAAGAAGGAATTAAAGAAGGAATTTGAAGATGCGGCTCCCATCGGAAATACAATCTATGAGGATACGAATGGAATTTATTTCACCTTCCCAAATCTAAATGACAAATCAAAAGAGCTTGCCAGAGAATGCGCAGAAAAGGCCTTAGAAATCATTTACAGGGAAAGTAATAATGAACTCTGGCCGTTCTTTACATTGAGTAGGGCATCCGCAACACTTACCACTATTTCAGAGGAGTTGAAGTTTGCATCTGAAAAGAGGAAGATACCAAAGATAAGCCCAACTCTGTTTGTTAAAAAAGACGATAAAGAAAAAGAACGGGAAGAGATAGATATTGAAAGTAATTTTGATATGGAAACCGAATTTGAGAGATTGGCTAACAAGATAAGAGATAAAAGGAAAGACGCAAAAATAGACATCTGCCCCGTTTGCCGGATAAGACCGAAGGATGAAAAGGCGGAAAGATGCGAGATTTGTGAGGATAGAAGAATGGGAAGACTTGAGCAATGGCTTTCAAACAGGCAGAATACAGTATGGATTGATGAGATTGCAGATAAAAACAATAGGGTTGCTTTAATTTCTCTGAATTTTTGTCTTGATAACTGGCTTGATGGCACGATGATCGGAACACTCTATAGCCAGAGTTTTGAGGATTGGAAAAATGGAGAGAGGTATAAGAAAAAAACCACTCAGAATATTTTAAAAGATAGAAGTATTAAGCAAACAGGTAATCCTGAAGAAGACGCTTTAAATATTGCAAAGTGGATTGCAGAAAATCAAAGGAGAACAGAAGTGAAAACATTACTTGAATGTTTTATGGAAGATGGAAATGCAGATAATGTTCCAGACGATATAAAAGATGATGCAAATAATATTCTATCTTGGTTCTTCACCCAGAACCCATCCCCAGCTCGCTTATACCGGATATGGAAGGAGACAGAGGAATTTTTTGATTTAATTGTAAGGAAAATACGGGATGAGATTTATAGCAATAAATGGAGAAGGGTAAGGTTTACCGTAAGCAATAGTGATTTGAAGCAAAAATTGAAAGATACTACGACTTACATACTCAAAACAGATAATTCAAAGCCCAAAATAGATAATTTGAAGCCACAAAATCTCCTTGTTTTTCACAATAAGGATGGCGAGTTCTATACGATAGAGTCCTTGGAGAAATTCGAGTTTAAGTTTAACAACAAATCCAAGTTTAAGAAGAAAAAAGGAGAAGAGGCGGTCAAAGAGGCTTTGAAGAATGGATTTGACTACCTCGCACTGGAAGACGAGCCGGATAAAAATTTATTAAAATTTAGTTCCGATTCTGATGAGAAAATAAAACCTGACGAAAAGAGTATAGAAACAGAAGAATACTATCCTCTGATTGAAATCAATCGCTCTCCGCTATCCCTTCGCTTGATAGTTCCTGCATCAGATTCAATGAAAATAACAGAGTTAATCACAAAACTCTACAATGAGAGATTTGAGAAGGTGCTTGGGAAATTGCCATTGAACATAAAATTGTTGGTGGCAAAAAGAAAGTTTCCGCTCTATGTTCTCCTTGATGCGGAAAAAAGGATGCTTGAAGGGGATGAATTTAAAACTCAGGAGCCCATGAATCCCTGGTGGAATGTAGATGGGCATAGATATGGATGGTATTACAGTTTTTATCCAACGAAAACGGTAGAAGCGGGTGAAAAATATACACTGGATGTTTTATCCTCTATTTCTAAGGGGGAAATTTTCCATTTATATCCAGGATATTTTGATTTTGAGTTGCTTTTGGGAACAACCGACAGGTATGGCATATATTACAAGGGCAAAAATAGGGGCGGAGAGGATTATAAACTGTTTAGCGGAAGGCCTTACTATTTTTATCAGGTCTCAGAGATGCTTGAGTTATGGGACATCTTATCAGAAAATCTTTCTTTATCCCAGATAAACTTTATTGAAGAGATGCTAACATCAAAATTGAGGGAATGGAGAGATATTGAAGATGGAGGTAAGAGAGTTGTCTTTATGGAGTTTGCAGAAGCCATTTTAAAAGATGCCTTCGACAGAAAGTGGAATAATTTGAGAGAAGAGACTAAATTTTTCCTTGTAAACTCTGCTATTAATGGACTTTTACTTGATACGATTATTCTTTTCAGGCATGTAACAAAATATAGAGGTGAAGAAAATGAATAATAAGTTGGAACCAAAAAGGGTGTATGCAAGAGCGCTTGACCCGATACATATCGGTGCAGGTGGCTATAGACTGGGAAGGGTGGACAATACAATTGTGAGGGACCCTGCGACAGATGTGCCGAAGATACCGGGAACTTCAATCGCTGGTGTTGTAAGGACATTTGCAGAGATTGTAAAAGAGGATGATAAAAAGAAAGAAGAGAAACAGAAGTTCAGAGATGTGGATATTGAAAGTGTATTTGGAAGTAAACCCGGAGAGAACAAAACAGAAAAAGGTATCTTGCAGTTCTACGATGGACAGATAATCCTATTTCCTGTTTCCTCAATCCAGGGAACTGTGTGGATTACGACAAAAGAACTGCTTGGGTACTGGTTTGGGGAAATAAAAGATAAAAATAGAGAAAACATAAAGATTCCAGATGAAATAGGCAATGAAGCATATGCAATTAAAGGGATAGACACTGATAGAAAACTGAATCCTAGAGAGAAAAACACTGATGAATACCTGAATCTTGGCTGGCTGTTGCTTGAAGTTAAAAAGCCTGAGGATGGAAAAGAGATTGCTTTACCACAAAAGATAGATAACTGGGTAAAAAGGATAGTTGTTGTCTCCGATAAACTCTTTTCTCATATTGTAAATGACAACCTTGAAGTAAGGACATCTGTAAGAATAGACCCAGAGACGGGAACAGCAGCAGAGGGTGCTTTATTCGCCTATGAAGCGATACCAAGAGGCGCGGTGCTTGGATTTGAAATTGGTGTAGATAAGGCTCTGGCAAAACAAAAAGATATAGACACGGATGTTGTCGATAAAATAATCAGTGCTGTCTCTCCTTATCTGAGGAATCTTGGCATAGGTGGGATGGGGACAAGGGGATTTGGAAGACTGGAGATTGATTTAGGGAATAACAATGGAAATGGAGGTGAGACAGATGCTCAATCTTGATTATAGATGCATGGAATACGGTCAGAAGATAGGCAAAATCAGCGATTCCAATCTTGAAAGCAATCTGAGAAAGGCACTTGGAGTTTTACAGGAAGATGGCGTTTATGCAATGTTTCTCTGGCTTGAAAAGAATGCAAGAGATGTGAGAAAAGAATTGGTTGAACTTTTCAATAAGGAAGATGAAACCACACATGTAAAATTGAGCAATTATTTCTTGAAAAGTAACAAATCTTTTAGCCAAGATTTTGATGGATTTTGTAATGACCTACGGGAAGTTGCGATAGATATAGATAAACTCCTCTTTATGAAGAAACTTCTTGAGCGGACAGTGACCTATGCATTGTATCATGCAAGGGCAAAGAGGGATAAAAATGAGTGAGGATGAGTGGGGAAAAATAAATGTGGTCTTTAAGTTAAAAAGCCCACTTCACATTGGATATATGCCCTTTAAGGGTTCTGTAGTTTCACCTACACGGTATTATGTTCCCGGAAGAAACTTGTGGGGCGCTGTAACAAAGAGGGTAACAGAGCATCTATGTGAGAATCCTACGGCAAACAATTACAGGGAAATCGGTAAGCAAGTTATGGAGAATTTCAGGTTTTCATATTTCTATCTTTATGATGGGAAAACAATCTATCTTCCCCGCTATACAGACGAAGGAGTGAAATACGGAAATATAACAAAGGCAGAGTTTGAGCATAGATTTATAGGAAGCATTGTTTCCACAGGTATAGAAGACAAAACCAGAACTGCAAAGGATAAGAGCCTGCATGAGATTGAGTTTATAAACAGCAGGTTTAGAGATGAGAATGGAGATATAAAGCCAGTGATGATTGCCGGATGTATCTGGATTAAGAGGGGTGCAGAAATAGAACAACATAATTTAGAAAAAAGGCCTGATGGGATTTTTATTGATGGATTCAACATAATCTCGGAATTGTTTTTGGGTGGTGAGTCTAAGTATGGTTTTGGGCATGTTTTACTTGATTCGGTTGATGGAGTAAACTTTCCGCTGGATTGTATAAGGAAATCCAACAATCATGATGAGTACTGCGAGGGTGAGGTTAGGATAAAATGTAGGGAGAATAAACCATTACTTGCCCATTTGAGATACAGTAGAAAGATAAAGTTCAAAGGTGATGTAGAGCTACTTACTGGACGAGGATATTATGACCCTCTAAAGTTGAAAAATGGAGAGAAGGATAAAAACCATACAAGGCCGGGAGAAGTTATCTCAAGTCCAATTTATTATTTCTCTCCTGGAACTGTGTTACAAGAGAAGGTAGATTGCGTATTAAATTGGGATGGCTGTATAGAATTAAACCTGCAAGAATGCGAAAAGTAAATACCATGCAAGCACATACATTTTCAATCTCTTTTTTCACAGCCCATTTTAAGCGGCATGAGACAAAGAAATTCAGATCGAGTTACTTTCTACCCCCACCAACAGTTATCTGGGGCATTCTCGGTGCAATTTTTGGTGTTGAACGAGAAGAATCAGGAAAATTTGCAAAAGAAAATGATCTTATTGTAGGGGCAGAACTGTGCGATTTTAAAGGGCTTGCTACTGAAAAAGCAACACTAATGCCTTGGGACAAAGGGAATAGAATGTTCACAAGAACAGTTGAAGATTTCGAGTTTTTGATAGAGCCGCATTATAGGATTGGTGTTTATGCAAAAGAAAGTTTTATTGAGGAATTAAAAAAGAGAATCGAAAAGAGGGACTTTGAATTTGATATTTACGGAGGGATCTCTGACTCTTTCTTGAGAGACATAAAAAACGAAGACAAAGCTGAATTTATGGAAAAAACAGAAGCAAAAGGCATGATTCCAGCAGATATGATTGCTGGTTTTTCTCAGATTGCGGAGGGGAGCAAAATAATAAGAGTTCTGTACTTAAACACATTCTTTTATCAAGGCTTTAAAGTGGAATTCAAGATAAAAGAGCCGATAAAAACAGTAAATGGAACGGCTGTGTGGAGTGTTGATGATGTTGAAAGATTTAGAAAAGGAAATCTGGAGTAAAGAATCGCACGAAGGAAAGAAATTAGGCAACCACATTGAGGAGTGTAAGAAATTAACTCACGAGTTTCTCAAAT
The DNA here is from genome assembly GCA_003194435.1 of Candidatus Methanophagaceae archaeon. Taxonomy (GTDB): domain Archaea; phylum Halobacteriota; class Syntropharchaeia; order Alkanophagales; family Methanospirareceae; genus G60ANME1. The sequence goes on along the minus strand of PQXC01000011.1, from coordinate 65,537 downwards.
TTTATAATTTAACGGAATACAAGGAATTCGCTGAGATTCTTTGCTATTATCATGACTTAGGAAAACTTAAAGCCGAATGGAATGTAAAGAACAGGAATAATCCTCCCCATTCCCCTCTTTCATTTCTTACACTATACAATAAGGATAAAGAAGAATTGGAAAAATATCCTCTTTTAGGATTGTTTATACTAAAGCATCACGGAACTCTAACGAGAATGGAAGACGGAGATATGCTACGGATAAGAAACGAAGCACCTGAAAAGGAAAAAGAGCGGATTGATGATGATTTAGGAAGCTGGAGAAGGAATCTATTTAGATATGTATCCAAACTCGATACAGCCCTTAAAGTGGATTTATCTGACGCTTATGGACTTTTTAAAATCGCAGACATACTTTCAGCAAATAATCTGACAAATTACAGGATATGCAATCCGAACAAAAATGTTGGAGATTTAAGACTATGGATATTAAGAAAAATCCAGAAGAAAGGACTTGAAACCAGAAATAGGGACCTTCAAACGCAGTTAGGTTTGAGCAAAGTAAAAGAACATTTGCTTATAAGAGCTCCCACAGGATGGGGTAAAACAGCCGCATCGCTTTCGTATGCTGCAGGCAAAGGTTCAAGAATAATCTATGTCCTACCAACGATCACTTCAATAAAGAGTTTTTATGATGACCTTTGCACTTTCTTCGGGAAGGAAAATGTTGGAGAATTTTTCTATTATGCCGACGTTGAGGCGATAAAAAGAGAAGAGAGCGACTTTAAAGAATTAATGTTCTCTTCCTATTTCGCTAAACCTGTTATTATTACGACACTTGACCAGTTGTTATTGACTTTCCTTCAAGTTGGAAAATACTTTTTAAAACGCCCACATCTAAGAAACTCTGTGATTATTCTTGATGAAGTCCACACCTTTTCCCAGAATATGCTATACATCCTTTCCTATTTCCTTGAAAAATTTTCCAAGAGTTACAGCCTGAGATTATGTATAATGTCTGCAACTTTTCCTTCGTTACTTAAAGAACACTTTGAAACCCTCTTAGAGGAAGTTGAGAAATTGTGGCTGAATGAGGAATTTAGAAATAGAAGTAGAGTTATGTTTAGACTTAAAGAAAAGGACATTCTTGATGTTGTTGATGAAATTGTTGAAATTTACAGAGCAAGCAGAAAACCATTTAGAATGGCTATTGTATGCAATACAGTTGAAAAATCGCAAAAAGTGTTTGAAAAACTGCAGAATTTACTATCAGAGTTGAACTTGAAATTAAATATAGAATTGCTACATTCGCGTTTTATTTACAAACATCGTTGTGAAAAGGAAGACAGAATTAACCGATGGATAAGAGAGAAGAAAAGTTTTATTCTGGTTGCTACACAAGTTGTAGAGGTTTCTCTTGACATATCTTTTGATTTTATGGTTACCGAATGTGCACCTTTAGAAGCCCTTGTTCAAAGATTTGGCAGAGTGAACAGGTATAAGAATAAAACAGAAGAGATAAATGTTTGGGTTACTTTTCCATCTGAGATAGAAAACAAAAAGAGGTATCCATACGAGAAAGACGATATCACAAATGCATGGGGATTATTGAAAGATTTAGAAGGAGCTAATCTGGAGAATGAATTTCAATTGATAGAAGAATATGATAAAGTAGCTAAACTCTCACGAGTAAAACGGAGAGAGATATACAACTTATTAGAAACCTGGAATGAAAATACAAATTTCTTATATTCTTGGCGTATAGATGACGAATTCGCTCAGAGACTCCTTAAATTCAGAGAAGAATTCACAAGACTTGTTATACCAAGTATCTATAGGGATTATGTCCAGAAACTATATGAAAAGATGAGAAAAGAAGAGACATACACACAAAAAAGAGAAATATTTGCTGAAATAAAAGAATATACTGTTCCTGTTCCTATTTGGATGATTAAAATACCGGTAGAGGAGGGTTTCCCTATTGTAGATGTATTTTATGATGAAACATACGGTGTAAGAAAAGAGGCGAATAACATAATATGATGCCGCCGAGCCAAACTCTCCGCTTCGCTTCGGGGAGGTTTACGTTGACCTTTGGGATGCCCTTTTCCAATACCTTTATAGAAAAGAGTCGTGGATCTTTATATATGAAGAGGGTTATTGTATATCCCAGATGGAGGTAGTGAAGTGCGGCGGGGAGAGTGTAGCGAAGGCATAAAAGGGGCGATTTCGGGGGCTGTTAAACCCGGACTAAGGTAGGATTGAAAGATTGCGGGAAGGTGCTTTTCCTCTTCTGCTATAAAAGTTAAACCCGGACTAAGGTAGGATTGAAAGGATGGAACTGGTTTTCTTTAATGACCAACATGTTTATGTTAAACCCGGACTAAGGTAGGATTGAAAGAATGTAGAGTAAATGGGAACATTATTATCAGCATAGTATTTCCGTTAAACCCGGACTAAGGTAGGATTGAAAGATAGTAATAGACCACATCAATATAAACTCTTTTCCGTTAAACCCGGACTAAGGTAGGATTGAAAGATTGTAGCAAGTAGCTGGATATTTAGCTCTGGTACATAGTTAAACCCGGATTTCATGCTAACTGTGTTAAACCCGGACTAAGGTAGGATTGAAAGTTTTTAGTTCGATATAAAGTTTCACTAAAAACATGGTTAAACCCGGACTAAGGTAGGATTGAAACAATCAGAAACCCCCTTCGGGGTTTCCGATACCTTCCCCGCCTATAGCAAGACAGGGAATAAAAAAACAAAGCTCGCCTCTCTTTTTTTCCGAAGTAAAAACAGCTCTGGTTCTTTGATTAAACTTTCTTTTTAAGAAAGTTTGATGGTAAAGCTTTTCTTTCAAAGAAAAGGTTTTTAAACCCGGACTAAGGTAGGATGGCAGGCGAATTTTGTCCCAACCCGAATTACCTTGATTTCGGGAAGATCCAGAGTGAGCACCAACGGAACATAAAAAAGAGCGGTAAGACTCGTAAAGGTGTCCAGTGTTACCAGTGCAAGACCTGCGGGCGGACATTCAACATAGACCTTTGGGACGGTCTTCTATCGCAAACGCACACCAGAGCAGAGGATACAATTTTGAGGTGGCTGCGTGAACTGAACGAGATAGACCACCCACCTTTAAGAAGCCTGCGTGCAGACTGGCAGTCGGAACGCCAGCAATAGCTGCTGGACTGACATATCTGGACCGTTAAAGAATTACTGACAACTTTACCACTCCCAAAGATTAGCAACACTTCATAGGGAGACTGCCTGTTAGGCAACGTTGCCAATATCTCCATAAGTCTCCATAAGTTTAGCAATCGTATTTCTCTACAAAGTATTGAAAGGAGTTATTTTTCTGCTTTGCTATTTCAATAGAGAATTTTTTCAGGATTTCTGACATAAAATCTATTCTGGAAGTAAACTTTTTAGGAATCAAGGCATTAAATTTTTCCTTAGTAACATTGTCAGTATCGGCAAAATTATTTATTTTGAGTTGTCTACATACCTTATTATCTAATCCTGCCAAATACCAACTTTCTATCTCCTTGATTACAACGATCATTTTGTCATTATCAATGTTTTTATATTTACTATGAGTTTCTTCTTTTTTAGCGGTAACACAAGGAGAGTTGTTGATATCCGTCAAATAAATATAATCTGCTCCCATCGCTTTGATACTTTTGATCCACTGCAATATTCCAGTCTGCAACTTCATAGACCTCAGGTGGCACCTTCTCCGCGCCCACAATGACCAATATGCGATTGTTTGTTGCACACCCCCTTATCTCGTCAATCACATCGAGGATGTTCTCACCGTACATCGTGAGATGACATACCTTCCCGCCTTCTCGCTTCCACCTCGCCACCGCTTCGCGCCATTTCACACCAGTCTGCACAAAGAAATCACCACCCCAGCGCTTCGTAACATCGTTTATGCTCCTCTCCACCGTTTTATCCTCCGTTGTGAGAAGCATACCACTCGCTCCCAATGCACGTGCAACCAGCCCGATATGTGTAGTAACTCGCTTATCTCGCTGAGGACGGTGCCCTAACCTCAGTACTACAATCTCCATTCATTTACTACTACTCTATGATGTGAAAGTCAACACCTGCCGGAAGAGGCGTAACAGGCGGCAGAGAAGGTTTGTAGCCGCATATAACTGCCCTATTCACAGGTGGCAACTTCATAATCCAGTTCTCAGCAACGTTATACTTAAAACCATGCTCATGAATCCATCGCTGAAGCTCTTCTATCTCACTCCCACCCGCTGTAAAGACTGTGGAGACCGAGAACAATAATATTGAGACCACCACGACCGCAGATATAAGCTCCTTCATCTACTCTATCACCGATTAAATATACACTATTTATCTATATATAAACCTTTGGATGTGTTATGTTAATGAAACAACATGCGTAGCCATAGCCACTATCTGAAAGGAGCAGGAGTAAGCACAAACGTACTTCTACTGGGTGTTGTCAGTTTCCTGAACGACTTGAGTAGCGAAATGATTATCCCGATTCTACCCCTGTTCATTAAAGCTTTAGGCGGTACTGGCTTGATTTTAGGGGTTATTAGTATTGTAGGGTTAATAGGAGGATTACAGGAAAGCATCTCGAGTATATTAAAGGTTCTTTCTGGCTACTGGTCTGATAGAATAGGAAGGCGTAAAATATTTGTATCCTCTGGCTATTTCACGTCCGCATGCTTTAAATTGCTTCTGGCATTCTCCACAATCTGGCAGCACATATTGGTCTTCGCCAGTTTTGAACGCGTGGGTAAAGGCTTGAGAACAGCGCCAAGAGATGCAATCATCGCGGATTCTATGCCCGAAGCGAGAGGTAAGGGATTTGGTATCCACCGCGCACTTGATACTTCTGGTGCAATCTCTGGCGGCATAGCTGCGCTTATATTATATTGGTTTTTAGCGTTCAGTTTCAATCATATCATATTTATAGCCGCAATAGTCGCTTTTCTTTCCTTAATGCCACTCTATTTTGTAAAAGAAGGGAAAAGAGAACCGCAGGATATAAGATTACAGATAAGCCTGAGAAAACTGCCCAAACCGCTTAAGTTGTTCATTATGGTGGCTACCGTCTTCGCATTAGCCAATTTCACCTATATGTTCTTCATATTGAAGGCGGAAACAGCGTTTTCGTCCGTAATGCCAGTGAAGGAAGCAAGAGCTCTTGCTATACTCTTATATGTCTTTTTTAATATCTTCTATGCCGTGCTTGCCATCCCTTTTGGCATGCTGTCAGACCGAATAGGGAAACGGAAAGTGCTTATTTCTGGCTACCTACTGTTCTCTGTAACATGTCTCGGATTCGCTTTCTCCGATTCACTCGCCGCATTTTTGGTCTTATTTCCGCTTTATGGCGTGATGTATGCAATAGTAGATGGTAATCAGCGGGCTTTTGTCTCCGACCTCTGCACAGAAGACTTAAGGGCAACTGCTCTGGGCACTTTTCATACCCTGATAGGTATAATTGCTCTACCGGCAAGTTTAATAGCGGGATTTCTATGGGCTTTAACGCCCACGCACAGCTTGACATTCCTATTTGGCAGTTCCGTCAGTCTCATCGCCTCTATTCTATTTCTCATGCTCCGAAGATATTTCGGTGAGTGAGCCTCTCATCTCCTTAAGGTAGGTAGCTGCTGGACTGCAGATATATAAAGCGGCTAAAGCGGTAATGATAGCTGTGGGATAAATGAACAGCGGGGAATGTAACGCGTAGAATAGTATCAGAGCGAAGAAGATGCAGCCCAGTGGAATCACTATTCTCATATCTCTAAGGTTTCTATATCTTATCCTGCTCGTCATAAGGATGCATAGAGCAGCCATTAAAAAGCTCAGGAATAATGAGCTTACAAGGTGCAGGTGCAGTTCGAGCGCAAGCAGCATAAAGGAAGCCAGAAATACCGCACTGCCCGTGATTGGTAAACCTTCAAAGTCCACATCCATATCTCCTGTGGTCGCTCCTGCTGCTCTTGCTCCTGCTCCCGCCATTGCATCGAATCGCGCGAGTCTTAACCCTCCGCATATCAGATACGCACTGCATACCGCAGTCATGAGGTGGTCGTTCAGGAACATAAAGGCGAGGATGGCGGGTGCAGTGCCAAAGGAGACTATATCAGCGAGCGAATCGAGGTATCTGCCCATGTGCGAGCTTTCTATCCCCCTCGCTACCAGTCCATCCAGACCATCAATAACCGCTGCTGATAGAATTACCACAAGTGCATCCTTTAATGCCTCACTACCACCAGAGAGTACAAGCAGGATGGCTAAGAAGCCTAATAACGCATTACAGATGGATATTAAGTCAGGTAGTTTTATCAGCTTTAGAATATTTACATTCAGGTCGTCATTCTGCATTTCCGTAAGAGTTCCTTAAGCTAAACTAAGCATTGATGATCTTCATGATATCATCTATTGAATCCACATATTCCACACGGATACCTATATTCTTCTCGATGTACTCCTTTGCATCTTCAACTACCGGGTTCTCTCGGATTATGGTTATGAGCCCTAACTGCTCTCTCACCTCCTCATATCTTATAAGATGACTGTTCTCGCGTGGCAGGATAAAAATTCGCTTGCCTGATTCTTTTGCTGCCTTTGCCTTCTCTATAACGCCCCCTATCTCACCAACATGCCCGTTCGAGCTGATTGTTCCGGTCATAGTGATATCGGGAGGTAGCGAGATATTCTTCAGTGCGGCAATAATAAGCGTTGTCATAAGCGCACCAGCACTGGGTCCATCCACTTCCGGTACTTTTGATGGCGCTTCTACACTGAATATCACATCACTTCCCGAGAGGTCAATACCGGTGTAATTCTCAGCGGCAATAACCGCGGTATTTGCCGCATCCTGGAATACAACGCCCATTAGTGGCTTTGTTACAACAAGTACACGTCCATGCCCGGGCTTTATATCAACAGAGACCTTAATCATCGTTCCTTTCTCTACAATCTCACGACTGTAAAAGGGGTAGTTACCGTGGTATTGGATACGGCGCATCACTGCGGGAGCTTCGAGCTGGGCACTACCTTCTTCTCCTATTGCAGTAGTTCTGTTTATTTGCGCCTTCAATGCAGCAAGCTCACTTCTGTACACCTGTAACTGCTCCCTCGCCTGCTGCAGCGAGAGATTTGTCTGGTAAAGCTCCTTAACCAACCATGCATTCGCCGCTTCAAGGCGGTTCACATGCTCTCTAAGCTCTGTAGGGTTCACCTGCTGCTGGTTAAGCTTAACCACGAGGTATGCATTTGATACGATAGAAGCAACGAGCAGAACAAACATCACTATAAAGGTCTTCTTTCCCATCTCTTATCACCTCGCTACCTCGCTATTACTTTTTAAGTTTATAAATAAAAAGAAAAAAGCAACCACCAGCTCAGGACTTCGCACTGTCATGAAGTTTATTCATATTCATACCCATGTTCATGTTGTGCTTACTCAGTGAGCGCAGCAGTAGCTCCCTTATCTGTGCCTTAAAATCCGCCAGTGAACCTTCGTTCTTTATGACCACTGATGCTTTCTTCATTGCCTCGCCCATACCCCATCCTATCTCTCGCTCCTCACGTCTTCTGAACTCAGCGAGACTTAAAGAGTCATCACTTCTACCACGTCTTTTTATCCTGCTATACCTGAGTAAAAGGGGTGCATGGATGTTAACAAGCAAGAAATCAGCACCAAAATGCGCTTTAAAAGCCTCAACCTCCGCTATTCCCCTTATACCATCAACAACAACCACCTCACTGCCTGCTCTTTCACTTGCACTCTCTATATACGGTATGCACCTCTTCGCAATCGCATCCATGCCGTATCTGCGTCGTAGCTCGGTTGCGATTCTACCCGCATTTGCATCACTCAATTCGATACCACGCCTCTTCAGTTCCTCTCTTATTACATCCCCCATCACCACTACCGGAATGCCCAGTTCCCGCGCCACAGATGCCGCTTCGGTCTTACCTGCCGCAGGAGCGCCGACAAAAGCTAATACCTGTATCTTTCCTGCAGCCACCTCTCCGCTGCACCCCGCACAAGCCTTCGTTCAATAGATGCGTAGAATATATTTGCAACACCAAGTAATTGCCCTTTATTTATTGTACCATCAAATATCGGGTGAAAGATTGCCTCGTCAAGGAGTCTCCTGCCTTCAACTCGTTTCGGCTTACCCACTGCTGCGAATGAAGTAACAATACCAAGCGCATGACGCATTATTGGGCATGGCAGTACTATTGACCTTGGAGGCACTTCTATCTGCTCTATCTTTATATTCACGAGTTTGTCCTTCTTCACTTCTTTGTCCTCATTCGCAATCACCATCTCCCATTCACCATGCGGTCCCACAGTAAACCCGTAACTGAATGCTTCTACTGTCTCTCTCTTGATCTCTCCACCTATTCTATCCTTCCAGCAAACGAGTTCTATCTTTGTCATGCTTCTTTATTTATCATCATTATTTAAAAATCCCCCTTTCAGCGTGCTCAACCGTGTGTCCCAGTATGAATCCAGCATCTCCGATTCTTCTGAATCCTCAAATATCATCTCTTCTCGTTCAAATTTCGTTATTCGCCCCGTGTGGTTCCATGCGGCACTCAACCATTCATCGTCTGTCAATGCGCGCTCAATTGCGCGTTCCAAGCTCGCACGGTTCAAAACGAGCTTCTCACTCGCTCTTATCCTTATCTGGAGTCCAAACCAGATATAACTGGCATTTCTATCGCGATTGTCCTCACAGACCGCTTTTGCAATCCGCAAGTTCAACGGTATACCCTCCAAAAACACGCTCACCATCTCTATCACGTCCTATTTCTACCCTTATTCCCTTATTCTATTTCTATTTCTATTTATAAATCACTTCTTCCCCCCTCTCTCGTGTTCGTATTCTGACCTCCTTCAGTGGTGCGGTGTGAAAAGCGAGAGAAGCGAGTTCCTCAAGTTCTTCATAGCTGAAGATGTTCGCCTTGCTCAAGCCCGCATCTGGCGGTACACGCTCGATTCTACCCTGCTGTATTACATAAGGGTAGCATGTCGCACCCATCTCATGAAGCTCTTCTACTATCTGTTTCACTTCTCCAGCACCCACAATATTCTTGAATACCGTTGTTATCAATTCCGCATCAACATCTCTCGCGAGGAGTATCTCCAATGTCTTCCGCACTCGTTCTGAAGCGCCATGCGCTTTTGTCAGTTCCTCATAGCGTGCACCACCCAGTGGCGCTTTGATATCGAGGAAGATTTTATCAATAGCGTCGGTATCAAGCAAAGATTCTATTGCTTCGGGATAGTAGCCATTAGTCTGCACTCCAAGATAGAGCGACCTCTGCCGTGCGTATTTTGATATTGCAGCTATTGCTTCGGGTTGCATGAATGGTTCGCCACCCGATAATACCACGGCGTCAATGAAAACCTCGCTATCTCTTATCGCTTCTTCTATCACTCCCATATCCACATAATTGTCAGTCCCTAAGAGGTTGTAATTCTGGCAGTAGATACAGCGAAACGGGCACCGCCTGAGGAATATCACCATTGCTGCTTTACCGCGCCAGTCTATTGTGGAGAAGTGGATTATACCACCGAGATTTACTCTTATTTCCGTTTCCTTTTCTTCTATTCCCATTTTCGAACTTCAGAAGAATTCACCCACGTGCTCCAGTGCCCTCGCTATGAGTTCCGCACATTTATCCAGGTCTTTCAGGCTCAACAGCTCCACGGGTGAATGGATATATCTCGTGGGCACACCAATCACGCCTGTGGGTATACCACTCCTCGTGAGATGGATAGCAGTGGCATCGGTCGTCCCGCCTTCGGATACACTCAACTGATACGGGATATCATATCGTGAAGCGGTACCCTTTAGCCATTTCAGTACAGCGGGCGGTGTTATTATACCGCGTCCCGATGCATCAGAGACGGTAATCACAGGTCCTTTATCCAGTTCCACAGTTGTGTCTTTCTTCTCTATACCCGGATGCCCGCCCGCTATATCGGTATCAATAGCGATGGCAACATCGGGGTTGAGTTCAAATGCAGACGTCCGTGCCCCCTTCAGCCCCACCTCTTCCTGCACCGTGCCCACCGCATATACCTCGAACTCGGTATTCACTCTTCGTAGCGCTTCTATCATAACAGCCACACCAGACCGATTATCAAAGGCTTTGCACGTGACTCTGTCATTTATGAGCGGTGTGAACTGCCTGTCAATTATGACGGGCGTGCCGATAGTAATGCCCAGCTTTGATACTTCCTCTTCGCTCTTCGCACCAATATCTATGAACATATCTTCTGCTTTGATCACCTTCTCACGCTCCTCTTTCTTCATTCTGTGTGGCGGTTTCGAGCCTATAACGCCATATACGATGTCGCCACCCTCACCTTCTGGCTGGGGTTGCAGCACCACACGCTGATTGAGCAATGTCTGGTCGAACCAGCCGCCAATGGTTGAGAATCGCAAAAAGCCCTCTGGTTCTATATGCTTCACCATCAGTCCTATCTCGTCAAGATGCGCAGCTATCATGACAGAGGGGCTCTTACCGCTCTTACTCGCTATCAGATTCCCTAACTTATCGGTCCTTATCTCATCCACATACTCTCTCAGTTCCTCCTCAACTATCTCTCTTACCGCACCTTCATAGCCTGAAATCCCCCTCGCTTCCGCTAATCTCGCCAATAGCTCCTTTAGTTCCTTCATCTCTCAATAATTTTATAGTTCCATCATTCATATATGTTTGATGTTTGTGATGAAGCGAGAAGAGGTTCTGATAGAGGCTTTGCCTTATATTCGTAAGTTCTATGGCGCTAAAATCGTGATAAAGGTCGGTGGGCATGCGCTGGTGGATGAGCACATAATGGATAATATCATGCGTGATACCGTTCTGCTCAGGTTCATCGGGATAAAACCTGTGGTTGTGCATGGCGGTGGTCCAGAGATAACGAAACTGATGGAGAAACTGGGCAAGAAGCCGAGATTCTTTCGCGGGCTTCGCATCACCGATGATGAGACGCTGGAGATAGCGCGAATGGTGCTTGTGGGCAGTGTTAATGAACGCATCGTATCGCTGATAGGCAAGCACGGCGGTAAGGGTATCGGGCTCTCGGGCAATGACGGTAAATTGATAGTGGCGAGGAAGAAAGCGAAGCAGCGTATGGAAGGTGAGGAGATAGACCTCGGATGGGTTGGAGAGATAGAGGAGATCAATGCCGAGATAATTGATATCACCGCAGAGCAGAATTATATACCCGTAATATCGCCAATAGCGGTGGACAGGGAAGGGAACAGCCTGAATGTAAATGCCGATTCGGTTGCCGCCGAGATAGCATGTGCGATAAGAGCAGAGAAGCTGATATTACTTACAGATGTCGTGGGGTTGTTACGTAATCCCGCAGACCCATCCAGTTTGATATCGGAGGCGACACCGGAGCTTGTAAAAGAGCTTATTGCTGCGGGTGTCATAGGTGGCGGGATGATACCGAAGGTGGAGGCGTGCTTGAAAGCCGCTCATCGTGGCGTCACCGCGCACATAATTGATGGTAAAGCACCCCACACTATACTGCTTGAGTTGCTCACCGATAAGGGCATTGGAACTATGATAATAGGTTCTAAGTGAGTGAAATGAGATGAGATATTTTTAAATCTGCTGATGGTCTAATTCTAACTAATGTTATATTGTTATTGTTATATTCAGAATGAGAACTAAGGAAATAGAAATAAAAGTCATTCCGAACTCAAAAGAGGAGACGGTAATAGAACCGGAAGCAGAGGCGGAACTGAAACCGTTAATAGTGCGAGTGAAAGAGCCGCCGATAAAAGGGAAGGCGAATAAAGCAGTAGTGAAACTATTGTCGCGGTACTTCAACGCCAGAGTAAGAATCGTTTCAGGCACGAATAGCAGGCGCAAAATTGTGGCGATAGAAGAATGGACAAAGAGATAGAGCATTTAAATTTACAGGCACAGGAATATGCAAAGCGATTAAATGACGTGCTGAACCAAATCAGACGAGTTATTGTTGGTCAGGAATCCGTATTGCAGAAATTGCTGATTTGTCTCGTTGCCAATGGTCATGTTCTACTTGAAGGTGTCCCTGGACTGGCAAAGACATTGATGGTGAAGACGCTATCAGAGACTCTTTCCGCGAGTTTCCGCAGGATTCAGTTTACGCCTGACCTGCTGCCCGCGGACATCATCGGGACGAAGATATACGACCACCACACGGCGAGTTTTACCACGCAGAAAGGACCCATATTCGCTAATTTCGTACTCGCAGATGAGATAAACAGAGCACCGCCGAAGGTTCAATCCGCGCTGTTAGAAGCCATGCAGGAGAGGCAGGTGAGCATACAGGGAGAAACATTCAAGTTAGATGAACCCTTCATGGTTCTGGCGACGCAAAATCCGATAGAAACCGAGGGCACATATAAACTGCCTGAAGCTCAGGTCGACAGGTTCACCTTTAAACTCCTGATAGATTATCCAAAGCGGGAGGAGGAGAAGATAATAATACAGCGTAATACACGTGGAATTGAGCTCACACCGGAGAAAGTCTTGTCTGCAGCAGATGTGACGGAGATACAGAGGTTCAATCAGCGGATTTATGCAGATGAGAAGATAGAGGATTATGTTACTAAACTCGTTGATGCTACGCGACATCCGGGTAATTACGAGTTAGGAGAGAAGTTCGATGGTATGATAGAGTATGGGGCTTCGCCAAGAGCTTCACTATGGCTGATTCTTACAGGAAAAGCGCATGCACTACTAAATGGACGTGGCTATGTCATTCCAGAGGATATTAAAGCGGTAGCGCATGACGTACTCAGGCATCGAATTTTATTGACTTACGAAGCAGATGCTGAGGGGATTACTTCTGACCATATTATTGACGCAATTGTTGCGAATGTCGAGGCGCCGTGAGATGCCCCGCGTAAAGGAAGTATTAAAGCGAGTAAAAAAGTTAGAAATAAAGACAAGTAGGCTGGTTGAGGGGCTTGTATCCGGCGAATATCACTCAGTTTTCAAAGGGCGAGGCATAGAATTCGCAGAAGTCCGGGGATATGTGCCAGGGGACGATATAAGAGCGATTGACTGGAATGTTACAGCGAGATTCAACGCACCTTTCGTCAAGGAGTTCATTGAAGAGCGAGACCTGACACTGTTCATCGTTTTTGACGTCTCTTCAAGTAACGAATTTGGATTCGAGCGCAGGAAGAAGGAGATTGGGTATGACATCGCCGCTTCTTTGATGTTTGCTGCGCTTCGAAACAACGACCGTGTAGGTCTGTGTTTATTCACAAGTGAAGTGGAGCTCTTCATACCCCCGGGTAAGGGTAAGAAGCATATGCTTAAGCTGCTGCGAGAGCTCATTTATTATGAGCCGAAGAACAGAAACACTGACATTCGAGCCGCACTCTCTTACCTGAATAACGTTATCAAAAAGCGCAGTATCGTCTTCATCATCTCTGATTTCTTAGCACCAGATTTTGAGCGCCCGCTTAAACAGCTCAAGAACAGGCACGATGTGATTCTTGTGAATATCACCGATATGCGAGAAGCCCAAATCCCGGATATAGGCTATGCGTTTCTGGAAGACCAGGAAACCGGTGAACAAATGCTCGTGGATACGTCTGACCCGGAATTCCGGGCAAGATATACCGAACTGGTAAAGGCTAAGCAAGATGCCTTTTTTGCGAGTATGAAGCGAATAGGGGTGGATATAATCCAGGTAAATACGAGTGAGCCGTTTTACATACCACTACAACGTTTCTTCAAGATGCGAGCGAGAAGAGTGACGAGGTGACCTGCTCCTTCCGTCATGCAAAAATTAGGTATCAGGTTATGGAATGGGATGGTTATGGGAGCTCCCTCTCCCGCTCCTTCTCTATTATCTCACTCTCCTCTATCGTTCCGTACTCCTCATGTAGCCTTATCACAAGTGCGAGTGCAACAGCAGTTGTCGCCGCTCCCACCACAATCGCTGTAAGCATGAGCACATGTGGCAGTGGATTCGCATACACAGCCCCTCCTTCCCCTGTTTCCCATGGAAGTGCTCCTTTCACTATCGGCTCGGTCACTCCTCCGCCCCAGCCCCCTATTGAGACATCACCAAGCGATATAAAGAAGAGAATAATTGCTGTCTGGAATATATTCAACCCGATGATCTTCTTCATTAAATTGTCCTTTGCTATCATTGCATAGAACCCGATGAGCATCAGCACGATGGAGACCCAGTAATTATACTTCGCAAATACCTCCGCAATTAGCCATTCCAGCATCTCTGTCTTTATTCACCCCCTTCTTCTTTATTATCTTCTTTATCCTCTTCTCCCTTCCATGCGAGATCGAAGAATATAGATGTAAAAACCGCCATAACTGTTATCGCTATCCCTACCTCCACAACAAATGTTATCATCAGTCCCCGCGTCTCCGGGCGACCTATTATCTCCCATAGCGGAAGTGCGCCATAATTTAGATATTGAGCACTGAAAAGTGAAAGAATTATGCATAACAGCCCAATACCTGCATAAAAATATAACCCCAGACTGCTAAGTGCAGCATTCCACGATTCAGGTAACCTTCTGCGCCCTCTTGTGATTCCAAATGCCGTGACGAAGAGCACGAAAGAAGCAGCAAATACCACACCGCCCTGAAATCCCCCGCCTGCTCCTTCTGTACCCACCATCACATACAACGCGTACATCTGTATAAACGGAATCATCAACCGTGCGATAGTGGTTACAATAACATCACGCTTGTGCTTCTGCTCTTGCCCGTGCTCTTTACCTTTACCTCTCACTCTCATAACTTATAACTTGCCTCGCCTCCTTAGCAACAATATAACAGAAACGCCAGCGGTGAATATGACTGTGGTCTCACCGAGTGTATCGTAACCCCTATAATCTGCGAGACCTGCAGTCACCATATTCGGTACGCCTATCTCCTCCTCACATCTCTCTTCCCACCGCACCGGAACCGAATAGCGATAAATCCACAATCTATTACCCTCGTTCATGATGAAATAATACTTCTCCAGGTTCGGATAGAACATTTCTCCTTTTGGAATCAGTATATCCCAGCCTTTCCAGCCTTCTTCTCCTCCTCGCTCTACCTTATAACCCTCAGGTAGCGGTAATCCACGATTCTTTATTTCGCGCACCAATATATCAGGAACTACTCCATGGTTCAAACTCTCCACCACATGGCTCCGGGCATCTATACCGATGGAGAGGTTGACCCACCGATTAGCAGGTGAATACGGGTCTCCAAATGCTGGTATATCCTCCGCAACATAGATAAATAGAGCGCCCAGGAGTATCACGAACATTAATGCAGAAGCTGTAAGAGCCTTCATCTCTTCTCCCACCTCCTTGTTCGCGCCAGTGTCGCAATCAGGAAGGCTGTAGTCGCGCCCGCACCTACTGCGGCTTCGGTAAATCCGACATCCACTGCATGCATCTCCACCCACACTGTGGCGATAATAAAGCTATAAGCACTTAATAGCACGATTGCTGCTAACAGGTCTCTCACTGTTATCGCTGCGAGCGCAATTACCACGAGGAAGAACAATGCAATGAGATCAAGCGGGATTATCATATCTCTTCACTCCCCTCCTCCTTCCTCCATATACACATGTGCAACCTTCTTCTGCATCGTTTGGTCAACGAGTAGAGCATCTGCGGCTTTCGACGCGATTGCATGCACCAGGAACCTGCCTCGCTCCGGCTCCACGTCTATCGTTATCGTACCCGGTGTGAGAGTAATGGAATTCGCTAATGTGGTGAGTGCGAAATCACTCCTCAGAGTAGTATCAAATTCTATTATGCGCGGGTCTATTGGCATCTTTGGATGTAGCACGCGATAAGCAACATCGAAGTTCGCCAGAACTATCTGCCACAGCTCCCACGGTATGTACAGCAGTAGCCGGAGGGTCTTACGCAGTGTCATGTCCTCCTTGCCCGTTATCAGGAGGTCACGAGAGACCGAAGTTGCTATTGCCGCACATATCATACCCACAACGATACGAATATGGTCATAGTGCCCCTTAAGTGGATTGATACAGGCAGATAAGAGCACCCAGAAGACGAACATGACAATGAAGATGGCAACTGTACTCCGCTTCATCATATCATCACATCACCTCCGCTCCTCTCCCTTCTTCCAGGGCTTCAGACCCGTATAATACGCCGCTTTCATTATCGCATGTGTGCCCACGGGATTAGCCATGAATATAAAGAATATGAGGAAGAGGAGCTTTACACTGACGAACGACCAGCCCTGGAATATCATGCAGCCAGTGATCAGAAGAACTTCACCAAGCGTATCGCATTTCCCGGTTGCGTGCAGCCGGGTATAAAAATCCGGTAATCGTATTAATCCCACTGCTCCTGTAACCATGAAGAATATCCCACCAGCCATGAAGATTATGGATATTATATCTGTTACGCCTATGCCGAGCATATCTCCCCCCTCTCCAGATACTTAGCCATAACCAGTGTACCAACGAAGTTCAAGCCAGCATATAGAAGTGCGATATCCACGAACATCGGTCTTTCAAAGATATATCCAATGGCAACAAGGAGCACAATCACCTTCGTTCCTATCACATTCACCGCCGCTACCTGATTAAATACTCCCGGTCCACGCACCGCCCTATACAGGCACATCAGTATTGTGAATGCGATAGCGATTCCAACCCCGAGGAATACATCCACCATCTCGAACATTTTGTTTTATATGTGAGTGGTGCGAGGTAATATAAATAACTTCCGGATTTTTCCCACCTCAGGATGTATGCATGGGAATGGGGATATTTGAAACGGAGAAGAGGAAGGCGCTTGAGCGATTGGACAAAGAGGGTGCAGATGATGATATAGCGGGGCTGATAGAGTTATTAAATGGTTTTGATGACTACTTCACAACGAGTAGCTGCTCCGGCAGGGTCGTTCTGATAAGCATACCCGAGATAGGAGCGAAGGAAGAAGCAGAGTTCATTGCGAAATGGCATCGGGAAGTGAGCAAGGATGAGGTATTAAAAGCGATGGGAACGTGGAAAGACGCTGATGGCGAGTTATGGCTGATGTCCCAATCGCCGATATTGCATGTCTCGTGCGCGAGCATAGAGAAAGCGAAGCAACTACTGAGCCTTGCAATTGCGTCGGGCTTCAAGTATAGTGGGATAAAGTCCATCACCATGAAACGAGTGATGGTGGAGATAATGAGTACAGAGAGGATGGATGTCCCGGTGGGCAAAGAGGGAGTGATATTTTGCAGCGAACCATACCTGGATTTTATCGTATCGAAGGCGAACTTCATGCTCGAGCGAGGCAGGAGTAAACTGAACAGGCTTTATTATAGCTTATTCACTTCACAAAGTGTTCACTGAGCCAGAGATAGGAATGTTGGTGAAAGTGAAAGTGAAAAATATTTAAACGCCCCGATGGAATAAATAGTTAATAGAGTAAGGAATAAGGAAGAAAGAAGGTAGAGTAAAGTAAATTGAGTAATTTGTTAAAAGGGGTGGAATCATGGTAACAGCGGAAGAAGTGGTGAAGAGTTTACCGGGGCTTTTGAGAGAGCATCCGGAGCTCAGAACAGAGATATGTAAGATATTATCTGATGAATTCGTAATAAGGAGCGAGTTTTACGAGTACATGAAGAAGAGTGATGAACGATTTGAAAGGCTACTGCAGGAATTAAAAGCATTCAGGGAGGATACGAATCGCAGATTCGAAGCTGCTGATAAAAGGTTTGAAGCTCTTGATAAACGCTTTGAAGAGATGCGTGAGGATATGAATCGGAGATTTGAAGCTGCTGATAAAAGATTTGATGCAATTGATAAACGGTTCGAAGAGGTATATCGCAGGTTTGAAGTGATTGATAAACGGTTCGAGGAGGTGTATCGCAGGTTTGAAGTGATTGACAAGCGGTTCGAAGAGGTATATCGCAGATTTGAAGTGATAGATAAGCGGTTCGAGGAGGTGTATCGCAGATTTGAAGCGATGGATAAGCGTTTTGAAGAAGTGTATCATAGATTTGATAAGGTGGACAGAGACTTTAAAGATTTGAAGGATTGGGTTGGTATAGTGGTAGGGGGATTTCAAAGAAGAGCAGGGCGAAGTCTTGAGGATGCGGTTGCAGGAACTTTAAGGATCGCTCTGGGCAGGGAAGTGAAGCCGGAGAACATCATGATGAGAAAGAAGATAACGGATGATGAGGGTTTAATAGGACCAAAAGGGAGAAGTTACGAGATTGATTTATGTGTAACAGATACGGAAAGCCTGATATTTGAGATAAAATCATATGCCGAAGAAGAGGACATTGAAAGATTCAATGACAAAGCGGAATTGGCGATAAAGAAGTTGGGCTTGAAGAAAGTGCAGAAGGCGCTGATTACGCTTGAGAAACGCCCTTTAGTAATGGAACTGTGTGACAAGTTCGGAATTCTGGTGGGTTAAGGTTAAATTGCAAAGTACAGAACTTGAAAGTGCCAAAAACCTTTTCTTAGCGGATATGACCACTCACCGGAGAAGGCACAAGTAAAAGGGTTAAGAAAGGCAAAAAGAATGGTTTAGTACGATTCCTGGTAAATCCGCGATCGTGGGGCATAGGGCAAGTCTCGTTCGTTTAAGGACCTCGATAAAGAACAGAGTGCATGCATTATTGACCAAGGAAGGGCCAAAGGTACTTAGAGGATCGCCAAGATGAGTGATACAATGCAAGCGATGCTTCAACGAAAGCAGAAATGATATTGGGATCTGCAAATCCTCCGTTTAAGGAGGGTGATTGCAGGATTTACGCATTCTGATTTTTACACAGAACACAGAAGACAAAGATGATTTTGACCATCCAGAAATTCATGAGGACGAATGTGAAAAAAATCGGAAGGTTTATTATACCCTTTGATAAGCATATACCTGAGAATGGCGATTTAAGATGAAGAAAAGCGTGAAGGTTTGGGGGTTTGTAGTGATTTTTGCATTTTCTCTTACAGTGGCTCTTCTTTCAAGTGGCGAGCTTGTATCCTCAGCGCAAGTGGCGACTGAGCTTGAAGGACATACACTGCCTGCTGAATGGAATTACCTGACTACATTCTATTGCCCCCCGGGCGAAGGTGCATTTAGTGCGTATGGCGGAAGGGTATCAGAGTATTATGTTGCTATGAGGTGGGACTATTCGCAACCTGGTGGTAAGGCATGGTGGTATAAGAAGAAGGTTTTAATAGAGGCAAATAATAAGGCGATTGTCGCGTCAATCGAGGATTGGGGACCAGTGCAATGGGTAATTGATAATGCCAGAGCGAAATGTGGCGATGGTGGAAGATCGATAATCGATGTTTCATCTCCGGTAGCGGAGTACTTATTTGGGGTTAGCTCTTCTGGATGGAGTGATTGCAGGCTTGTACATGTATCCTTCGCTGACCAGTCTTTGCCACTTGGACCTGTGAGTTCATCATATAGCCGCCAATCAGCGTATAATTATGCCCAAAAATACTGGGATGAAGTTTGTAGTGATGGTTATTTTTGGAATACGTCCTCAAAATATATTACACTTTCACCGGGAACGAATATTGTGGGTTGGACAGGCTATGATTGTGCTCATTTTGTATCGTGTTGCATCGGTAGCGAACCAAATGAGCAAGGTGGCGGATTGGAGGTGCGTAGAGATTTTCCAACCGGACCATATGGTATTGCAGGTGCAGATGCCCTCGGCGATTGGTTACTTAACAATGATTTTGCTGAACAAAAAACTTCAATTGATCAATTAGAGAAAGGTGATGTTATCAACTACGATTGGAACGGAGATGGATGGTGGGACCATGTGGCGCTCTATCTTGGCAGTGGCAAGGTAGCAGCTCATACAACCTGCGTATGGCATGCCGACTGGCAATTGGGTACTACTCATCATCGGTTTATTCATATTAAAACAGCAGAAAATGTTCTAATCCCACTCACCGCAGATTTAACTGCAAACGGCACAGACACACCTGGCATTTACAACACCAGCACCGCGGAATTCACATTTGACGGGAAAACAGTCAGATTCGGTGTGACAACCGATATACCAGTTATAGGCGATTGGGATGGTGACGGCTATGACGAGATAGGCGTGTTCCGCCCGAAAGAAGATGGCGCTGAGCAATCAACGTTTTACTTAGTAACGAGAAACTGGGCAGACCTGCCTTATGAAGTTGGTGCAGCGGACAAAACAATTCCTTTTGGTTACTATCCAGACGATATACCGGTTGCAGGCGATTGGGACGGTGACGACGACATCGGCGGCTACTATCCTGCTAACAGCACATTTTACTTATATCTGCTCAATTTGGGCAGTTCTACTGCAACTTCGTTCAAAGATGTTCCTTTTGGTCTGTCTGGCGATACTCCAATTACAGGAGACTGGGATTGGGACGGCGATGACGATGTCGGTGTTTATCGTGCATACGACCCGGATTACTGGAACAACCCGACTTTTTATTTCGATTTGAATCTTACCGGCAGCCAGGCGGATATTACTCCTTATCCTTATGGAAATAACGGCGATATCCCAATCACCGGTAGCTGGAACGGAGATGGCGACTCCAACATTGGCGTTTACCGACCTGGCACGCAAAAATTCTTCTTCGCTTATAATATCCCGCCAACTCTGAAATATTTAGATAACGGCATAATCAGAGTTGGCGTCAATCTGGATTGGGGCGGTGCAATAAGTGAAATCAGCCATCAGGGTTTCAATCTGATAGATGACCACGATGCAGGCAGGCTTGCTCAGGTTGCGTTCTATGACAATAGCAGTGCGTGGAATCCGGTTCAGGGTGGAGATATAAAAGATAAGGGCAGTCCTGTTCAGGATTATACGGCTCAGCCGAATCTGATTTATACGAAAACACAGCCACGCGATTGGAATACCGGTGAGCTTGCAGACGTGTATGTGGAGCAATGGGTCTCGCTTGAAGGCGAAGCTGTAAAGGTGGATTATAGAATGACACATTGGGGAACTGAGGTTCATACGTTCTACGACCAGGAGTTTCCTTGCGCATACGTTAATAAGAGTTTGTACAGGTGCATTACGTATAATGGCAGCAAGCCGTGGACAAACGATACCGTTGTTGAACTCAGCATACCCCAACAGTCGCCGGGGTCTGCGAATACGTATTTTTATCCTACTGAATACTGGGCTTCGTTTGTGAACGACCAGAATTTTGGATTGACGCTTTATAGCAAAGACCATACTGCGAAATGGGCTGCGAATCGGTTTGATATTAATACGCAGCCGGGTTATCTGGCTACTGTGGATGAGTTCAGCATCGAGCCGGAAACGGTTGCGGAGGCGACTGAGTATTATACCGTAGCGAATTATCCTGATGCGAGAAATAAGGTTTATTCGTTGGAACCAACGCCAACGCCAACGCTACCCGCCGAAGAGTGGAACAAGACTTTTGGTGGGTCAAGTTATGATAGCGGCAAGTCGGTCCAACAGACATCGGATGGGGGATTTATCATTACAGGGGAGACATATTCTTACGGCGCTGGTAAGAATGACATCTGGCTATTAAAGACCGATTCTAACGGGAACGAAGAATGGAACAAGACATTTGGTGGGGCATATCGTGATTGGGGCGAATCAGTTCAGCAGACATCAACTGGAGGATATATCATTGCGGGTTCTACATGGTCTTACGGCGCTGGTTATTATGATGTCTGGTTGATAAAGTCTGATTCTATTGGAAATAAGCAATGGAGTAAGACTTATGGGGGGCCAGATTACGATTATGGTTACGCAGTCCAGCAGACTTCGGATGGAGGATATATCATTGTGGGTTCTACAGGGTCTTACGGCGCTGGTTCTAGTGATGTCTGGGTGATAAAGACTGATTCTAATGGAAATAAAGTGTGGAGCAGGACTTTTGGTGGGCCTGAAGAGGATAGTGGTCGATCAATCCAGCAAACATCAGATGGAGGATATATTATTACGGGTTATACAATGTCTTACGGAGCGGGTTTTAGGGATGTCTGGCTGATAAAGACAGATAAAAATGGAAACGAAAAATGGAATAAAACATTTGGAGTAAGTGTGGAGGATTATGGCTACTCGGTCAAGCAGACATCAGATAAAGGATTTATTATCACAGGTAGTGGAGGTTGGGGTCCTTATGTCTTGCTAATAAAAACTGATTCACATGGAAATAGAGTATGGGATAAAACCTTTGGACCGTATAGTGCGCGTGCAGGTGCAGCAGGATCCTCAGTCCTGCAGACGTTAGATGGAGGATTTATCGTTGCAGGTACTACATGGGCATGGTATTCTTATGGTGTTTGGCTTTATGATGTATGGCTGATAAAGACAGATGCAGACGGAAATAAAGTATGGGATAGAACCTTTGATAGGTCGGACCGGGATGAAGGCTACTCAATTCAGCATACTTTAGATGGTGGATATATCATTACAGGCTTGACAAGGTCTAACGGCGCTGGTTCTGTCTGGTTGATAAAAGTAAAAGGAGAAAAGAAAGTTTACTTTGATATACCACGGACAGTAGTAATCGGCGAAGCGTTTAATATAAAGGGTGTGGTCACCACGGGCTCCACAGTTGATATTTTCATTAACGATGTGCTACATCCAGAACTTAATGATATTCCTATACGTCCTGATAACGAATTTGAAGCAGAAGTGATTGCAAACAGTAGTATAGGCATGGGCACGCCAGGTACGGTAAAATTAAAAGCATGGATAGATTGTCCCAAGAATCCAGGTGATGCACCGCCAGCAGAATCTGCTCATGGGGAGGTTGAAATAGAGTTGATAGAAAACCTGCTGTTAAATTCGAACTTTGAAGAAAGATTGAGATACTGGTATCAAACGGGAGGAACTGCGGATTATTCGGTGGACACTTGCGCTGTTAGTGGAAGTTATTGTGTAAAAGGGGTTGAAATGGAAAAAAGCAACCTTGGGAGATTTTATCAGAATGTAACGGGAAAATTAGAACTAGGGAAAACATATAAGATAAGTGGGTGGATTAAAACAGAAAATGTAGAAGGGTGTGTGGTAATTGGTCTTGATTATGTTGATGATACTGGTTGGACACCCGCAGATGGTTATGTGAAAGAAATAGGTTATGTCAATGGAACAAAAAATTGGTGGTACTACGAAAGCGAACCTTTCACTCTCTCGCCGATGCCCAAAGATTGCACTTGGCTTTGGTTCTTATTCGATTTTAATGCGGGAACCGGGACTGCATGGTGGGATGAAGTGGCGCTCTATGAAGTAACAGGGCTTCCAGTTCATAACTTAAACACAGGCGAGAACTTCTCATCTATTCAGGCTGCGATTGATGATTACGATACAAAGGATGGGCATACGATAACGGTGGACGCTGGGACTTATAATGAGAATGTGGATGTGGATAAGTCAATTAATTTAACAGGAATTGATTATCCAGTAGTTGATGCAGGTGGGAATGGAAATGCCATTACTGTTACTGCTGATAATTGCACTATTAATGGTTTTAAGATCGTTAACAGTGTTAATGGGCTCTACTTATCAAATAGCGATAATAACAGAATAATTGGCAATATTGCCTCAAGCAACGATAATGGGATTTCTCTATCATCTTCAAGCAATACTATTTTAGAAAATAATACATTATTGAATAATAGTAATGGAATTTATCTTCATGCTAATAGTAGTTACAATAGAATAACAAATAATACAGCTAAAGCAAATAATCGTGGAATAGCTCTTGCAGATGCCCATAATAATGTGCTGAAGGGGAACATTCTTTTGAATAGCTCTGCGGATGGTATCTATTTACACGCTAATTCGGGTTATAATCAAATAATTAACAATACTGCGTTGAACAATAATCGTGGGATAGCTCTTGCAGATGTTCATTGCAATAACCTGAAAGGTAATGTTTTTTCAAATAACACTGCTGATGGCGCTTATTTACATGCTAACAGTAGTTATAATACAATAGCAAATAATACAGTCAAAATGAATGGTCGAGGAATTGCTTTCGTAGATGCACACAATAATATAATATCAAATAACAATGCTTCAAATAATAACATAGATGGGTTTTATTTATTTAATTCTACTTATACTCAGATAACATTCAACACTGCGAATTTAAATCGATACCGAGGCATTGTAATAACTGCTGGTAGTAACCATAACACGGCAACACGAAATACTGCAAATTCAAACAAATTAGACGGTTTCGGATTATTTTGGAGCAATACCAATATTTTATTTGATAATGAAGTGGCTAACAATTCAGCAGGTATTGTTTTAGTTGCATCAAACAATACCATACTCAATCATAATCACATAACAAACTCGAAGAATGACGGAATATCTTTGTCCTCTTTATCAAACAATAACACGCTCATTGAAAATAATGTCTCGAAAAACTTTGACGGAATTCATCTATCTTATTCTTCCAATAACAGTATCATAAACAATAGCGTTAGCTTCAATAGTTTTGATGGAATCCGTCTCCTCTCTTATTGTTCTAACAACAGCATTATAAACAATGATGCCTCGAATAATGAGTACGAAGGAATTTGCCTCTATGATAAATCTTCAAATAATAGCATTATAAACAATGATGTCTTGAACAACGAGTTTGGAATCCGCATTCTATTTGATTCTTCCAACAATATCATCACAAACAATAACGCCTCGAATAACACGGAGGGAATTATCCTCTATGGGGATTCCAATAACAACAGCATCATAAATAACAACGCATTGTACAACGAATACGGCATCATCCTGCACTCTTCAAGCAATAACAACGTCATATATATTAACAACTTCATAAACAACACAGATAATGTTTATTCTGTATGGTCAACCAACATCTGGAACTCCACCGAAAAAATAACCTACACCTATAAAGGAAAAACTTACGAGAACTATCTCGGCAACTACTGGAGCGATTATAACGGAACAGATGAAAACAACGATGGAATTGGTGATACATATTACCCCGTAGATTCAGATAACGACAATTATCCGCTGATGAAGCCTTTTGAGAATTACTTTGCACCAACAGAAAATGTTTTTGACACAGGTCCAAGCGAAAATCCATACCCAAGCATAATGGGAAACCATACAGGCATAATCACACCAAATCAAACGATTAATGTGTCCAAACTTTACACCTATCCCTGCTCAGGCACCGGCGGTCATACGGAATACGCAAGGATTTATAACGATTCATGGGGTATCGAGACTTTACCATGGGAAGGCTATGGAGGAGATTGGCATAATCTTTCTTTCACTGAACCTTTCAAGTTGTACGCAGATGAGGAGTATAAATTCACAATAATAACGGGCTCTTATCCACAGATTCATCATAATACATCCTTACTCACACCAAATGGCAGGATAAACTGCTCTTCATTTGGGGATGCAAATGGGAGGGTTTATTATGACTGGATACCTGCAATAAGGTTCTTTTGGTAAACCTTTTCTTTCTAAGAAAAGGTTTGTGATAAAAATGAACGAAAACAAAAATCAAAAGGAGATGAAAAGAAAAACTGTGATGGGAATGTTGCTAATATGTTTGGTGTTAGGAGCTGTGTCAGTTGGTTGTGTTATTGGGATAGTGAGCGCAGAGGATACTACCAATAAAAAATTTTTATTCGATGAATCACATCATCAGTCTTGGTATAACTATATAGATGCCGGCTTGGCTGATTTCGCCAAAGAGTTGCGTAATAAGGGATATCAGGTAGATAGAGTAACTGATGGACCAATCACGTATGATAAATTAAAAGATTATGATATTTTTGTTTTACCAAACGGACTTGTGGGAAAATATTCCTTTGACGAAGGGGTTAAATTACTTACTGACGATGAGATAAAAGCGCTAAAGAAATTTGTTGCTGATGGTGGAGGACTTTTCTTATTTGGATGTGGATGGTCCTGGGTTGATTACACTCATCTTTCCATAGAAAAAGCTCAAGTTAATCGAATAGGGAAAGAATTTGGAATTAAGCTGAATGACGATATTATATATGACCCTACTAATCGTTACCCGGGTTGTAGAGAAGGTGAAGGTTGCCCGATTTTTCACAGACCTTTCATCAAAGAACATCCAATAACAAAAGATGTATATGAAATCACCAATTGTAAAGGATTCCCGAGCTCATTAACTATCAGCGACCCCTCAGTGGACGTTGTAATTTCTGGAGACGAAGATTCCTATACAGGATACAGGGGCGAATATTATAAGAAAGGTGAAAATCCGCCTTTCATTGCAGTAACTGAATATGTAAAAGGTAAAGTAGTCTTTGCTGGAAGTGTTGGGTTTTTATTAAGCATAGATGAAAACAACGACGGAATCAAAAATCTTTACGAATATGACAATAAAAAATTGGGGTTAAACATTATAGATTGGCTTTCAGTATCCCTCGCCAAAGAGACCGCATCAAAGTTAATAAATTCCGTTTCAACAAAAATAGACGCATTAAAACGCAAGAATGTAGACACATCTCTAATTGAGCAAGCCTTAAGCAGAGCAGAAGATTCTTATGAACTCGAAAAATACGATGAAGCTTACGAACTCGCACAGAACGCTCAGAAGATGGCTGATGATGCTTATGAAACAGCAGGCTACATAGAATCAGCACAATCGGAAATTGACGAAGCGAAATCCATAGGTGCTGACGTAACCGATGCAGAAAGTAAGCTAAACGATGCAAGAGATGCTTTAGACAAAGGAAATTACGAATACGCAAGGTCCTGGGCTGATGATGCTTTGGAACTGGCAAAACACGCAAGTGTTGGTTCTGTTAAAATAATAGACCTGAAGGCGCTGGCAACAAAATATGACCAGCGAACTGTGGTAGTATCAGGAACTATTCGTGATATAGAAACCGTTTATGGAAAAGGATATACATTCGCATTAGACGATGGAACTGGTATGATATCAGTTGTTTATGAAGGCGGTTTGGGAGACATTCAAGAGGGAGATAAGGTAATGGTAAGCGGTGCATTCCAGGCTTCAACCGGGACTGTTGCTGCTGAGACTGTACAGAAATCGGGAGTTGGTGGTGTGCCGGGATTTGAAGCGATATTCGCAATTGCAGGATTGCTGACAGTGGCATATCTGATTAGAAGGAGAAAAGAGGGATGAAAATTGGAGATAAAATTCGCTTTTCCTCAACAGCATATCTCCAGGGAATAACTTCAAAATGGGAAAATTGATAGGGATGCTTTCTCTTTAAAGAATTTGCATCGCTATACGAAGCGTTCAGTCTGTTTTAAAATAGTTTTTGCTTTTTTAGAATATGATGAGAATGTTCTTGCGGTCCTTTTGTTCGGCTCGGTTGCAAAAGGTGAATTGAACAGCAGAAGTGATCGAGATTTTTGCGTGGTCAATACTTCAGTTTTACTTTCAAGACAGTAATTGAAAAGGCTTTTTTAACTGTGAAGATTAGCATTACATGACCTGACATGGTAGAAGACATTGGCAGTGTAATCAGAAGGGGGTTCGACACGTGGAAGGAGAACTTGTGCATTTGCCTTCCTTTTGTGTTTAGTTCGATACTAACATCCATACTGGCAATTATAATCATGGGCGGTGCCATACTGGCATCAATTCCTTCGCTGGTACCATACCTTACAAAACCCGATGAAATCACCCCTGATGTTATTTCGCAGCTTCAGCCCCAAATCATTCAGAGCATAGTCATAATCATTATCGCCTTTATCGTCACAGTAATTTTATGCGGGTTGATAGATGCTTTTTTCCGGGCTGGAGCGATCGGTATGGCTAAGGAGGCAACAGAAACCGGACGTACCAGCCTCTATCACATGATCGAATACGGTAAGCGGAAGTTCATAAGTCTGTTCTTCACTGACTTTATTATTGGTTTGATTTCTCTTGGTGGTATTGTCTTCTTGATCCCCGGCATCTTATACATTCTCCCAAAACTAAGGGCACTCTCGGAGCTACCACCTGAGGAAGCGGTTATGGCATTGGCACTATTTGGACTGGGTTTTCTCGCTATGATAGTTTATCTCCTGCTCATCAGTATAATATTTGCACTTCCCAGATATTCCGTTGTTATAGACGATGTCGGTGCAATAGAAGGTATTAAAAACGGTTTCGTAGCTTTTATGCACAATAAAGTCGCGGTCTTCCTGTTATGGCTTATTGTACTCGTAATAACTACAATCGTTATGCCTTTAGGCGCTATCCCCCATATCGGCGGTATAATTAGCGTGATACTATCGGTTATTATTATTCAACCTTTAACCGTTATATGGTGGAGCAGATTGTATTTGAGCATTATAAACTTCACCCATAGGGGTGGGGAGGACAGAACCCCCCCTTTGCCTTAGCACTACGATGTTAAGATGTTAGTATCTCCTCAAACAACTCAGCCTCTATTTCATGCATCATTGGTATCCCCGTGACCTCCGAAGCAAGCCTGCTAAGTGCCGCAATATCGCCACGGTCTATCAAATCCAGTTTGAACTTGCGAGTGCCGGCGAGCAACTGCTTTAAACCCAGTCCCAACCTCTCGCTGAGATACGTGTAAACACCAACCGCAGACCATGGTATCTCCTTACCCACTCTATCGCCATATTCCCCTTTTATCTCATCAGCAGCGATAAAGAACTTTTCCGGGCTGTTGCCATATTTATTTGCAAAATCCCTCGGTAACCTGTTCTTTTCTGCGAGTTCGGTGAAATAAAGAGCTTTCATCGCTGCCGTCAACGGCGACCTTGCCATCGTGATAGATTTCACGAAGGGTCCTTTGCCATTGTTCCCGTCGAAATTGCTAAGCGCTATCGCCTTGAATATCTGTGTCTCGTTGACGAACCCGCCAGCCATGCTTATATCAGGCACGTATTTCCCTTCACGGAGCAATATCCTCGCACACTTCAATACCTGCGCTTCCAAATACACGGTGGGCGTACTCATCTCATTCATCATCGGCACCGGACTCATCCCCGTCCCTCCACCTGCTCCATCAAACGTTATATAATCCACTTTTGCTTCTGATGCCACTTTCATCGTCCATGCAACGTCAACAGGGCGATAAGCACCGGTCTTTATCGTTACATGCTTTGCTCCTATGCTACGAAGCCATTCGACATCCTCCACGAAATCGCGCTCTTCCGGAAATCCCACGCGACTGTGCCGCTCAAATGTCTTGAACAACCCATTTTTGAACGCTTCTTGAACCACAGGCTCTTCCGGGTCTGGCAGCACAATATATCCCCTCTTCTTCAGTTCCAGTGCCCTATCAAGCGAAGAAACACGTATTTCACCACCTATCGCCTTTGCGCCCTGCCCCCATTTCCTCTCTATTATGTTCACTTCCAGTTTTGACAATACATACTCGTCCACGCCGAACCTCTGGTCTTCCACATTCGTCTGCACTGCGATATCACCGTATTTGCCGTCCCAGTATTCCTTGAAAAGTCTCACCCTCCGTTCCATCTCCGGCGAGCGCGTCACTTTCCCGTTCGTGAATACCGACTCTTTATCAACACCGCAAACGTTCTCCCCGATAATTATTATTACTCCTGAGAGTGCGGCGCCGATAGCAAGTGCATCCCAGTTGTTTTCTCCTACCGCGGTGGACCCGAATGCGCCCGTTGCCAGCGGTATTTTCAACGGAATACCCCCTATCTTCGATTCTATATCCACGTTATGGAACAAAGCGACATCCGGCTCTGGTTCAATCCCTTCCGCGCCTCGCAACCGCGAAAGGATATTGAAGTCAGACCAATCGAGTCCATAATCCTTGTTCGACGCGGCAGTACTCCATCCAAATTGCTCTGGCTCCGGATATAATACTTCTCGTCCCCTGAACGCGCTCTTACCAACTTCGCATAGCACCGTGCACTCCTTCACGCATATCGGACACATTCCACTCAGTGCATTCACATCTCTCCTTCTCACGGACGTTCCCGTGGTAGACCTCGCATTTGCATATATATCTGCCATTTCAATCACCCCTTAATGTGATGCTTGCAACGTAAAAGAATACGGATTGGTTAAACACGCAGAACAAATCCCCATCTGGTCCAGTATCATACCATAATTCCTCATCTTCTTATTAAAAGCGAGCCTTTCCATTTTTTTTATACCCGCATCATCCAGCTTCTTCGTTTCTATTGCCCTTTTTGATACACTTACGAGCTCCTCTCCCGCTTTTGTCCGGATTATTAATGACGTGTATCCTTCTGGCGAACCAGACGAGCCTGCGGAAACATCGGCGAGCTGTGAGGTGAAATCTTCACATATCCTGCATGTATCCCGTGCGCAAGATTCCATATCTTTTGTTGGAATACTGTACTCTTTGTCCTTTGTAACCACCATAAATTTACCCTTTGTAACATAAAACCGCTCTACCTCTTTGATCTCTATCCCACGTTCGGCGAGGAACATGACCAGATCACGGTGCCAGAAAGCCTCGGTGCAAAAAAGCCCGATTAAGACCTTCACACGGTCCAGCTCCAGAGCAGGGTCACGTAACGCCTGAAGTCTCCTCACCGCCTCTATATTACAGCCCGTGCCGACCATTGCGATATTTTCATACCCGCGGTCTATTGCCTCCCATACGCCCAGGACAGAAGGGCAGGCAGTGAATTTTGAACCTCTGCCACGCAAAACTTCTTCCGGTGTGGTGGCAACAAAAGGTTCGGCTTTCCAATCTTCTGTCCGTATAGCGACAACGGCGGCATCTATAAATCCACTTCTTAACGCTTCACATAGCATTGCTGTTATAACACTGCCATCCTGCCCCACCTCTCTTATGCCCTCCTCCGTTGCTCTTGCACTTATTATTTCTTTATAGTGCCCCAGAATTCGTCCCTCGGGACTGGAAGCACAGGGACTGAAATCACATACGCCATAATCCTTCCTCGGACACTCCTCTTCACATAAACGGCAAGCTGCGAATGAGCGCGGACAGAAGCTGAAACAGAAGCCTTTTGACACCGTACCGCCACAGCCCTTGTCAAACACCACTTCTTCCTCCTTATACTTCTCAAAATCTGGTATGAACGCCGCACACGCACCGCAATAGCAGCATATCGGGAAGCTTCTTTCGTTTGCCATAAGCTATCTTCTCCTCCTTTTCCTTTTTATCGCTAAACTAATATTTCCTCCTTGTCTTAGGGGAAGAGAATATAAAAAACTATTTGAGAATTTTTCATAAAAGTTATGAACGACATAAAAAAGACGGAAGGATGAGTAGGATGGGCTACCCGGTAGAGAAAAAGAGGTTTTCGCTCATCGTAGGGCATTTCTGTAATTATTTCCCATGGACTCAGACTCATAAAGCATCAATGAATTTATTGCGAGTAACGAGTAATTGTTCCCGTTTCACGAGATTCTCCTCAATTTTTCTATTAACTTCTCAATATCCTCTGCTGATACCTCTACTGCCTCTTTGGGCATTTCATTCTCATAGAAGTTTTTATGCAAAGCATTCGCGGTATTAAAGAACCTGATGATATCTTTATCTCCGCTCTTTATGGAAAGCACATTTACAAAAGCCCACAAACTACCATGCTCCTCTAACTTCAAACCTCTCTTTGCCGCCAACATTTTTATTGTTAATGCCGTTGCACCCCAAAACTTCTCCGATGCCTGCACCAAATCTCCTTTCTTCAATAGTTCCCTCGCCTCATCAAGGTATTTCTCACTCAAGAATTGGTAGTGTTCTACAAGCCCCTCGGGATCCAGTTCCTCGTTTAAACTCTTGCTCAGTAGTTCAACGCCTAACTCCTCGGGTAGATATCCCATCTCCTTTGCCTTTTCGCTTAGCTTCTCGCTAAGCTGGCGCGGCCCCATGTTATGATTGATTGTTGATTGTTATTGTTATGATGGCATATAAATAAATGCGTTTTCTTTTGGGCAAAAAGAAAAAGCGTCACTGTATCACAGTATCACAGTCACAGCACCGATAAATACTCCTTCAACTCCCATTCCGTGACGTTCACACGATACCTGTTCCATTCCACGAGCTTGGAGGTGATGAAGTTGTTGAAGATATGGTCGCCTAAAGCTTCTCTCACCAGTTCACTCTTCTCTGTCAGTGTAATTGCCTCAATCAAACTCCCGGGCAGCGTTTTTATTCCTTCACTCTTCCTTTCCTCATTGCTCATCAGGTAAACATCCTTCTCCGTAGGTGGCGGCAACTCATACCTGTTTTTTATCCCTGCTAAGCCTGCTGCGAGCATCACAGAAAACGCCAGGTAAGGATTGCATGCAGGGTCGGGACTGCGGAATTCCACACGTGTCGCTTTCTCTTTATTAGGCTTATACATCGGCACACGAACGAGCGTAGAGCGGTTGCGACGTGCCCATGTAATATACACGGGTGCTTCATATCCCGGGACCAACCGTTTATACGAATTTATCCATTGATTGGTAACAGATGTTATTTCTGGTGCGTGTTTAAGCAATCCTGCGATATACCCTTTGCCTACATCAGATAGGTGATATTCGTCATCCGGGTCAAAGAAAGCGTTTTTATCTCCTTTAAATAGGGATTGATGCGTGTGCATTCCTGAACCATTCACACCGAATATGGGTTTTGGCATGAATGTGGCATAACATCCGTGTTGCCGTGCTATCTCCTTTACCACTATTCGATAAGTCATTACCTGGTCTGCCATCGTGAGCGCATCCCTATATCTGAGGTCTATCTCATGCTGCGAAGGTGCAACTTCATGATGGCTGTACTCCACTTTTATTCCCATTGCCTCCAGCATTAAGATTGTCTCTCTTCGCATCTCGATTCCTGCATCCAGTGTCGTCAAGTCGAAGTATCCACCCTCATCCAGCACCTCTGGATTTCTCCCATTCTTAAAATAAAAGTATTCCAGTTCGGGACCGACATAAAAGGTATAACCGTATTCTCTCTCCAGCCGTTCCAGACTCCTCTTCAATATATACCTCGGGTCGCCTTCGTAAGGACTACCGTCAGGATTCTGAATATCACAGAACATCCTCGCAACTACATCCCCTTTTGATCGCCATGGAATGATCTGAAATGTGGCAGGGTCAGGTTTTGCAACCATATCGCTTTCATCAATCCTTGCAAACCCCTTTATCGAGGAGCCGTCAAAGCCCACACCCTCGTCAAAGGCGGTTTCTAATTCGGAAGCGGGAATAGAAACGCTCTTCAATCTCCCCAAGATGTCGGTGAACCAAAGTCCAACGAATTTCACATTCTGATTTTTTATCACTTCAAATACTTCTTCCTTCGTCTTTACCTCTTCTTCCATAATATTACACCCTTATTCTTATCTTATTCTTCCTACTCTTCTTATTCTTGGTATTGTTAATTAAAATAAATTCGCAGTGCGAAACTCTATTACCATTCCGCTTTTACCTCCCAGTTACATATCTCATTTGCGCAAATAATTCCTGAGATTACGACAGCTTCTATTCCCCCTCCAGGGAAAGTCGAAGCGCTCGCTAAATATAGACCTTTTATTGGTGTCTTAAAGTATGGTCTTTTAACCCCAATTGATTGATCGAAGGAATATAGGGCTCCTTCAGGCATTGATGTGTACCGCTCAAATGTCTTTGGCGTTGCTGCATCCCGAACGATTATGTGGCTGCTCAACCCGGGGATAACCTCTTCAACTTTATGAATCAGTGCTTCAGCCATCTTCACTTTCTTACTGGAATACTCCTCCGTTCCTCGCTCCGGGAAATCGTAATAATTAGCATCCGTTAATATTGTAATGCTGGCGCTGGCGTTGCCCTCTGGTGCCAGGTTTGGATCTGCATTTGAATTGATGACAATCTCATAATCTCCGTCCAGATCCTTAATGAGCGTTGGATAGTCAGATAAATCCATATCAACACCCAGGAATACCATAAAGCAAGAAGGAGACATTTTTAATCCTTTTATATACTCAACAAACGTTTTATCTAATTTATCTTCTCCGATAAGCTCTAAGAATGTGGTTTTGGCGTTTGCATTAGCTACAATTATTGGAGCTTTCAAAATCTCTTCTCCAACTTTCACTCCTCTAACTTCTCCGTCTTCAACCAATATTTTATCCACTTTAGACCCTGTCAGGACTTTGCCACCCCGGCTTTCAATGGCATCCTTTAAACTATTTGCAAACCTTTGCGCACCTCCCTTTGGGAAATAACCACCGTAAAGATAATAAGAAACGCATGTGGTAAGTGCACTGCTT
Organism: Candidatus Methanophagaceae archaeon; assembly: GCA_003194435.1. Classification (GTDB taxonomy): domain Archaea; phylum Halobacteriota; class Syntropharchaeia; order Alkanophagales; family Methanospirareceae; genus G60ANME1. The sequence continues at coordinate 31,359 of PQXC01000011.1, read as the reverse complement.
GCCGGTGTTTTCTCCGCCTCTGTTCCTGTGTAGCCCAATAGAACACAAAGCAACTCTTTTAAATCTTCGTTTTTAAAATATTCATTAAGCTTCTCTTTGTAGGTTTTGTTCATCCAGTCGTAGAAGTGTGGATGTTCCTTGGGATAATTCAGAAGCTTTCTTTCTCCAAAGACTTTTACTATCAGTTCGGCAGGTAAAGGAGTGCCGTAAATTTCTGTATCTTTATAACATTCATCATAAGCTTTTTTAGCTTCTATGAAGAAAGAGGGAATGTTTTCTCTTTCAGCCGGGAACATATCCGAGAGCTGTTTTATGAACTCTTCCAGATTCTCTGCTTTTATTTCTCTCCCCCTGAAAATATATCCTGTGGTGTTTCTTACGAACAAATCTCCCTTCTCCAGCCCGAGTTCTCTCAAAAGATAAGTGACTGGACCTCTCTCCCATAAACCGCTTACGTCCTCTACGCCAGTGTTAAATACAAATCCTCTCCTCTCAAAAGAGGAACAGTAACCCCCAACTTGATGATGTTGCTCCAGCACTAAAACTTTATATCCTCTTTTTGAAAGCAAAGCACCACAAGTTAAACCTCCTATCCCGGAACCAACAATGATAGCATCATACTCGTCCGCTCCTTTTGGATTTTGTGGATTCACTTCAACTCTCCAGTCATATTTCTTGAATTCCTTTGTAGCGAAATAAGCAGGTGCCTTCAAAGGGAAAACAATTGAGAAAATTATACCGGAGGTGGTTAAAATGTTTGAGAGTGCTATTGTGAAAGGTCTGGCAAGGAGCAAAAATATGGCTGCATTTGATACAAAGATGGCTGCCCAAACTATTGTGATTAAGTTGTTTATAGCCAAAAAAGATGGGTCCTTCCAGTAAATTTCTGGATAGTCTCTTTTCGCCACCTGTAAGGAGAAGGGTTGCTTGATAGCTAAAGAAGATAGCGCCATGAAAGATAGGACAAGATAACCCAGAAAACCGCTACTTTTTACAAATACATTCAAGCCGAGAATAAATGTGCCTGCCGTAGCTATGCTGAAATAAAAAATAGAAGTAAGGTCCATCAGATTGAATTCCCGTTTGCGGATTTGAGTGGTTACGAGAAACAAAGAAATTACAAGAGGAGTGAAGATGCCAATGACGCTTCCCATACCACACAACACCCAGTAAAGAATCCAGGGTACAAAAGAAACAAGTATGTAAAGCATCCCGGGTATTTTTATTTTCCCCGTACCACTACTTCCTCTATCCTTTTGCGTTTTATGGCTTCACCTTTAAATGCGTATTGTATATAAATACATAAAGAAGATGGACGGGGATTACATACACTCGCTGGAAGCGGATAGATGGCTATTTCACGCCGATCTGGTTGTGGATAAGGCGCATGTAGTAATGCTGGCGGAGCGTGGTATAATAAGAGCAGAAGAAGCAGCAGCAATACTCAAAAGCCTGCAGAATCTCCAGCTCCGGTCGGAGGTCTTTATAGAACGCGAACTCCCCAATTATGAGGATGTCCATACGGCAATAGAATCATGGGTGACGAGAGAAGTAGGCGATAATGCGGGAGGAAGGATGCACACGGCTCGTTCGAGAAATGACGAGGTTGCAACGTGCATAAGAATAGCACTCCGAGAGGAACTATTGCGGTTGATGAAAGAACTGAACGAACTGAGAAGAGCATTAATAGAGAGGGCGGCGGAGAATATTGAGACCGTGATGCCGGGCTATACGCATCTGCAACATGCGCAGCCAACAACACTTGCACATCATTTACTCGCACATGCCGATGCTTTCGCTCGCGACTTCGCACGGCTCATCGCCGTATATGAGCGTGTAAATGTGAGTCCCTTGGGTGCTGCCGCATTTGCTGCCACTGGATTCCCCATTGACAGGGAAAGAACAGCCGAACTACTTGGGTTTGATTCCGTACTGGAGAATTCCATGGATGCGGTATCAACGCGGGACTTCGTGATTGAAGCGGTTTCATGCTATGCGAACCTGATGACGAACCTGAGCAGGCTTGCGGAGGAGATAATACTATGGAGCAGTTCGGAATTTGGTTTTATTACTCTGCCTGAGGAATATGCAACCGGGAGTTCAATAATGCCGCAGAAACGCAATCCCGACTATGCAGAACTCATTAGAGCAAGAGCCGGCTCGGTCTATGGGTGCTTACTCAGCATTCTTTCTATCTGCAAGGCATTACCGTATTCGTATAATAGGGATTTGCAGGAGGTCACGCCCCATCTACTGCGAGCAACCGAGATTTCCATGACTTCGGTAGCCGTGATGCGGGGCTATGTAACGAAGCTGGAATTGAAGAAGGAGCGAATGGCATACGAAGCAAAAGTGGGGTTCACTACCGCAACTGAGCTGGCAGATACAATCGTACGAGAGACCGGTCTGCCATTCAGAACCGCATACAGGATTGTAGCAAGCATGGCTGAGGAGAAGGGGCATGAGCATGGTGAAACTAATATTGCAGATGCTGACCTTAATCGAATTGATGAGTTCAGCGTTCGTATCACGGGTAAGCGAGTTAGCGAGCTGGGTTTGACGCCCGAGAGCGTGAAGGAAGCACTGGATATAGTCTCAAACATAAACAGACGCAATGTAACAGGAGGACCTGCGAGGAAAGAGGTCATGAGAATGCTGCGAGCGAGGGAAGATGACCTGAACCGGGACGATAAGCTAAGGGGAGCTAAGGAGGAACGTGTAAAACTATGCCTGAGGGAACTGGAGCGGGAAGTGGAAAGAAGAATTCAAACTTTGCATAATTGAATTAAAAACAATGATCTCATAATTGACAATATAGCTATAAAATCTTTGGTTATTAAAAAACCTATTTAAGTTATTTCCGGGAATGTATTCAAAGGTGACAGAAATGATAGAGGATTATAATGCTGGAGTAGTACCGATAAGAGTATTACATGTGGATGACGAGCCTGCACACCTGGAGATAACGAGGATATTCCTGAAACGCGAAGCGAATAACGATCTCGATATCACCAGTGTGCCATCAGTGGATGAAGCGCTGGTGAAGCTTAATAACGAATTTTTTGATGTTGTGATTGCAGATTACAAGATGCCAGGGATGAATGGCATAGAGTTCCTGGAAATGATCAGGAGCGACGACAAATTTGGTAATATACCCTTTATCCTCTTCACCGGTGCCGGAGGACCGGGAATAGCAAAAGAGGCTCTAAAGCAAGGCGCTGACAGGTACATTACAAAGAGAGGTGACCCGGCAGTTCAATGTCACAAGCTGGCAGTGGCTATATACGAACTGGTATTGGAGAGGAGAAAGGAGATAGCAATGATAAAGAACCATCGTACATAAAAACTGTTTTGCATTACATATAAGGAATTATTATTTCTCTTTTGTCTTTGAATTGTTGTATAGTTGCTTAATGCAATAGGGATTAGACATATAATCGCTGGTCTACTGATATGAATACAAAAAGATAATTTTATATGAGATGCCCACCCTCAAGAAGAGAGGGAATGATGAATGCTAAGGAGTTAGAGTTAAGATCATGGATAAGAGCGCATAAGGATGAGATTTTTGCAAATGATGCCGTAGGAACCGGCTGTTTCAGCTATTCGCCCGGTGAGGTCGTATGGGCAGTTACAAAGCAATGCAACCTGCGGTGCAAACACTGTTCAATCAGTGAAGAAGCGCCTGGAGAGCTCAGTACGGAGGAAGGCTTTGAACTGATCGAAGAAGCGGCGAAACTTGGACATGTCAAATTCGCATTCACAGGTGGAGAGCCGCTACTGCGTCCTGATATATATGAACTCATCGAATATGCCGCCTCGTTTGATATGCAGGTGGTGATGGCGACAAATGGAACGCTGATAACAGATGAAGTGGCAAAGAAGTTGGTGAGAGCGGGTTTGGAACGTGCAGCGATAAGTATTGATGGTCTCGGGCATGCACACGACCTCTTCAGGGGTGTTGATGGTGCATTTAAAGCCACGATTCGGGGGCTCAAGGCATGCACGAATGCTGGACTTGCCGTTCAGCTATTCTCAATGGTTACAAGATATAACTACGAGGAGCTACCGGGGATAATCAAGTTTGCCGATTCTATTGGACTCTGGAGAATCTATCTTATATATCTAATCGCTGTAGGTCGGGGTAAGGAGATTTCCCATGCCTGTTTATCCCCTGCTGAGAATATGAAATTCTTCAAGTTCGTACTGGAGCAGCAGAAGGATGTCCGCGTATGGCTTAAACCGATATGCAATCCCCAATATTGGGCTTATCTCCAGTCAATGGGGCTTGTAGATGGAAACAAACCTCAATTCACAGGCTGTACTGCCGGTATCACTCGCTTCCATATCTTCCCTGACGGTGATGTGGCGCCATGCGCATATCTGCCTGTGACGGCGGGCAATATAAGAGATGCGAAATTCCTGGATATAATTCGCAATGCGGATGTCTTCAATGCACTGCGTGAGAGAAGGCTGAAGGGTAGATGTGCAACCTGCCGATACAGGGAGACATGTGGTGGTTGCAGGTCGCGAGCTTATGCCGTTTCCGGTGACTATCTCGCTGAGGATCCCGTCTGCATGCTCCATGACGAGAGTAAGGATGAGAATGAGTGAGCGGGAGGTAGAAAAAGGGAAATGATATATACATGGTAGCTCTATACCAGATCTTATGGTCATGTTGCTCAATGAATATCTGTGGATAGACGTAGTTACAGCTCTGGTTGCACTCTCAGCGGTGATATATACGTATGTGAGACGAAAGATAAACACCGCTGCTTTCCTCGGCACTCTCGCACTTGGCGCTGGTATTCTGATAACGCTCAGATTGCGATATAGTTATTGTGGATTGCTCGCGCTACTTGCTTTCTTCCTGTTTGGTAACCTCGTCACGAAATACAAATATGAGAAGAAAGCTGCACTTGGCGTTGCTGAATCAAATAGGGGTATGCGGGACATAAATAACGTACTTGGTAACGGGCTATCGCCACTAATCTTCGCTATTTCCTTCGCCATCTCGCGTAACGCCATCTTCTTAATTGGGTTCTCGGGCTCCGTCGCCACCGCCTGCGCTGATACCTTCTCAACCGAGATAGGACAGGCAGACGGTAGACCGAGATTGATTACTACGCTTAAGCGAGTGCCAGTGGGGACTAATGGTGGTGTCAGCCTACCCGGCATCGGTGCTGCACTGCTCGGCTCTGCTTTAATCTCGCTCGTATCGCTCACCTTCCCCTTGAATCTGGATATGGATAAACGGACTTCATTCACCATCTGCCTCATCTCAGGGTTCATGGGCTCTCTGGCTGATAGCGTGCTTGGTGCAACACTCGAGGATCGGAATCCATTTAAATTGAATAAGCATCACGTGAACATCCTGGCAACGTTATTTGGTGGTATTATCGCCATCTTGATTGCTTATGCTTATCTTATCTAATTCTTTTTATGCTAAATTTAAATACTGCTATTACTTATCCCTTATAAAATGCGATTGATGGTTCCGCATCCCGGACATTTCGAAGCGTTGAAGGAGATAATAGAGGCTAAAGAGTCAGAAGGTTTGAATGAAGTAGAAGAAGTCTATATGGGCGGCTCGCCGGAGGTGATGGGCAGTGGAAGGGGGGTGCTCCACGCGCCACTTATTGACGAGATCAGGGAACAAACTGACTATGCACATCAGCATGGCATCAGAATGAACATCGCTCTGAATTCACCATGCACTGGTGGGCATCATCTGACTTTTGAGGGTTATAAGATGTTTGAATGGTATTTTGAGGAATTGAACAAGGCGGGTGTGGATGGTGTTATAGTTGCGGAGCCTTATCTTGTGGAGTTACTGCGTGAATTCCCGATGAAGACGATTGTATCCTGTTTATCTTATGTGGATGCGCCACAGCGTGCACGGTTCTTTGAGGAACTCGGTGCTGATGTGATAACTGTGGATACGAATATAAATCGCCATTTCTCTACTCTGGAGGCGATGGTGAAAGCGGTAAACTGCGACATCAGGGTGATAGTGAACGAAGGTTGCCTTTACAAATGCCCGTTTCGGTATTCTCATTACAATCTCGCATCACATCTCAGTAGCTTGAATCAGCCGAGAACGCCGCTATTCGCTCCTGATTTCTATTTTGACAAGTGCATTAATATCCGCTTGAGAGACCCGACGCAGATCATCAGGTCAGCATGGATAAGACCCGAAGACCTGAAGGAATACGAGGCTATCGGGATAAATAGCTTTAAACTCTCAGGCAGGACGAAGGCAGTGAACTGGATAATAAACTGCATGCGGGTATATTCCCGAAGGTCGTATGATGGTAACCTGCTTGAACTCCTGGATTGCCCTCAGATGCTCCGTTATGTCTTCTACATTGACAATAAGAAGCTCGAAGGTAGTATAGAGCAATGGAAGGAGTGCAATAAGCATTGTCACGAATGTGGCTATTGCGATAAACTCACAGCGGAGGTATTGAGCACCATCAAATGAAATGAGATTGATAGTTCCGCATCCCGGGCATTTCGAAGCATTGAAGGAGATAATAGAGTATAAAGAGGATAAGCATTTAGCAGATGTGGATGAAGTTTATATGGCAGGCTCACCGCAGGTGATGGGTAGCGGGAGAGCGACACTGCATGCCGCACTTATAGAAGAGATCAGGGAACAAACCGAGTATGCACATCAACATGGCATCAAGATGAATATAGTGATGAATCCATCCTGCCTGGGTGGCTATCACCTCACTTTTGAGGGCTACAAGCTCTTTGAATGGTATTTTGAGGAACTGAATAAGGCGGGTGTGGATGGTGTCACGGTGGCGGAGCCATATTTAGTGGAACTGCTGAGGGATTTCCCGATGGAAACCGTCATATCCTGCGTCTCTCATGTTGATTCACCACAGCGAGCGGAGTTCTATGAGGCGCTTGGCGCTGATAGTATCACGGTGGATACGAACATAAACCGCGATTTCGATACGCTGGAGGCTATAATGAGAGCGGTGAACTGCGATATCAGGGTGATAGTGAACGAGGGTTGCCTTTACAAATGCCCGTTTCGGTATGCACACTTCAACCTCTTCTCACATATAACTGCTGCTTCAGGTGCAGGTGCAGGTACAGGTACACAGCCACTGAACACCTTCGGTGATTATTATTTCGATAAGTGTATATCCATACGGGTTCGTGACCCTTCACAGATCATCCGATCACCATGGATAAGACCGGAGGACATCGTGGAATACGAGAGAATAGGGATAGAAGATTTTAAGATAGCAGGGCGTGCAAATGCAGTGGGGTGGATAACAGCCTGTATGGATGCTTATTCGCGGAGGTCATACGAGGGTAACCTGCTTGAACTCCTGGATTGCCCCTCTGAGCTCCGTTATATGTTTTATATTGATAATAAGAAGCTTGAAGGGTGTATAAACCAGTGGAAGAGCTGTAATAAGATGTGCGATACCTGCCGATACTGTGATGAAGTGACGAGCAGGGTATTGAGCGTGAAGAAATGAGAGCTGAGGAGTAGGGGTAAGGTAAGGCGATGAAGGAGGAGATAATCGCGGGTAGGAAGAGACTGGAGGATGAATTGAGAGCACTCTTAGGTAATATCTTCGTCCCGGAGGCGAAGGTATTCGGGATGGTGTGTGGTTGTACTGGCTTCGCTGCCGATCTGAGAGGACTGAAGAGCGATGACGTGGTGGTATTCAGGGATAAGATAAGCGCGATACTTGAGGATATAAGCAGGTCAGTGGGTGTGAAGCCTGAGTTCATCTATGCGAGGAAATTACCTGGCTCGGATGAGGTCGTAACGCTCACCGCAAGACAACTATGTACGCGTTGCAAGCGCGAATTTGCGGGTTCAAAGGCTGCTCCCCGCCCTGATATAATGGTGCTCAAGAAGCGAACCTGAAAAAATATAGAAAGTTTTTTAAATGAGGAGAACAACTTAATAGATGTTTAGATGTGATGCAGAAAAGTGAAAGTGTAAGAGCGTAAAGGAGATGGGGGAGGACGAGATATTTATTAAAGTTAGGAATGTGAGCAAGGAGTTCAATGGCAAGCCAGCGTTGAAGAATGTAAGCCTGGATATAAAGGAGCTGGAGCCTTTAGGGCTTCTTGGTAAGAGTGGCTCAGGGAAATCGGTGCTACTGCGTATGCTCAGGGGAACGGAGGAATATGCACCAGATAGTGGCGAGATTATTTATCGGGTGGCGATATGTCCTTCGTGTTCATGGATAAGTGGACCGAGCAAGGTTGGCACTCCGTGTAACAAGTGCGGGGCGGAGTATGAGTTGAAGGAAGTGAACTTCTGGAAGGATAAGCGAATGCGGAAATTATTGAAGGGCGCAATTGCCATCATGTTACAGCGAAGTTTCGCTCTGTATAGTGATGAGTCAGTTGTGTGGAATGTACTGGAGGCACTTGACCGGGCGGGTTACCCGAAGAGCAAGAGGATGAAGAGGGTGTATGAGCTACTGGATGCTGTGAAGATGCTGCATCGTGTTAACTTCCCTGATACAAGGGACCTCAGCGGTGGAGAGAAGCAGCGGATGGTGCTTGCAAGACAGTTAGCCTTGGAACCCATTCTGCTACTGGCTGACGAACCTACTGGCACTCTTGACCATGAAACTGCTCGCGTTGTACACCGCGCATTGATAGATAGTACAAGGGGTGGAACCACATTACTCGTCACTTCGCACTGGCCTTACGTGATTAGAGAGCTGACGGAGAAGACAGCATGGCTTGATAATGGTGAGCTCGTTTCATACGGTGATACAGAGCAGGTGGTGAGCGATTTTGAGAAAGAAGTAGGGGAGATAGAGCGAGGCGAGTTCAAGAAGTTCGGAGAGCCGAAGATAAGAGTGGAGAACCTGAAGAAGTATTACTATTCCGCATCACGAGGTGTGGTAAAGGCAGTGGATGACGTCTCTTTTGTCGTATACGAGAATGAGATATTCGGGATAGTGGGGCATAGTGGAGCGGGTAAGACGAGCTTAATGCGGATTGTGAGCCATTTAGACCCGGGTACAGGCGGTGGAGCGTGGGTACGGAGTGGTGATAGATGGATAGAGGCATCAAAAGCCGACGTTGACACATTTATAGGACCGGGTGGGGAGATTATGGGTGGTACAACAGACTGGAGAGCGCATTTTGTGGGTGTACTGCACCAGGAATACTCGCTCATTCCCGGACTCACGGTCTGGGAGAACCTTACGCATGGTATAGGTCTTGATATGCCAGAGGAGCTTGCACAGATGAAAGTGAGGTTCATGCTGAAAGGAGTGGGATTTAGCGATGAGGAGATAGATGAGGTATTACCAAAGACGCATCTCGAGTTGAGCGTGGGAGAACGTCAGAGGATACTTATCGCGCAGGTATTGATGAAAGAGCCGGAGATAGCAGTGCTTGATGAGCCCACCGGGACGATGGACCCTGTGACCAAGAAATACGTGGCTGAGACGATATTGAAGGCAAGGGAGAACCTTGGTATCACATTCGTGATAGTAACACACGATTTAGACTTTGCGAAGAAGGTATGTGACAGGATAGCATACATGAATTCGGGTAAAATAACGAAGATAGAGGATTTGAGAGCTTAGGTATGTTTTTATACTCATATTCAAATTTAAATTATTCATTTAAATTATAGATAGAAAAGAAGAGTAGGAAAATGAGTGAAGCAGAAGAAGAGGAGCCGTTTGTGATAGTTCGTGATGTCTGTAAGACATTCGACGGCAAAGAAGCTTTGAAGAATGTGAATGTGGAGATAAGAGAGGGGGAATCGCTCGGGTTGCTCGGAAGGAGCGGAGCAGGGAAGTCAGTCTTGCTTCATATGCTCCGTGGCAGTGAGGAATATGCACCCACTTCTGGTGAGATAATCTTCAGGGTAGCTATGTGCCCTTCTTGCGGTTGGGTGGCGTCACCGAGCAGAGTCGGGGAGCCGTGCAGTAAATGCAATGAGAAGCTGGAGTTGAAGGAAGTGAATTACTGGAAGGACAAAGAGGGGCGTAAGAAGGTGAAGAAAGGCGTTGCTATCATGCTGCAACGGACTTTTGGACTATACAGCGATGATACAGTGATGTACAATGTCTTGCAGGCGCTGGAGAGCAGGAATTACCCCCCTGCGAAGCGGTTCAGACGTGCATATGAGCTCCTGAAAGCGGTGAAGATGCTGCATCGTGTGACTTTCCCCGCTGCAAACCTCAGTGGGGGTGAGAAGCAGCGAGTGGTGCTGGCAAGGCAACTTGCATTGGACCCCATGCTACTCTTAGCTGATGAGCCTACCGGTACACTCGATTTCGAGACTGCGAAACTGGTGCATAAAGCACTTAAGGAGAGCACACACGGTGGCATGACAATGGTGGTCACCTCTCACTGGCCTTATGTGATTGAAGAGCTAACCGAGAAAACTTTATGGCTTGACCATGGAGAGGTGGTGAAATACGGCGATTCGAAGCAGATAGTAGAGGATTTTGAGAAGCAGGTGGGCAAGATAGAGCGCGAGGAGTATATGAAAGTTGGGGAGCCGAAGATAAAGATTGAGCATTGCAAGAAGTATTACTATTCCGTCTGGCGCGGGATGGTGAAGGCGGTAGACGATGTCTCACTCACGATATACGAGAATGAGATATTTGGACTTCTGGGTAAAAGTGGAGCAGGGAAGACGAGTTTGGCTCGTATTATAGCGCAGATAGATCCGTTAACAGGGGGTTCGGTCAAGATACGGGCAGGAGATAAATGGATAGAAGTAGGGCGAGTTGCGGAGACCGGGGTATGGATTGCATGGGGTGCAACCACGCCTGGAGTAGGTGAGCAGGCAGCTACGCGCGTTGCCATGTTGCATCAGGAATACACGATGTACCCGGAGAAGACGGTGCTGGAGAACCTTACAAGCTGTATAGGTGTCAGGATACCCGAGGAGCTGGCGCGAATGAAGGCGAAGTTCATACTTGAGAGTGTAGGATTCACAGAAGATGAAGCGGAAGAGATCCTGCCTAAGGACCATACTCAGTTGAGCGCAGGAGAGAGACAGAGGATAGCGATCGCGCAGGTACTGATGAAGGAGCCGGCAATAGCGATACTTGATGAACCCACGGGAACAATGGACCCCATAACGAAGAAGTTCGTTGCCGATTCTATAAGAGCTGCACGTGAGAATCTGGGTATGACGTTCCTTATTGTCTCTCATGACCAGGATTTTGTCAATATGGTCTGCGATAGAATCGCGCACATGCAGAATGGACGGATAGTGAAGATAGAAGATTTGAGGTAGAGGTAAGGGAGAGGTAATGGCAGCAGGAGTGGGTAGAGAGACCCGGCTGGTGGCATGCAGAAGAGGTCAGGGACTTGGCTTGGGTGGAGGTTTTGCCCAGCGAGGGACATTCGCGAAAGCATTGGAGAACGATGTGATAAATATTGCAATGTCACCCGGTTACAGGCATGTTCCAAAGCCGGTATGTGAAATAACCACAGAGTTGAGGGATAAGGGTATAAATGTGGGTGAGATAATACTGAATGCTGGTGATGGCACACCCGCAGATGCACCCTCAGGTGGTGGGCATGGTGTCGCATTTGGGCTGGAGCCGAAGGAGATAGAGATAATAGGGCGGCATAAGCTCGCTCTATTGAATCATGGCAATGTCAAGCAACATTTCATCTATAAGGTCCGGTTCGTATTGGCGAGGATAAACATACCGGCTATTGTACTCTGCCAGTGTCCCGTAGAGTACGGTGATTTCGAGGCAATAGGGGTAAGTACGAGACACAAACAGGGTAAGACGCCAGGTAAAGTTATAGAGATTGTAAGTGGAATCGTAAGGCATGAGAGCGTGCCACAGGATAAGTTGAATGAGATAACGAGTAAGGTGAAGATGTGTCTACGTGAGATAGAAGAAGGCAAGTTCAGTGCGGGATAGGACATAAATAGAGTTCAGGTAGCCGAAGGTTGACGGGTTGACGGTAGTAGAGGTTAGTTAGAGAATGCAATTAAACGAGTTACTGGGGATAGGGGACTTTATGCTGGTGGAGAGTAGCTACGCAGAACAGCGGTGGATACCAAAGACACTCGATTACATGCGTAAGGTGAAAAGAGCAGATGTAGACGAGTTATTGCGGATATACAATGAGAGTAGCGCACTTATAGGTATTGCGATACATGACAGGGAGTTGGGTTTCTGGATTGTATTCACCGATTTCATCGCGGGTCGAAGAGAGATAGAGGAATTTAACGCCCTTACAGCCGATATAGGGGGTGATAGAGAACGTGAGGTGGAGGTAAAGTGGAGGGCGTTTCGTGAGGGTGTGATTGAGTTCTATTCCACCAGCCTGGTGAACCGATTGTTCTGCGATTGTGGTATAAAGGAGGCGAGTTTTTATTCGCGTGCGAGGATAGAGGCACTGAAGAAGCTACTAATTATGTTTTTAGGGGAAGCCCCTGCCCCTATCGGTGATACAATTGAGATTGGCTGTGGTGCGGGTGAAGCGACAATAGCGCTGCACGAACTGGGCATCTCTCCCATCACTGTGGATATAAACAAGTGTGAGATATGCAGGGGGCTGGAGGAGGGTGTGCTTGAGCCCAGGAAGAGCATCGTACTTGATTGCTCTCTTCTTTCCTCGTTCTTCAGCCGTGAATTTGACGTCGTGTTTGGGTTTATGGTAGGCAAACTAACACCCTACGAAGTCTTCAATTGGGAGAAGGTCTTAAGAGAAGTGCCAAAGGTGCTAAGGGAAGGAGGGAAAGTCCTGTTCACTGTTTCAAGCGAGGAGGAGGCGAAGATTCTGGACGATATACTGAAGGATACGTTTAAAGGAGAGATAAAAGAGAACAAAGAGAGCGATGGATATTTCGACTATTGGGTTTATACAGGCACTTTATCTTTATCAGGGTTAGAAGATTAACGAAGCAGTTTTATTTGCTCTTGCCCAATATCTGCATACGTCGCCTCGTACGCCATTCCTCCAGATGCTCTATCCATTCCTCATGCTTCTTATCTATGTATTCCTTCGCCGCCAATAGCTTCTCGGGTGAATCTCCAATCAGTATCATACGTGGTACAAAATCTCGAATGGGAAAGCCAGTACGGGGGTCGAAGGCTTCATCTGGATTCGCCTTCTCCTGGTCCACCTCCAGTCCAAACTTCTCCGCCGCCTCGAATACTATCCCGGTAGTTACACCACGAGGGATTGGTAGCGAATACTTCTTTCTATCCATTAACCCGCGCCACCTCCTTCCCCGGGCATCTCCAGAGCGCCAAATTCATCTGCTTCCTCCTCTGCATAGCATTCCAGGCAGAGGATACGCCCGGCTACCTCCAGATATTCATCCACTTCCTTACCACACTTCGCGCACCGCATCTTCTTCACCGCTCTCCCACCTTCCTCTTTATCTGCCTTCGCAGCTTCTCGCTCCATCCATCTTCGGCTTCTCTCCTCTGCTGTCTCTTCTCTTTCTGACATTTTTTCCTTTCTAATATTAAATTAACCAATTGTTTTATTCATATATAAAAGGTGCTGAAAAATGCAGATAAAGCTCAGACGGAGACCGAAGAGGTACTTCTTCGATACACACCGCACATTAACACCTGTGGAGACGCTGAGGCGAGTAGAAACGCTGACCGATAAAGTAGGAATAAGCAGGATAGAGGATATTACCGGACGGGATAAACTCAATATACCGGTATATCTGGCATATAGACCCGGCACGGAAGCGGGTGCTGCCCCGGTTCACACGGGCAAGGGTCTAACGGGGGACCAGGCGCGGGTATCAGTGCTTATGGAGGCAATAGAGCGTTATTCCGCGGAAATAAAAGAAGAAGACCGTGCTAAATTCCGCTTTGAATCGTATAATGAAGGCAACAGAGAGAAGAAGGTAGAGCCCTCTTCTCTTATATTGAGTGCGCTCTCTAAGGTGACTCCCGATAGCAAGATAGAGTGGTGTGAGGGTTATGACCTCATGGCGGAGGAGGAAGTTCTTCTGCCTGCAAATGCCGTTTACCATCCATACACCACAACCAGAGGAGGAAGGCTGTTCAGGAGTGATAGTAATGGTATAGCTTCGGGTAACAACCAGGAGGAGGCGATTTTTCATGGCATAATGGAAGTGATAGAGCGAGATGCATTGAGTTATGCCGAGATAAAGAAGGATGCAGGTAAAAGAATAGAGATAGAAGAGGATGATGGCTTGATATATGAGCTTAAAGAGAGATTCAATTCTCAGGGTATTGGAACCTATTTCTGGTATATTCCAACAGATGTCGGATTTCCCACCGTTGCTTTAGCCCTGGATAGCCCTGAGAAGGACCCGAATCTTCTCGTCTATGGCGCAGGTACACACAGTGACCCGAGGATTGCAGCGATAAGAGCGATAACAGAAGCTGCACAGTCCAGGCTCATGCAAATAGTAAAAGGCAGTGGCAGTACGCCTGTGGATTACGAGACGGTAAAAAGAATGAACAGGCACTGGTTTGAGACTAAGGATAGGGATAGGGATAAGGATAAGGATGCGGTGAAATTGAACGAGCTACCCGACCTGGCGACTGATACAATAGATGGAGATATAAAGATAGCGCTTGAGCGGTTGCGAGCGATTGAAAAGCGAGTGATCGTGGTGGATCTGACGCGTAAGGAGATTGGGATACCGGTAGTAAGGGCGATAATACCCGGATTTGAGGTATATGCCAGGAATCCAGAGAGATTAGGGCATAGATATAGATAGCAGATTATATATTACAATCATTTAATAAAATCATAAGATTTGAACATATATGAATATTTTTAGCTTCTCAGAATTGGAACATTCAAGAAAATGGAAAAATTTAAATGTATGTAAACTAAACTAACAATGGTGGTAAAAATGGTGGAAGGTATTTGTTATGTCTGCAATCAAACGTTCACAGCGGCAGACAAGGATGCGCTGGTGGATAAGATAGTGGAACATATAATGGCATCGCATCGCGGTTGGGCTTGGGGGGATGCAATGCAATCGAAGAATGTATTTGACAAATGCCCGGTATGCGGTGCGACGCTCGGCAAACTCGTTGCTAAGTGCCCCAACTGCGGTGCTGATATGGTGGAACAATTCGCAAGAAAGGTAACCATGGGGTATATAAAAGGCTAATAGAGGGAGTAATTAACTCAAACTCCTCATTTTTTATTTTTTTGGTTTTTGGCTTTATAAGATTTTTAGCATTGAGGCAACAATAGTTTCCCTTATGGAGAAGTATTGAGAAAAAACCGAAAAAGATAAAATTGAAGAAGGGCTATGCTGTTACGAAGATGGGGATGAAGATCGAGGATGAGCTGATAAAGGAGATTCATGTGCTCTTACATCCGATAAGATTCAGGATTGTGGAGCTACTGGCAGATAAGCAGATGCACATAAATGAGATAAGTAATGCGCTCGGTGAGGAAAGACGGCTTGTCTCTTATCATCTACTCACTCTGGAGGAGCATGGGTTCCTGGATAGTAAATATGAAATCTCGGAGCTACCGAAGTCAAAGGGCAAGGCGATAAGGAAATATCGCATCACGAACAAAGTGGAGGAGGTGATCTCGGAGTTCAAGAAGAGGTTCAAATAACAGCAGTGGTATTTGTTGCACCCCGACCCGACATATTTTCAGAAGGGAAGGGAAGTTTTATGTACTAAAAAAACAATATATATTTAGTTAAGATATGGATGAGAGGATAAAGAAGTGTCCGGAATGCGGGTCCAAGAACCTGATAACAGACCCCAGGCATGCGGAAGTGTATTGCGCTGACTGTGGAGTAGTGATAGCGGAGAATCTTGTGGACCCTGGACCTGAGTGGCGTTCCTATGACGAGGAGCAAGCATCAAAGCGTGTCAGAACAGGTCCTCCTATGAGCTACAGGATTCATAATAAGGGCTTGAGCACATCTGTGCCAGAAGTTCTCACCCGGACAAAGAAATTGCGAGGGATAATAAATATGGATAGCAGTGAGAAGATCCTCTCTTTTGCGCTTGGGGAGATAGATAGAATGGCAAGCGCGCTTAAACTACCAACAGAGATCAGAGAGGCAACTTCTGTGTTATACCGGCGAGCAGCGAAGCAGAATTTGATAAAAGGTCGAAGTATAGAGGAATTAGCTTCTGCAATGTTGTACATTGTGTGCAGGCAGTATCATGTACCGCGAACACTGAAGGAGATTGAGCAGGTCTCGCGAGTACCCCTGCGCAAGATAAGGCGCGCATATATATTCCTTGTGCGCAGGCTTGGGATAAAACTTGCGCCCGCAGATCCCGCGCAGTATGTACCCAGATTCTGCTCTGAGCTGGGGTTGAGCGACGCGATAAGGGAGAGAGCGATAGAGATACTGAAAGCAAACGAGAGTGCTGGAACAGCGAAGGGTTGGGGACCAACTGGCACCGCAGCAGCAGCGATATATCTTGCTGCGAATTTGAGTGGCGTCTCGGTTTCGGAGAAGGATATAGCGAAGGTCGCAGGTACAACTCCGATTACCATCCGGAACAGGTGTAAGGAGCTGGAGGATAACTTAAAGATAAACACAGATACAGATATCTTATCATATCCCCATCAAAAGGGCGCGTATTTTGTGATATGATATGCCCCGTATATATCACGCCCTGGGTTTGCACATGCACCAGCCTCCCGGGAATATAGATTTGTTGCTCCGAACAAGAGAGTGGGAGGCAAAGGAGATAATATTGTGCTATGAGCGTCCCCTGAGATATGTATCGCGCTATGAAGATGTAGCGAGGATCCATCTGGGCTTCTCCGGTATACTGCTGGAGCAGCTCTGCAGCCCACATATAATAGAAAGTTTCTCTGCAATATTGGACCTGAAGAGGGTAATGCAGGAATATCCCGCAGCAAGGGGAATTGAATTCCTTGGCATGGGTTATTATCATCCCCTCTTCCCTCTGATACCAATGGAGGATTGGAAACCACAGATAGAACGATGGAAGCAACGGGCGAAAGCACTTGGCTTGAGTGCCCAGGGCTTCTGGCCCCCTGAGATGGGCTTCTGCATGGAGATGATACCAGTGCTGAAGGATACAGGTTTTAAATACGTTGTTGTTGATAGCGTACATGTGAAGCCAAAGAGCGGGAGTATGCGGAGAGAGGACATAATGTACAAGCCGCATATTGCCGAGTACAATTCCGCTGAGATAGTGATAATCCCGAGAGACAGGGATATAAGTAATGCCCAGGAAAGTGGACTTGACCCTGGCTGGTTTGAGCAAGAAGTCATGCATAAGACAGAGCGATGTGAAGGGAATTGTCTTCTTACCACATGGTCAGATGGTGAGAATGGAGGATGGTTCAGACAGATGCATGAGCCATCGGGATTCTGGGGACATTTCTTCGCACCTTACATGGAGGAAGTGCGAAGGGGAGATTATCCAATCACCCCGATAAAGATAAGTGAGTTCGTAGAAGAGAATCCACCCTCAACTTATGTTGAGGTCCGAACAGGTGCGTGGAATGTAGCAAATACATCTGGTTATGATTTCAGCCAGTGGGAGGGTACAGAGAAGCAGCGAGCAGCCATAGAAGAGCTGTGGGCAACGAGCAGGGAGTATCATCGGCTCGGTAGAAGGATTCCAGAAGTGGAAGAGCATATATTGAGGGCGGAGACGAGCTGTAACCTCTTCTGGGGTGATGCATGGGTGCACCGGATATACGAGGATACAAAAGCAGCGAAGGAACTGATGCGTAGCGTACAATCAGATAATTAGGTCTCTCCTTCTCTCTCCTTCCGTTATTACTATTTTCACCATATCCTGTGCCACTCGTGCATTCATCAGATAATCATCCAGGGTCGCTATTAGCGTTCCTATCCTGGACGCTTCAAGATGAACAATTGCACTCCCGTCCTTTTCCTTTAACTCTGTCTTTATATTATTCACGTTGTCGGGCATCAAAGCACCTGCTACCAGAGACGCATCCTCCCCCCTCATGTTTATCCTCGCTTTTATTCTCATAAATTAGCACGGTTTATTTTTTAATCACTCGGGGTAATAGAACTTTGTAACGCATGCAGGATTTCTCGTTAGTATATTTCTAACAGAAACAATACCAACGAGCTTCTCACCGTCAAGCACAGGCAGCCTTCTTATACCCTTCTCAGCCAGTATCTCACACGCCTTCTCCACCGGTGTATCAATCTCAACGGTAATCAAAGGCGAGGACATTATCTCTTTTGCCTTCACCTCACCGGGTATTCTGTTCTTCATTGTGATCTTTAATGCTATGTCTCGGTCGGTAATTATACCCACAGGCTTGCCATCCCTTGTTATTACCACACTCCCCACACCCGACAATTCCATATCCCTCGATATCTGGGTCACAGGCGTGTCCTCATCTTCGGTTATCACCTTCGGTGTCATTATATCTCCAACTTCCAGCATCTCCATTGCCATTATTTCCCACCTCCCTTCTCTTTAACTCTGCAATCTAAATAAAACTTTCGATTTTCTTCATTTTCATTCGCATACAGGCATTCAGGGGCGAGTTCTTTTGAACGGCAAACGAAGTTCCTTACCCACACCATGCCGATAATCGTGGAACCAGAATACACCGGATGCGAAACTGGAAATTGACTGTTGCTTCCTCCAGTATGTTATATGCCTCATTTTTCTCAGCACCGTCTCCAACCTCTTCCTCTGCCCCCTTAAAGGCTCTTCCATGCGATTATAAAGCTCCTCAAATCTGTCATATACTTCCCTCAGCTCTCTGTCATCTCTGTAAAAGCCTATAAGTTCCCTCAACTCTTCATATACCTCCTTTATCCGCTCCTTGTAGCTGTCCACATCGTTCGCTATTAAAAACTTCTCAGCCTCACTCAAAGCGCGCTCAAGTCTGTCAAGTGTCCATCCACTGGCTAACACCCGCACCTCGGGATAGAACCTCCGGACACACTCGGGCATCCGTGATAATATGTTTCTAACGCTGATAATCCCGATGAGTATACCATTTTCAATCACCGGCAGCCTCTTTATCCGCTTCTCCGCAATGAGCTCACATGCCTTCTCCACTGGTATATCAGGCTCAATGGTAATCAGAGGCGAGGACATTATCTCTTTTGCTTTTACCTCGCTCGCTTTTCTGTCTTTTAGCAGAACCTTTAATGCTATATCCCGCTCGGTAATGATACCAATGCCCGCTGGATTGCCTTCTGAGGTAATCACCACACTGCCTATCCCCAGCTCTTTCATATCCTTCGCTATATCTATCACAGGTGTATCCTCATCTTCTGTTACTATAGGCGTGCTCATTATGTCGCGGACTTTCATCTCCATCTTTATCTCTCTTATTTAGTTATTTATAGTGCATAAAGAATAATGTTTCTTTCGTAAAGCTTTCTTTTTGAAATTTTGAAAGAAAGAACCGGAGTTAAACCTTGGGTTTATTTGCCTCTGGATGTGCCCTGATTTGTTCGAGAACGCGTGGGAAGTCGGCAAATACAGCTCCTAAATCCACTGTTCCTACAATATCAACGACGCCAAGCGCTGCTATTGCCTCTCCCTCTTCGTTCCTGATAGGGGCAACAATAACAGGTATACGAGCATATCTGCCTGTTAGCGGTGTTGTTCGAATCACCCTGTTCTCTTTCAATACCCTCTCCAGCACCGGACCGGTGTAATCAAAGTCAACCACTTCACCCTTCTCCACTCTCACACCTCGCCTGTTCTTGCTTCGCGCGGTCACCGGTATCACAAGCAAATCGTTCACTGCTTTTGCTATCGGTGCGAGTTCTTCTGCGCTTGAATCCTCACTTATTGTGATATTCTTTCTCTTTCCCATTTTCCTTCTCCTTTCCTTTTGTTTTTTGTTTTTACACCTTCGACGGTTCCTTGAACAGCAACGTATAATCCCCATACACCTTCTTCAGATACTTCGCCAGCCATATTACCACGCAATAAAACACCACCAGCAGAAGGTATCTTATGTCTCTGAAAAGGAAATCATAGGGCACCAAAGATTCACTCACACCCCCCACTCCTGCCAGTCTGTACCATCGCATTGCGTAGTAAACTATAACATAAACGTTTATAGCTGCCAGACTAACGGCAATCCAGCGGTAAATCTTGTTCAATTCCAACCATCCCTTCAGTCCCCGGCTCATATAAAATATGTAAGCAAATAGAGCCCAGCCCATTACGAAAAGGGCGATGCCCGAACACTCACTTTCCCATAGCGCTATCTTATCATCCGAACTTATGCCTGCTCGCCACAGAATTGCTATCACAATTATTGCAATCAATGTTCGCTTATCCATTATCGCATTACCCAGGGATTCCAATTTATTACTCATCGCCCTGATATCTCCTCGTACACGCCCATCGTCATCTTCGCTATATTATCCCATGAGAACCCCTCCGCGGTCTTCCTTCCATTAGAGCCCATCCATCTCCCGCGTTCAAAATCGCTAAATATCGTCTTTATACCCCATGCAATAGAACCTGGATTGTCATATACCTTCAGCCCATTCACATCATGCCAGACGTAGTCGAAACCGTTGTGCGTTACCACAATTGGCTTGCCTGCTGCCCATGCCTCCAGTGCTACAATGCCAAAAGGTTCGTTTCGCGATGGAATGCAGACCACATCACATGCCTTGTAGCAGCTCACAAGCTCGCTTTCTGGTATATAGCCTAAAAAGCGGCATGCATGCTGCACGTTAAGCTCCCAAGCTCTATGTTCCAGACCAGCTCTCATGTAGCCATCGCCGACGAAGAAGAACTTAGCATCGGGGAAATCAGCCAATACAGAAGGTATAGCTTCTAACAGCAAATCAGCTCCTTTCTGGACGGTCATCCTGCCTACAAACAGACACATAGGGTCCCAAACACCTGCCCCAAATCTCTTCTTCACACCCCTCCACGGGTCCACAAAGCCATTGAATTTACTCAGTGAAACACCGTTCGGGATCATCGCTATCTTCCAGTCCTCGAAGTTGTATATCCACTTCGCTTCGTTCTTTATCGTCTCTGAAGTGGCTATTATTTTATCAGCGAGAAATCCGCCGTACCATTCGAGGTTCCTTATATCTCGCGATTGCCCCTCATAGAATACATTCCCACACCTCCCATATTCGGTTGAATGGAGTGTGAAAACGATTTTTTTAGCTCTCGCATTCTTTATCTCCCCGAGTGCGTTCGCGGTCATCCAGTCATGCCCATGGACGATATCGAAGCTGCCAGAAACGTTCTCAGTCTGGAAGAAATGATAAGCGAAAGAATGGCACATATTGTTCATCTCTTCTATGAAGTTTGGATTCAGGTCGAAAGGGCAGCGATGATAATGCACTCCATCTATCACCTCGTAATGCTGCTGCCCATCCCCCATCCTCGTGAACACGTGTACTTCATTCCCGGCTCTTTGGAGAGCAGCAGCGAGCTCAGTAACATGTGCCGCAACACCACCGACCGCAATCGAATGTAAAGATTCCCAGCTAAACATTGCGATTCTCATTTTCTTCTATCTATCGGTCTATTTCCGGGACTGAAGAATTCCTGCAGTTCCTCATGTCGCTCGGTGATGATCGCCGCGAACTCGTCTGGTGTCTCTCTAATTCTCGCTGCGGTTTCTTCGTCGCCGAGATACTCTATCCACGACGCAAGCCAGAGAGCCTCGTCCCTGGTGAACATCTCGAGATTATCTCTCAACTCAGCCATGTTTTTTATAGCTATGCTACTGCTGCCCCTGTTCAGGTAATATGGATTCTTCCCCACGGGGTCGAATAAAGAATTTGCGAGCCTGGACAGCTCTGTTTTCTTCTTATTTATCTCTGCTGCAATCCTCTCTTTCTTTTGCTTCTGCTCTTTCACTTTCGTTACCCTTTTCTTCTGCTCTCCCGCTGTCATAACGCATCAACCCCCGCTTCTACTCTCGATTTCAATTCACTTATGCGCTCCTGTATTACTCTGATCAACTTGCTTCGCGGCTCCCACCACTGCATGCCTGCGACTTCAGATGCAAGTTCCTCGTCCCTGAACACATCACGTATCCATGCAGCGAAATCGTTGTAACCCTCTCCACAATGATAAGTTATCGACCTCTTGTCTACTTTCCTTAATATGTCCACAAACATCTCCAAGCTGTATGCAACAAAAC
The DNA here is from genome assembly GCA_003194435.1 of Candidatus Methanophagaceae archaeon. Taxonomy (GTDB): domain Archaea; phylum Halobacteriota; class Syntropharchaeia; order Alkanophagales; family Methanospirareceae; genus G60ANME1. The sequence continues at coordinate 9,264 of PQXC01000011.1, read as the reverse complement.
CAGTATGAACGATTTTCCCTCCCTTGCGCATATTAAAGTAAAAAGCCTCCTCGTCCGAAACAGTACGTAACAAATTCCTGCTCCCGGTTCCATCTTTTCTTCCGTTACCATTACCATTGCCATTACCATTACCATTGAATCTAACGAATCTTTTTATGGTGCCATCCACGGTTGAGCGATGCGGTATGGTAACATTGGGCCATATTTGTCCGTTAAGCACTTCAACGTCCTTTCCGAGCTCGCAGTTAGCGCCAATGATTGCATTCCTTATGCATGCATTTTCCTCCGCCATAGTATGTTCGCCAATGAAACACTGCTCCAGGTTCGAGTTTTTACCGATATAAACATCCTCAAACAAAACCGCATTGGGTCCTACCGAAGAACCTTCTTCCACAGCTACATTATCACCTATCACCACGGGTCCTGTAATCCCGGAACCGTTAATCTCCACATTATCGCCCATGAACACGTCTCTGTTCGCTTTTTTCAACATCCATTCCATCGCTTTCATATACCCCGCTGGCTGACCCACATCTACCCAGAATTTATCTGCTTCTATCTCATACCCAAACATCTTGCCATTCCCTTTTCCTCTATTCTTCACCTGAAGCAGAGGGAAAAGGTCCTTTGCAAAGTCGAAGGTTGCACCATCGGGCACAAATTCCAGCGCTTTCGGCTCCACCACGTATATCCCGGTGCTCGCTAAATCGCTGAAGCACTTACCCCTATCGGGTTTCTCATGGAATCTACTGATGCGCCCGTCTCTCTCGAGCGTAACGATACCATAGTTCCACGGGTCTTCCACATGCGTTACCGCGATGGTTACCAATCCCCCGGTTTCGTAGTGAAAATCTATCAATCTACGCAGGTCCATATCCGTGATGTTATCGCCCTGTATCACCACGAAGGGTTCATCTTCCTCTTCTAATCCTGCATTTTTCACCGACCCCGCGGTTCCAAGTGGGTACGGCTCTGTCGGATATGACAGCCGCACATCTTCTCTATACATGAGGTGGTCCATGACCATCTCCCGAAGGAACGTCGTGGTCACTACGATATCGTCCAATCCGTATGAAGCGAGATAATCAACCACATGCTCTATCACAGGCTTATTCACCAGCGTAACCATCGGCTTCGGCTTCGTAAATGTGAGAGGACGAAGCCTGGTTCCAAATCCACCAGCCAATATTACGGCTTTCATCTCTTCTTTCTTCACCTCTTTCCTTTCTCATAGTTGCAGTTTAACCTTTGTTGTAGCACCCTGAAATAGCGATTTGTACATGTATGCCACACATGCGTATAAATCTTTTCCTTATGGAAATTCATTTTAATAATTGAGATAATTTATCACTATATAAAGATTTGGTGAGACAGGATGATACGAAAGAACATCTCATTGTATGAGGAAGACATGAAGAAAATAGCGAAGATAGTGGAGAAACATGAAGGCAATCTCAGTGCAGCGATGCGAGAGATCATTGACTTCGTTGATTTCATGCTGCGCAAGTTTGGCAGCTTTGAGGAAGCGAGGAAGATAGAAAAGAGAGTAAAAGGTGTGTGTTTACCTTATGGGATGCTTAACTGGTTCCTTACTTATACAAACGAGTGCCTTCCGGATGAAGCTGCAGCAGGGAGTATAGAGGAGATTTGTGCCATCGAATCCGTATCAGACCTTGCTGAGATCGCGGGTATGGGCTTACCTATTGAGCTCAATGTAACTGCAAATGATGAGCGGAACCCGTCGGAGGTGGAAGTAAAGATAACGGGGGAGAGAATGTATACAGAGTTCGTAGCCAAGACCATCGCTTGCTTCCTCGCAGGGAGCAGGGGGATGGAGGTAGAAGAAGTCTCTCAGCATGCCACATCCATCACTGTCAGGATGAAGAGAGCGGGTAATACTAATACGGAGAGCGATTACAAGAGGGTGCGTAATAGTCTGATAAAATACTTCGGTGCACGGCACATAATGATGCAGGAGATATTGAATAAGCCGCGATTCTGGAATGATATGATAAATGCAACCGCAGAATGGGGAGATGTGCAAAGATATAAGTATCCCCAGATATATAGATAGCCTTTGTTAGCCTTAGCATATCATATTATTCTTCTTACTTAAAACAGGACAGCCAATAACAGTGTGAACGAGATGAACCAGCCGAAGGCGCTTATGAAACCTATATATAACCAGTCCTTCGCTCCTTCTATGCGAGTATGCATATACGGATACACAAATTTCTGAACCAGAATCAGAAGTAAAGCAATGAGGAACCAGTTCTCGGATACCGGGCTTGGATATACATTCAGCTTCGCTGACTCGCTCTTTGTTATCTTTATTATATACTCATTGCCTATCAGCCATTTATCCGCTCCTTCCTTAAGAACTGTGAGGTTCTGATTCGCATTGAGTGGGATGCCCTTATCCTTAAACTGAGCAGATAAATTTGCCGGAATGAGTCCCTTATCCAGGTAAGCGACCATTGTACCTCCAGTATCATCAACGACCATACGTGGAGAAGCAGTATATAGAGAGAAGCATATAACACCTGCGAGAATACCAAATATGAGAGGTGTCAGCGTCTTCTTCAAATCCTCTATGTATTCCTCCCTGGACTTACTCTTATTCTTACTCGTGTTTTTATTCTTATCCATGCATGCTCACTCACTCTATAATCACAGTCACATATAAGTTTAAGCTTAAGTTTCTGCTTCAACATTCGTCACTCCTTCTCAAGTCTTCCAGCCTGCTCTCACCGCCTATCTCCTTTATCACTTCCACCACTGCTCTGGGCACCAGAGCCTCCCAGTTCTCTCCGTTCAGCATTCGCCGCCTTACCTCGCTGCCTGAGTATTCACCGCGATTGAATAGCAAAGGCGTTCGCACCGCATAGCTCCGCTCCCTGAATAGACGCTCTATCAATGGATTGTTTGTATATACCACGTCCACAGGTGGTATCAGCGACTCAACATGCGATACCCATACCGCATTCCAGTTCACATCCAGAATAGGAACGATATAGAAATTCAAGATGCCATCTTCCCTCAATGATTTTGAGATCATCAGATATCGCTCGCCCGCAGTGAAAGGGTTCTCCAGTTCGTGACTCCTCTGTGCTGACCCGATACATATAATCACCTCATCTACCTCAGCAGCTATCTTCTTTATCACTTCGTGATGCCCGAGGTGGTAAGGCTGGAACCTGCCAATATACAAAGCCCTCATCAATCTTCAATCCCCGTCCTCTGTTAAGATAAGTCTTTTTGACTTATATATTCCATCACCCTCCGGTGTAGTTCGAGTAGCAGTTCGCGCCTCGATTCCATCAGCACCACATCCGATGCCTGTAACGCAACCAGATTATGAGCAAAGGGCGAAGGGAACGGCGTCTCTATTGTAACCACCTCTATCATGCCATTTTCAATACCCCTGATTACTTCCCTTGCATGCTCGATGTCAAATACCTCCTCCAGTATCTCACGGTATGTCTCCTCCACGATAGGGAAGCCCTCTATCTTCTTCGCTACATTCAATATAGATGTGGAACTCCGCTGTTGCTTCCCCACCCCTATCTCATAACCCTTATACTGCTTCAGCACCATCAAGCCACGAACAGCGCAATGCCTGAATCTCCGCTTGAATAGTTCCGTTCGCTTTACGCTCGCCCTTAGCAACTCCTCTATTGTTTCACTGCTCACCAAATTCGCTATGGTGAGGGTATCCACGCGTTTATGTGGCAATTTCAATATGAAGCCGTTATCGTTTATCGTCACCGAGACATTGCTCTTATAAGCACGGCTTATCGCATACGCATAAGCCCGCGATAGCGCATCCAGTGTCCGTCTGCCATAAAGTGCATGGAATACGATATTCTGACGCCCTATATCATCATAATAAACCTCAATGAGAATGCGCCTGTGATTCGGTATCACACCTGCATACCGCTTCTGCTCCTCGAAATAAGAGAATATACTCTCCGCTGCGTTATCCTCAAGGTTGTAATCGCGTTTCAACCATTCCACAACCTCATCTGGCGCTTCTTCCAGCTTGCGCTCCATCTCAGCCCTGAACCTCCCTATCTCTATTGCGGAGTCGAACTCTAAAGGGAGCATCTCTCCTATCCATGCGGGAATGGTGGGCATACCTTCGTAGGGCTCCACGTATGCTCGCATGCCACGGACCGATATGAACTTATAAGTCCTGCCACCAAGAACGAAGGTATCACCCTTCTCTAACTTCTCCAGGAACGGCTCGTCTATTTCCCCTATCTTCTTCTTCGACCCACGCTGGAATACCTGTACCGAACTCTCGGAGGGTATCGTCCCCACATGGGTCATGTAGATGCCGCGAGTGCTTCTCTTCCTGCCAAATACGCTCTCAACCGGGTCATACCATATCTTAGAATATACCTTCCTGCTCTCCAGCTCCGAATAATCTCCCGCTAAATAGCGTAATACCGATATAAACTGCTCCTTCTTTAGATTGCGATATGGATATGCCCTTCGTATTAGATTATATGCATCATCAACGTCCCATCTCTGCTCCAGCGCCATGCCCACAAGCTGCTGTGCCAGCACATCCAGTGCCGGTCCTATGACGCGAACGCGGTCCAGCTTCTTATCGCGTGCGCATCTCGCCAGAACCGCGCATTCCACAAGGTCGTCCATGTCCGTTACGACCATACAGCCACGTGCAACTCTATCCAGCCTGTGCCCCGATCTGCCCACTCGCTGTATCAATCTCGTTGTGCTCTTTGGCGAACCAATAAGAATGCAGAGGTCAAGTGCACCTATGTCCATGCCCAATTCCAGTGACGATGAGCATGCAACTGCCTTCATTCTGCCGTTCTTCAAGCCCTCCTCCACTGCGAACCTCGTATCACGCGATAGAGAGCCATGATGCGTCCCGATTCTATCTTTATCTGCACTCATCAGCTTCGATAGCTTATAAGAAACACGTTCCGCACCTGACCTCGTGTTCGTGAAGATCAATGTAGAGTTATGCTGCTCCACCAGCGCCCGCACCTTGTCGTAGAGCGCAGCAGTCGTATCTTTACCACCGGCATAAAAATTCACGGGTGAATGTACACTCACTTCCAGGCTCTTTGCAAACGAGACATCGGCAATCAGGCATGGTCGCGGTTTATGCTCCTCAGAGAGACCCACGAGGAATTTCGCCACTTCGTCCAGTGGTGATATAGTGGCACTCATACCTATGCGAGTGAACTCAGAACTGCATAAGTGCTGGAATCGCTCGAGAGTTATGCTGAGATGTGCACCTCGCTTTGAATCCGCAACTTCGTGTATCTCATCAACGACAAGATAATCCAGGTCCTTGAGATACTGTTTGAACCTGGGCGCATTTAATATTATCGCTGCGCTCTCCGGTGTTGTTATTAATATATGGGGTGGTTTCCTGAGCATACTCTGCCGCTCTTTCTGTGTTGTATCGCCGGTACGGACAGCTACTCTTATCTTCTTCGTGATGCCCGCTTCGTGCTCCATTATCGCTGCTATCTCAGCCAGTGGCTCCTCCAGATTCCGCCTTATATCGTTACCCAGTGCCTTCAACGGGCTTATGTACAGGCAATAGACTCTATCCTCGAGCTTATCCTGCCTGTTCAATTTACAGAGGTGATTGATAATCCCGAGGAAAGAAGCAAATGTCTTGCCACTGCCCGTTGGCGCGCATATCAATATATTTCGCCTGTTTATTATCTCCACAATCGCATATCGCTGTGGCGGTGTGAAATGATGATATTTATTCCTGAACCATGTAGCGATATAAGGCTCTAAAGCCTGGTATATCTCCTCTTCTTTGTACTCGTGCGCTTGCAGCATTCCTCATTCCTACCTCTTATTTGTTGTGTGGGCAATAAAAAATTGACATGGACGTTAGTATCATGCACATGAGGGAAGACAATCTCAGGGTCTATCCCAATCTTGCGAATGAGTTGAAGATAACCCGATTGAATCAGGTATGGGCTTCCGTTCAGCAGGAAATGCATCGGATGGAATCTGGATAGAAGCCTTCACCCAGAACTGGCGTTAAAGGACGTATACAACAAAAAGAGGCTGCATTCTGCCATTAGGGTACCTCTCTCCCGTAGACTTCGAGAAGGAAAAGGAGAGGAAAGTTTTAAACACTGTTTCTTAACTAGTTGTATACTAACAGGGGTGCACCCCAGGATAATAGAGTAGAAAGAAGATGAGAAAGAAAATTGCCGTGATGTGTTTGTGTTTTCTTGGTGGATGCATACTTGTAGGAATGGTAGTAGGGATAATCTTTCAGGGGAAGCTAAATCGACAGCCGGACTCCGAAGGGGAATTAACCAAGGAAGAAAAAGAAGAAGCAATAAAGATAGCACTCAGTAATGCAAGCATAAAGGACATATTGAAGGATAAGAAATATAAGGTAGGGGAAGTTGTTATATCGAGAGTAGGAAGTTTTGAAGAGCGTGTTTGGCAGAAATATCCAACAGTTAAGATTTATTTGGAAGGAAAAGATAGAATTGAGGTAATTGTGGACTTAGAGAGCAAGAAAGTGATTTCGGTGGTCAGTGTTCCCCCTTACCGAGAGATAATGCCAAGAGAGGTAACCGAAGAAGAAAGAGAGGAAGCGATAAAGATTGCGCTGGACAACGAAAGTGTGAAAGGGAAGTTAGAGGGGTTGGAATATAAGATCAGTCATGTTCGTGCATCTGAAGGACGAATGGATAAAGGAAGAATGAGAACCCCTACTTACGATGTCTATGTACATATTAACGGGACTCCAATATGCTACATTGTAGGTGTAGATTTAGCAGAGAAGGGAGTAAAGAAGATAAGTCAATCATTCTGTGGGAATAAGACATGGGATGAAAAGTTATCCGCAACAATTAAAACAGCGTTAAATGACTCGAAAGTAAAAGAGGAAATAGAAGAAAAAGGATACGAAATTTACCATGTTTCGGCTCGGGAAAGATTGATTGGGAAAAAATTAGTAACAGATGTCTACATAGAGATAAAAGAACCAAGGATTACCTATGTTGCAACTGTGGATATGGAAGAGGGAAAAGTAATAGAGATGAATGAGTTAACTTCTCAGTGGTTCTCAAAGGCTTACGAAACAAGCTAATTGATGTATAGGATGGTGATGTGAGAATGGGAATAATGGAGGAGATAAGACGGAATAAATAAGATTAGGTGGGAAAGATGGGGGCAAAGCAAAATAAGGAGCTGGAGAAGAGTTATTGTTATGCGTGGGGTGGTGATGTGCCTGAGGAACCGACACACCAAACAATCATGTGCTATAAATGAAGCTGTTTGATTTGCATCCACCCTACATCCCTCATATAAACGTGACTAACATCTGATTGCCCGTATGGTGTGGGCTTTGAAATTTCTATTACTGCTCCGCCACCTGAGGAAAAAATGTCAGCATCTGAGAGAAGAAAATATGGTATAAAAGAAATCCTGCTAAGTGATGTTAAAGAATGGGGCACTAAGCGTGGCTTGTCACAAGAGACGATAGAAGAGATGTTGAAAGGGGGAAAACCAGTATATACCGCTCGTATACTGCCTGGAGAGGTAACTTTGAGGCGAGCATGGAGTTCTAGTTCTAAGATACCCGTAAAATAAATCATCCCAAATAGATTAGATGATGAAAAAGGAGAAATATATCCGGATAATTGCAACATGCGTATGTGCAGGAGCTATCATTTTATTCATTTTAACCACATTTTATCAGGTTCACACCGGAGAGAGGCTGATAGGCAGTGCGATGGAGTTAAGGATAAATGCGAGTGAGATCGGCACGGGATGGGAAGAAAAAAGGTTCGTCTACATGAGCGACCCTGCACGTGGTCTTGAAGAAGCTTATGAAGAATTGAGTGAAAAATTAAGGGAATACGGGGTAAAAGATGGTTACGTCTCGGTTCTCCAAAAGAGGGACAAACATTTAAAATCACTCGTTGAAGTTGACATTTTCGTGTTCAATAGCACAAGTGGTGCGCAAAGATTCTACAATTACACGGTGAATAAGGAACAGAGGACGAGTATATCGGGCATTAGAGAAGAAGCCGCGGTCACATTAACAGAAACAGCGACTATACATCTTGCGAGGCTTTCAAACGTGGTCATAGAGGCTATTGCATGGAATGGCGGTGGTGGTAAAATAGTGGAGAGGATTGCTGGTAAAGTGGAATGCAGAGATAAGGAAATGGCGTATTTGGAAGAAGAAAGACCGAAACCCCACGAACCGAAAATCAGTTGGACATTGAAAAACTCCACAAGGTTCAGCAATAACAATGCATATGTTGCTGGCTCTCTGGCTCTCCTTGGGTGCACATGGATAAACAGCAGAGAAGGTTACGAATGTACTTACGCGATAGTGGTAGCCGGTGAGACGAGAGATAGCAAAGGAGACCCAATAAAAGCGTGCTCAGCACAGCGTCTTGAAATAAAGGAGCAAAATAATACCGGAAATCAAACGATGTTGATCAGTTACGATCCACCGTATTTGGGGGCATGGCCAGGGGCATGGCATCACAAGGGATATCTTTGGAATTATTATGATGTTTACTATTCATTCTATTACGAAATCGCTTCCAATGTGACAAGAGGAGTAAGCAATTATTCAAGTTTTGCACTGTCAGCAGATGAGCTTATTTACTCATTTTCAAGTGGATATGATGCGAGAGAACATCATCGTGATCCTTGTTCGGTGGTTCGTGAGTGGAGATACAGCTCGGCTTCGGATGTCACACATTTCTTCATCTGGTTTCACCGTATAAAGCCGAATCAGACGATCTCTTTTGTCGTTACTGATTATCTGTATGGACCGCCGGATTTGTTTAAACCGGGAAAACCATGTTATGAACTGCCTCTCGTATGGGAAATCGAGGTCAGTGCTCCGAATGACCCGAACAGGCTTTCACCGCTGGAAATGGAGAAATACGGCATAAAGAAGTTTTCTTCAGAATACGGATGGAGATATACCGCTAACTTGTTACATAAATTGAAAAATGAGTAAGACTTTTTATATAACTATGCGCTCTATCATAACAACGATGGTACCAAACGAAGAGCCGGAAAAAAATGAGTGAGAATAAGTGGAAGATTCTAACAGCGTTTTTGGTGGTTATTATAATAATACAAGCGCTCTTTATCAGCCACTACAAAGAAGAAGCTGATAAAAACTATGAAAGGCTAGAGAGATTGCTACTTTGGTCTATGGGAGAGCATTTCGGGCAGCTCGTGCATCCCGTGGTCTTTGAGTCCTATTCATAT
>PQXC01000010.1 GCA_003194435.1 Candidatus Methanophagaceae archaeon | reverse complement strand
CTCCCACCCTCTGTATCTATACCACTGCCCTCCAGGAATTCAAGCCATGATTGCTGCCCTATCGCCACTATTACTGTATCCACATCAAGAATGAACTCCGAGCCCTCAACAGGTATCGGTCTTCTCCTGCCTGATTCATCTGGCTCGCCCAGCTTCATCCTGAGGCATTCCAGCGCCTCCACTCGCTCACTACCAATTATCCTGCTCGGTGATGCTAAATATAGGAGTTGCACACCCTCATCCTCGGCATCTCGCAGCTCATCTTCACGTGCTGGCATCTCTTCACGTGTTCGTCTGTATATTATTGTCACTTCAGCACCCAGCCGTAGAGCGCATCTCGCTGCATCTACTGCCGCATCCCCACCTCCTATCACCGCCACTTTGTGCCCTATCTCCATCTCCACCTCCCTCGTACCCGCTTTATCCAGCCTGAAATTCAATTCCCGGAGGAAATCAACGCCGTGAACCACTCCTTTCAGTTCTTCACCCTCAATACCGAGTTTCCTGCTCTTATCTGCACCAACAGAGATACAAATGGCGTCGTATTCTTCCATGAGTCTCGTAAAAGCGTTTTTATCTATCGCCTTTCCTGTCTCTATCTCCATTCTCCCACCGCATTTACGCTTGATATACTCTATATCCTTCCTTAATACTGCACGTGGCAGCCTGTAATGCGGTATTCCTGCTGTGAGCATACCGCCCGCGACTGGCAACTTCTCAAATACCTGCACTTTATAACCCGCTCTCGCAAGGTAATAGCCTGCCGTGAGACCCGCGGGACCTGCCCCGATAATCGCTATCTTCTCACTCCGCTCCTCCACCTCCTCACCGGCTGATGCATCTATATATTCTGTATCAGCTATATTGTCGGTTGCGAACCTTTTCAATGCCTTTATCGCTACGGGCTCGTCAATTGCAGCTCGATTACAGACAGATTCGCATGGATGTGTGCATACATGCCCACAAACTGCGGGTAGAGGATTCGTCTCTCTTATCAAATCTACCGCTTCCTTGTATCTCCCCTGGGCGATCAATGCGATATAGCCCTGCACATTCACACCCGCGGGACAGCCCAATCGGCATGGTGGCGTACCTTCTATCTTGTCTATTGTATACACCAATGGGATAGCCTGTGGGAATGGGATATACAACGCACCCCTCTTCGTGAGTCCCAGTTCGAAATCGTTCGGTATAACATCCTTCACCGGACATACCTTTGCACATTCACCACAGCCTGTGCATTTACTCTCATCAATGTAGCGTGGCTTCTTCCTTATACGCACTCTGAAATTGCCCACATAGCCCTCAACACTCTCAACCTCCGCATAGGTGATGAGTTTTATCTTTTCATGGCGTGCCACATCCACCATCTTCGGTGTTAGTATGCAGGCAGAGCAATCGAGAGTGGGGAAGGTCTTGTCCAGTTGAGCCATGTGTCCACCGATAGAAGGCTCTCGCTCCACCAAATACACCTCGAATCCCGCATCTGCTATGTCCAGTGCACATTGTATACCCGCAATCCCACCGCCTATTACCAGTGCAGAAGGTGTTACACCCGCCCGCATGGGCTCCAGAGGCTGTAATAATGATGCCTTTGCAACTGCACTCGCAACCAGCTCCTTCGCCTTCTCCGTCGCCTTTTCACGGTCAGTATGAACCCAGCTGCATTGCTCCCTTATATTCGCCATCTCCATGCAATAGCCATTCAAGCCCGCTTCCTCACATGCATGCCTGAACGTTACTTCATGCATCCGCGGTGAGCAGGAAGCAACGACCACACGGTCAAGTTTCTCAGTCCGAATATCATTCTTTATCAAGTCCTGACCGGGGTCTGAGCACATATAAACATAATCGCGTGCAATAGCGACATCGGGCAGGGTCTTTGCAAACTCCGCCACCTCCTTCACATCCACCGTTGCCGCTATATTCGTCCCACAATGACACACATAGACGCCGATTTTCATGTTTTAATGCCTCAGTGAAAATCAATCCATCTTCACACAGCCAAATTTCCTTATCAGTTCTTCCTGCGTCCTGTTCTTCTCGTTAGGAATAATTGCCACGATTCCTACGCTCATTTTCCATCCTCTATAATCTTACTTTAACGAAGTGCGAGTGAAGACAGGAATGCCGTGGAATTCCGCCTCCTTTTTCGCATCAGGCTCAACGAAGGGAGAGATGATAGCGAGCTTTGGCTTCACGCCCTTCACTTTCTCGTATAATATCCCCTCCCTTAACAGCTCGGTGACATCGCTTTTATGTATGCTCGACTTTATCTCAATGAGTATATGCTCACCATCTTTTACAATCAAATCAACTTCGACTTTTGATGGGTGCCCGAAGACGATGCCTTCCTCATCATCAGTAATCCATCTTTCCACCTCGCCACCGAAATACTGCTCGACAATGCTTTTCATACCCTCTCTGAAAGCCTGCTCGCTGAAAATACCCCATCTCGAACCCAAAGCCTCTATCTTCAGGTCTAACCCATTTAACATTCGGGCATGCTCCTCAAAGCGCCGGTCGTGCTCCTCCAGCCTGCCAAGGATCTCATTGAACTTACGGTCATGTTCCTCCAGCCTGCCAAGGATCTCATCGAACTTGCGGTCGTGCTCCTCAAAGCGCCTACTATGCTCCGCAAGCGTTGCCAGGATCTCATCGAACTTGCGGTCGTGCTCCTCAAAGCGCCTACTATGCTCCGCAAGCGTTGCCAGGATCTCATCGAATTTGCGGTCGTGCTCCTCTAGCCTCTCAAGAACCTCTTTAAAGCCGACAAGCCCGGCTACGCTCAGCCTGAACTCACGGTCTTCCTCAAGTAACCTAAGAATTCTGCTCTTCAATTCTGCTTCCGCTTCTGCCATCTCCTTATCTGTGTTTCGTATTTTGTTTTGCAGGTATTTAGTTTTTAATTACCACATGCTTTCCAGCAGCTTCATTGCATCTTCAAGCCCCATTTCGCGTGGATTACGTTTCAGATACCCTTTCTCCTTCTCTACATCCTCTGCAAGCTTCGATAAGTCCTCCTTCGGGACGTTCAGCTCCGACAATCGGGCTGGTAACTCTAACCGCTCTATCATGCTTCTCACACATGCTATCGCCTTTGATGCCGCTTCTTCCGCAGATTCTATCTTCTCTCCCACCAGCGCTGTTGCTATCTCCTTCATCCTCGCTCCCACCGCTGGTGCACTGGCATTATATTCCATGATGTAGGGCAGAGTGAGTGCAGCGGAAACGCCGTGTGGCACTTTATATCTCGCACCAAATGCGTGGGCTATTGCATGTCCCGCGATAACGCCCGCGTTACCAAATGCTATACCCGCCAGCATCGCGGCTAATGACATCTCCATACGGGCATTGAGGTTATCACCGTGTAAGAACGCCTCCTCTAAGTTATTACTGATCTTCCCCATCGCTTCCAGTGCAAACGAATCGGTCAGTGGATTCGCACCAAGCGATAGAAAAGCTTCTATTGCATGGCTCAATGCATCCATGCCCGTAAAAGCCGTTACACGTGGCGGCATCGTGGCTGTGAACGTGGCATCAATAAATACGACATCGGCGAGGTTATAAGAACTCGCTATCGCCTTCTTCTTGCCTTCTACAACCACCAGTGCAAACGGAGTAGCCTCAGAACCTGTACCCGCAGTAGTTGGGATTAGAATCTTGGAGACACTCGGATTTTTAATCTTGTTGGCACCCAGGAATGCACTTGCTTCCTGTTCCGGATTGGCTGCGGCTGCTGATGCCACTTTCGCCATGTCCAGCACGCTTCCTCCACCTATGCCCACAACCAAGTCGTAATTATTCTTTGAAGCTCTTACAACCTCATCAGCAATCGCCAGTGTGGGCTCAGACTCAACTTTATCAAAGACTTCTACTTCTTCCAATACCTCTCTCAATGGCTTTTCCACCTTATCACACAGACCCTTCTTCTCCATCGTCTCATCAGTAACGATGAGCGCTCTCTTTGCACCCAGCAACTTCGCCTCCCCACCTATCTTATCCGCTATCCCACTACCAAAGACCACTCGCTTTGGCAGTTGAATCGCATAATACATCTGGATATCCATCACCATTAGAATATACGAGTTGATGTTATATAAACAGATAAGAGTGATAACAGTACAGTGCCAAAACCCCAGGCGGACTTCGTTTCCGGTTTTAACATTTATCAACAACTATTTATATTGCAACGTTTGATGAATATAGGTGGTGTAAAATGCTAAAAGACCTCATAACCTCGATGCGCCCGAAGCAATGGTATAAGAACCTGATTCTATTTGTCGGCATCGTATTCTCTATGAATCTTCTGAATGTCCAGATGTGGCTCAACGTTATTGCCGCCTTCGTCATCTTCTGCATGCTCTCCGGAAGCGAATACATTATTAATGACATTTTAGACGTAGAAAATGACAGGAAGCATCCGACGAAGCGAAAAAGACCAGTCGCATCTGGCGAGTTGAAGGAGTTGCACGCCCACTCCTATCTCACATATCATCCGCAGATATGTGGTGCGCTAAAACCCGTTCTATTATCGCTTCGATGAACTCGTTAGATATTTTTACAAATACTTCTCCGATTTCGATACCTTTGGATACATCCACTTGAAATATCCTCCCTTACTCAAACACCGCCTCAAAACCCTTTATTCTCGTGTTATCCTTCTCTTCAATCGCTTCAACCAAATCTCTGATTTCTCCCCTCTCCAAAACGTTCTTCTTGTAAAAAGCCCTTAAAACGCCTTTAATATCAAAATACACAATGTTATTCCTCTTGCAGAAATTCTTTGCCCTTCTATCATTTGTTAGTAGCACACCATTTCTATGCTTACATAACATTATTCCCTGCAGTTCCCCACTGTGAAGGTAGTCCTCGTCCTCCATAAGCCGAACAAACTCTGAATACTCATCTTCGTTTAAATTCATAATCCTGACGTTATCAATCAACTCATCCACGAAATCGAAACCTATCTCTTTTGCTCTCCTGAGTTCTTCATACACCGCCGGAGGAATATAAATCTCCTCAAATAGCCGCTTAAGATGCTGAACCGCACCAACCTTCCCGAACATGCTCAAAATATCGCTGTCTGAAACTACAATCATCCAAATACCTCTTTGATTTTCTTGTCAATCTCCGGTATCTCATCCCCTTCTATTTCCCTTTTTATTCCTCTATCCGCAAGAATCTCTTTGAACTCAATCGTTGTAAGCCCTGCGATTTCCGCGGACTTTGCCAAAGAGGCTTTCTTATTCTTATAAAGTTCCAACGCAAGTTCAATCCTTATTTTCGGTTTGTTGCGTATAACAATCCTAAACGCCTCCTCTAAAAGGTCCTCTTCACTTCTGTAATAGTAGGGAATCAACAATTTTAAACCTTCTTTTGTTAGCTCGCTCATCTCTCTCACCAATTATTCTATATGCATGATATATATAAAATAAAAACATGCCTGTTTCATAAATAGGCAAAAATGAAATACGACCTCCACATCCACTTGAAATACTCATCTGATGGCGTTCTTGATCCTGAGAAGATTGTAAAGATCGCAGCAAAAAGGGGACTGAACGGAGTCGCAATTACCGACCACAATACGATAATAGGCGGATTAAAGCGAAGAACTATGAAACCGAAGATTTTAAGGTGATAGTCGGCTCAGAAATATCAACAGAAAGAGGCGAGATAATTGGGCTTTTCCTCAAAGAAGAAATTAAACCCGGAAACGTTCAAGAAGTATCCATACGGGAAGTTCCCAGAATATAAAGCGGTGCAGGAATGGGATCCGTATTAGCCCGACAGCGATGCTGAGTTCCGAAAAACCTGTAAGGGTTTAAGCGGAAGTCTTTTTTGTCTGCGGGATAAAAAGATGCAACAATTGATGTTATTCCAAGCTCTAAGCCCTGAGGTCCGGTATATCGGGATTGAGCCATTTACTTATCTCGTGGCGCTCTGTCGGTGGCTCACCTCGCTTCATCTTATTCACATACTTCTGCAACGCATTTGCCATTCTCGTGGCTGCGAAACTGAGTAACCAGCTCTTTATACCTTTGCTATTCCTGTACATTCTTAGCAGTCGTGGCACCACCCTCAGGTCGTGGTCTATACATTCACCCATCAGTTGCCAGTGCTCACGCGTCATCTTCCTCATGTTGAACGATTCCTCAGTGTCCAGTGCAGAACCACGCATTGATACAAAGTTCATCGGCACCATAAGCGATAGTGTTGAGGTCTTTTTCAAGTCCTCTACCAGTTCTATGCTCTTGATGACATCATCCGTGGTCTCACCCGGGAGTCCATTTATCAGTGTCGCTGCACAAATCCAGTTGTTATCATCAAGGATACCAAATGCCTGGAGCACAATCTCCCGCCATCGCTCCGCCGGTGATGGTAGCGCTTTACCCCTCATGTGTTTCGCTATCAGTCTCTCACTACCCGTCTCTATCCCCGTCTGAGCACCCAGCCAGTTCATATCCTCCACTTTTGAATAGCACAGCTCTGCTACTGCTTCAACAAGACGGGGATTATGATACGCCGTGGCAAGAGCTATATGGCTCGTTCCTATATCCTTTATCCCATCCACCGATGCCACACGCCTGAACAGCTCCAGCACACGCTCTTCGTTTGGCGGTATACCCTTAGCACCATACCTGAGCACATCCTCGGAATGGAGGCAGATAGCACGCTGACCCGCTTTTATATTCGTCTCCACATCCCGCACTATGTGCGCTATGGACTGGTATCGTAACCGTTGCATGTTCGGCGTGCAGAATGCACAGCCCCTACCACAACCCCTGCCTATCTCCACCAATCCATGAATAGTAGCACCGAGGATATTGGGAATCTCATCCGGGTCGGGCTCTTTACCTTTTATTATCCTCGGCAGCTTCTCACCTTCCAGTATCGCCTTGAACATCTCAGGCACGCTAATTTCGCCCTCTCCAAGATGCACATAATCTATGTTCAGTCTGTCCATGATCTCTTCATCCGCCAATTGCCATGCCGCTTTACCACCTATCACAACTATCTTCTCTCTCATCACAGGGTTACGTAACAACTCAAAGAACTTCACCCGGTTGTATGGGGGTCCTGTATCTAACATGTCAACGAACTCAGAGGTCGGGGGATTGATACCCAGAAAATCATGTCCGCCAATGCCTATAATCTCTGTTCTGTCACCTGCAACGCGCTTCAAATCCCGCGGGTGAACTACTGCAACTTCATCAGCACCAAATACATTCGCCAGTGATGCTTCCATGATCCTCAGCCCGAAATCTGCATACAAAGCTCGCCCATTCTCTCGTGGTACCGGCGGTGCCCATACACTGAAATAGAACCAATCAGGTAGAATACCGCGCGGCATGCAGGTGGAGAAGCCTACAAATATCCCCCACCGGTACTTGCTCATCATCGTCTCATCAGCAGTGAGTATAATCTTAGGGCTCTTAGGGCTCATACAAAAACGGCTCATTTTATATTCTTCACCCATCCCATTTATGCTTATCCGCAGCCTCTACACGCTTCAGATAGGCAATTGCATTCTCTACCTTCTCACTGAGTTGCTCAAGCTCTTTTATCCCCTCTAAGTCACTACCAAGCTGGCTGAGATAGCTCTTCACCTTCCCCAGCTCCGCCTTTATCAATGCCACAAAGTTCACATTTGCCACATAGAAGTTCTTCCTTAAACTCCTCACTCGCTCCACCAGACCCATTTGTATGAGTGTATTGAGATAATTGATGGTGGAAGAATAAGCATAGTTGGTTCTTTTTCCTATCTCCTCCGCGGACAATGGCTTATGAGAAACGACAAGAACCGCATATATCATACTGCAACCCTCTCCAAAGCCCCAGTTCACCATCATCGCCTTCACACGCCTCACTGCTCGCTCAAGCGACGGTATATCAATCTCGGTGTGTTCCTGTTCTCCCTCATCTATCATATCTATCATATATCTCATATACAATGTCTTTCTTAAAAACCCACATGATGAAAAAACCATTACTTTTATATATTACTTACTCTCTCTCTTTTGTAGTGAAATGGAATAGGAGGTAAAGAGAAGAGATGAGAATGAAATACACGTTTGCATTTACATTGCTCATTCTCGCTGCAGTAGCGGGAATTGCATCAGCGCAGAATGCGGAAGCTGGAGCGGAAGGTGCCGGTGCTGTTACCGATGCCAGCTGGATAGCGATAGCGGCAGGTCTGTCAATGGCTGGTGCTGCTATTGGCTCGGGTATTGCAATATCAGCTACGGGAACTGCTGCAACCGGAGCAACGGCGGAGAAGCCTGAAGTGTTTGGTCGAGTGCTGATATTTGTCGCACTTGCGGAAGCAGTAGCTATATACGGGCTCCTGGTCGCATTCATGCTCTTGATGAAGATACCGTGAAGCAGAACACGAATATAAAAACAGATATGTGGGAACTGCGTAAGAGGTTAAGGGAGAATATGCTTTTACGAGCACTCCCTTACGCTTTACTTATTTCCGGACTCACTATTGCGGGTTTATTCCTCGGTTTCATACTCGCCAGGTCACAGGGCTATAGTAAGCTGTTATGCTTTTTACTCTCACTCTTTCTATCATTTCTCGGTTTCTTCTTCGCTTTGCTCATCTCTTACCTCGCCGCTATGCGTGTAAATCCTCTCTCTTAGTGTGAATAGATGGAATGTTTATTTAGGTTATCATATCTTTTATAGTGATAGAAATGGTTGAGGGGCTACCAGAGCGTGGTAAGATATGGTATAATGGCAGGTTTCTGGACTGGAAAGATGCGAAGGTGCATGTGCTCGCACACGGTCTCCATTACGGGACAGGAGTCTTCGAGGGTATAAGATGTTACGCAACGGATAAAGGCTCGTTCATCTTCAGGTTGGATGACCATATTGCACGATTGTATCGGTCTGCGGAACTGTATAAGATGACAATCCCCTACACGAAGGAAGAACTGAAGAATGCAATAAAGGATACCATTAGAATAAACGAACTGGATGCGTGCTATATAAGACCTATCGCATTCTATGGCTTCCACCACCTGGGTGTGAATCCAGAAGGCTGCCCCGTTGACTGTGCAATCGCGGTATGGCGCTGGGGTACTTACCTTGGTGAGGAGGCACTGGAGAAGGGTATAAGATGCACTTTCTCTTCATGGCGCAGAATAGACCCCAATACATTACCGGTGACAGCGAAGGCGACCGGGCATTATCTGAATTCATTGCTCGCTGTGCTGGATGCGAAGGAGCGCGGGTTCGACGAGGCGATAATGCTTGATAATCACGGCTATGTGGCAGAGGGACCGGGAGAGAACATATTTGGAGTAAAAGACGGCTTGATTTATACGCCTGCAATTGAATCTTCCATCCTGCCCGGTATTACCCGCGCTTCCGTGATTGAACTTGCCCGCGATATGGGCTATGAGGTATTGGAGAAGCGAGTGAAGAAGGAGGAACTGCTGAATGCTGACGAAGCTTTCTTCACCGGTACAGCAGCGGAGGTATCGGCAATAAGAGAGATAGACGGTGTGAAGATAGGAGAAGGCAAGAGGGGGAAGATAACGGAGGAGATACAGCGTAAGTTCTTTGATGTGGTGAATGCCAGGGAGGAGCGATATATGAGCTGGCTCGAGCCTGTGTAGTATAATATTACCTCACCACTTCCGCATGTACCTCTGAGCCCTTATTAGCATGTAGATGGACTCCAATCTCATCCAGATATAAAGCCGAATAAGAACCCAGACCGTGAATTAGCAACTCCGTCAGGTCATCCACTTCGTCTATATCAATACTCATGAAGAAGGAATCATGAATTCCATAGGTTAGATTACACATCCGCGCTATGTTCAGATGCTCAATGCAGCTGATTCCATAATAAGATACGGAGAATAACGAGGGTTTACGAAGTAATAGTGCATTTGTACCACCTTTCCTGCCCGGCGCTACCACCACATCCTCAGTTCGTTCTATCATCTTATTTATGCTCTCTGGTGTTACCAGCGGGATATCAGCCATCAAAATCAATACCGGCTGCTCCTGCTCTGCTATCGCCGCGTTCAATGCCTCATTCAGCCCCCTGCTATCACTTCTCACCTCTGTTACCGCCTTCTTCAGTTCCTGTTCCTCCATTAACTCGTCTGCATCTCCTGTCGTTAATATCTCCACCTCGTCCACTTCAGACCTTGACAATGCCACCAGTACATCATTCAGCATTCTCAATGCAAGCTCCTCTCGTTCTACCCTGGTTAATAGCCTGCTCAATCTCGATTTTGCGCCTTCCTTCTTGAACGGAACAATCGCCTTCAATTCCCACTCCTACTCCCGTTACTGTTACTCTCTGTTACTGATACTATGACTATGACTGTGCCTGTGCCTGTGCCTTTAACCTTAACTCATTCACCAGCCACTCAAACTTATCTCGGAGTATCCTCGCCGCCTCTACCACAATATCATCCACAGGTAAAGCGCCATCGCTCTCGACGGTGAAGAGGAAAGACTTCTGTTGCTCGTTGGGCTGTGACAGTTCCTTGAAGGTGCAGATGGTCACAGGCTGCCACTTCGCATGCTCTTTACCCCTGCCCAGTCTTGCAATAGCTTCAAAAGATACCTTCTGTTGCGCTACCGTCCTTATACCACTAATCTCGCGCTCTTTTGAAACCAGCTTCACAATTGGTATGTTTCCAAATGCAGGTTCTACACCGGGGTCGGAGGAGATGAGTTCTCTCGAATATACCATTGTATATCCTGCCCGCTCTGGACTCTCTGCCTTCAATGTCAGTGTTACCTTATCTTCTTCACTGTAATCACTGATATTACGCACCTTCAGAGGTATTAAACCCAGCCGGAGCGCTAATTGCTCATCGTACAGCAAAGAGGTATTCTCGTATATCTTCACCTCATCAATGGCAAGCTTCGGCACTTCCGCAATCATCGCACGTCTCAGTGAGTTAACAAAACGAACCTTCACACCTGATACTACGAACCTCACTTCGTTATCCCCGCGATACTCTATCTTTACTTCCATAACCTTATACCAACCTTATACCCTTCTCCCACGCTTGCCTCCCGGGCGCTTTGTACCATCATGCGGCACAGGTGTAACGTCTTCTATCCTCCCTATCCTCAGTCCCGCACGAGCGAAAGCCCTTATCGCTGCCTGCGCACCCGGAGCAGGTGTTCGTGATTTGCGCCCCGAAGCTGCCTTTACCTTCACGTGTAGCCCCATGATACCACGCTCCTTCAGTTTGTCTGCGAGTTGTGACGCCATCAGCATTGCGGTGTACGGTGAGCTCTCATCACGGTCCGCCTTCGCTATCATGCCACCGGAAGCCCTCGCTATCGTCTCCGCACCCGTCATGTCCGTGATTGTGATGATAGTGTTATTAAAAGATGAGTAGATATGCGCAATCACCCATTTCTCGTCCGCTGTCATTATCTATCCGCCTCCTCTTCCTCTTCCTTACTCGCTCCTTTTGTGGCGATGGCGGTTATAGAAGCAGGGGCGTGCTTATAGTAGCTTATACCTCGCTCCTCATCCACTCGCACTATATATGAGGGGATAGTAACTTTCTGGTTATTAATTGCGATATGCCCATGAACAATGAGCTGTCTGGCTTGTTTAAGAGAATTAGCCATGCCCTTTTTATACACCAGAGTCTGCAAGCGCCTTTCCAGTAAATGCTCCACATCCAGTGCCAGAACATCCTCCAGCTTTGCTGCTCCCTCCACTATACCACGCCGCTTCAGACTCTTCAGTATCTCTTCCTGTTTCTTCATTGTGTGCTCTGAGGGTTTCATGCCCGCTATCTCAGCCAGGATGTTCCTTATCTCTCTCCGATATTTCTTTATTAGACTGGCTGCCTTCCATATCTCCCGCTTGTTCTTCAGCCCATATCGCTCAGCTAATTCTTTCTCCTCTTTTATCCGCTGCAAGACCCATGGTCTCCTCGGGCGTTCATACTTCTTCTTACTGCGCTTTGGATGTCCCATTTATTTCCCTCCTCCGCCTCCAGTACGTGCCAGTGTCTTCTTCCTGACCACTCCTACCACCATGCCTTTACGTCCTGTGGATTTTGTACGCTGACCCCGCACTTTCAAACCCCTCTCATGTCTTATACCGCGATAAGACCTTATTTTACGTAATAGGTTCAGGTCGTCCCTGAACTTCAGTATCAGGTCTGAGCCCATGAGATGTTTATCCTCACCACTAATCAAATCTCTGCGCCTGTTCAGCATCCACGTGGGTAATCGCTTATCCGCACTGCTTATTGCCACCTTTAATCGCTCTATCTCTTCGTCAGATAGCTCACCCATCTTCTTATCCGCATTTATACCCGCGGATGTAACAATTGCACGTGCGACCCTGCGTCCTATCCCTTTTATACCACACAGTGAGTAAGGCACTCGCATCTTACCATCAAGGTCTGTATCCAGAATCCTGACTATATGCCTGAACTCCTCTCCTTCTTGCTCTCCCTTTTCCTTCGCCATCGCTACTCCTTCTACTACTTCACCTTCACTCATCTCTCAGAACCAACCTTACTTTTTACCTTTTATTTTTATATGATTTAGCATGCCCTCTTTAAGTTTATTTTATATTTTATTTTTAGATACGCCGAGGAAGGGATTCGAACCCTTGAGTTCCTTTCGGAACACAGGCTATCCGTTCGGATAACTTAACTCCAGGCCTGCGCCTTACCACTCAGCCACCTCGGCTCGATTTTTCGCTCTTCCATGCCCTCATATATGTCCCGGGCTTCATGAACACTCTATCTGTATTCACACATATCCCCTCTTCTGCTCTGAGCATCTCCTCTGAACTCATAAGTGCCCTGCCTGCACACACCGCTTCTCCCTTATATGTATACATAACTACGGGATTCCCTATATTTATTCCCTCTTCTATACGCGAGATTCCGGGAGCCGCGAGATCCGCTCCATGGCATAGCGCATCAACTGCGGTATCCTTCACGATAATACAACGCAGAGAATGTAGATGCCCAAGTGCATATTCCATAGGCATGATGAGTTCACGAAGAGGAGTCTCTTCTCCCGCTTCATAAAAGACATATGCATCTTTCAGGTCTTGCAGCTTCGTTAGCGCCGCCTCATCAAAGGGTAGCGATTTGGTCCTCCTCAACTGTGCCATGTGCGCACCCACGCCCAATGCCAGTCCTATATGATGACAGAGCATCCTTATATATGTGCCGGCTTCACAGCCCACCTTCATCAATACCTCCCTCCCTTCCACCTCTTTTATCTCTATGTAATGCACGGTCCTCACTCTTATTCTTCTCTTGACCGCGGATTTTAATGGTGGTCGCTGGTAAATCTTACCCTCAAACTCCCTCACCACCTCTCTCAGTTTATCCTCTTCCACATCCCCGTGCAACCTCATCAAACATACATATTCCTTATCGGAGACGAAGACACCGGCTAACTTAGTTGCTATACCCAGCAGAATGGGCAATACACCCGTGACCTTAGGGTCCAGTGTTCCTGTATGAGCCGCTTTATTCACTTTTAATATACCCTTTACCCATGAAACGACCTCATGCGCGGTGGGACCCGCCGGCTTGTCTATCACAACCACGCCCTTCTCGATGTACTCCCGCATTGGACGTGCTTCCGGCTGACAGCCGAAATGGGGGTCTGTGGATGCAGGAACTTTCTCCAATTTGCACCTCTCTATCGGGCTCGCGCTCGGATTCGAGCTCTCTATCTCTATCCTCTTCATCCCCCTCTCCATCTCCACTCCATTTCATCAACATTTATATAATAAAACCGGTCTGTTATATTTGATGAATAGCGAAGAAAGGCGTTATGAATATTGCAATTATGCAAACAGGATGATTATATACAGTATCCCTTACTTCATCCTCAATCTCACTGATATGCTCACCACACGATTTGCACTTGCCACATCGAGCAACCTTCGTGAGTTGAATCCCTTTTATTATCACTCTTTTCTACCGCACATAAAGATATTCGTGCCGATTATCCTGCTCTCTTTCTATCTCGCACTTTATTATCTCTCCAGGACGGAGTATACCAGGAGAGCAGTGGGGAAAACTGCTTCTTACTCCATAATTGCCCTCTCTGTCTGGTCTGCTATCGTCAGTGTCAATAATGTATGCCAGTGGCTATATACAGCGGATTAGCTGGTCTTGACTACCTAATCTACCCAATGCTAATGCCAGCGGGAGGATGAGAGGATGATAGGATATTCAAAGTTAATGACGACAGCAAAATTTCTTCTAATATATTGAAAGTATAATTTCATCAATAGCTACTAATTTACGATCTTTCATTACTTATCATTCATTAAATGCGGAAATTAAATTACCTGCTTTTAGTTTTAGTCTTAGCAGTGCATGGCTTTGTTCTGTTAGCGTCATCTTCGCCTGTCATTGCGCAGCATCCGATGCTTAAGGATACGGATTGCGATGGTATCCCCGATGGCTGGGAGATAGAGCATGGTTTGGATCCCGACAATGCAATGGATGCGAGAGTGGATGCCAATTATGATGGATTGACGAATTATGAGGAGTACAGGAGGGATAGCGACCCCTGGGATGTGGATTCCGATGAGGATGGTGTATCGAATTATGCGGAATCAACAGGGATGTTTGGATTTCATACAGACCCCCTCGCAAAAGATACAGATGAGGATGGATTGAGTGATCTGGAGGAGCTAAGCATGTATATCCAGGTAGGTAATGCTACACAGATGAGGGAGTTAAAGGTGTTAAAAGGGGAAGAGGAAGAGGAAGAGGAAATACAAAAACTGAGAGAGAAGTACCACTACAAATTAGACCCCACAAATCCTGATACCGATTATGACGGTTTGGACGATGGGGAAGAGATATCCAGAGGTACGAATCCTACTCGTGTAGATTCCGATTATGACGGTTTGAGTGATGGTGAGGAGGTTCATGTCTATAAAACCGACCCTACGATGAGGGATACAGATAATGATGGACTGACGGACTCAGAAGAGGTCTTCGGCACCTACGGGATAGCAACAGACCCCAACAATGAGGATACCGATGGTGATGGGATACCGGACGGAGTGGAATGTCGGGGTTTAGGTTCGGTACCGATACCACCGAGCAGGTATGCACTGAGTTACGAGGAGTTCATTCGTGACAACAGCTATGCGAACGATACCATAACCCTGGAAGCGAAGGTTTGGAAGATAAAGCATGATTATGGGTTATCCAACTACACCATCTGGTTGAAACCTCTGAACTCATCTGTTGTACCAGTATCAGAGAAATATGGAATCGTAGCTGTTGAGAGCCCCTGGCATTATGACATAGAACATGATAATGATATGGTGCTGGTAGATGAGCGATTCGGTATCAATCTCCAGGCTGATGACACGATTATTGTGGTAGGCAAAGCTGGGAGATTCGTTGGCTGTACACGCGAGATCAGAGTTGGTGAAGGGGACAGGATGTATCTGGTACTGACGCCAGAGGAGGCAAGAACGCGGAGTTTACCCTCTCGTGATTACGTCAAGATAATACCGGGATCGGCAGCTACTACTGCTACTGCCAATGCCACACCCACACCCACAACACCAATACCTCCCTTAACCCCTTATCCTTCTCTTACCCCTTCTAATTTCACATCTGCTACTCCTCTCAACATCAACAACAGCATGAGGAGTAACAATAGCAATAGCACTAATAACGCTTCAATTACTCCTTCAATCAAACTCAATCTC
Source organism: Candidatus Methanophagaceae archaeon (assembly GCA_003194435.1). Lineage (GTDB taxonomy): Archaea > Halobacteriota > Syntropharchaeia > Alkanophagales > Methanospirareceae > G60ANME1. The sequence continues at coordinate 65,902 of PQXC01000010.1, read as the reverse complement.
GAATACATCTTCTGGCTGCTCAGCAGATTGGTGGTTATTATTGCACTCGGCTTGTTATCGTTCGGCTTATATATCTGGCTTAAGAAGCGGATAGTGAAGAATGAATTGCCAGATGTTGAGTTAGGAAACAGGAAGGAGTGGGAGTAATGGTAATAGAAGAGGAAGTGTACAGGATGATAGAACGTGGCATTTTGATGAGTGAGATATGTAAGAGGTTGAAGATAAGCCTTGGGATGTACTGGGAGTTAAAGAGGAAGTGGGAGGAGCAGAAGAGGAGGGAGTTCGATGCAAGACGTGAATTTTACAGGTTGAGAGTAAAGGTTCACGAGAGATGCAAGCAGCTGTTGATTCGACTGTATTCAGAAGAGGTGGCACAGAGATGCATAAGTAAAGCAGTAAGGGATTTAGAGAGGATACAGAAGCGGTTACCCTTTGCAGATGCCGGGGAGTTAAAAGCCGATATAGGTCTATTACAGGAGATAGAGCAGGAGATAGAGCGTGCAGAACGCATGGCGCGGGTCGAGAAGCGAATGAACGAGCGAAGGAAGTTCCGATTGGAATTGAAGAAATTAGAAGCGAGGCGATTACGAGCTTTATATCGGTATGCAGCGCGTCACGGATTGAGTTTGGAGGAGCGTTTGAAGAGGGCAAAGCGGATAAGAGAGCTATACGGGGATATAGAACAGGATCAGAAACGTTTACTCCTCTCTCTTAGCCTCTTTATCTTCTTTTCCAGCCTTTTCAATTCATTTGCATGCTCTTTTAGCTTCTTTATATTCCACGCATAGGCGATTTTCTCGCATATACGGTCCGCACGGCTTCTCACTGAGTGGTACCATGGTTGTTCCATATCTTCTATAAGCTGCTCTACGAGCTCCATGCAATCCTTATAAAGCTCCTCCTGCTTCTTATATAGGATAAGTTTTGCTCTATCCCTGTCTCGCTCCAGTATCTCCTCTCGCCTCTGCCACTCCAAAAAGGCTTGATATACTTCGTCCGACTCTTTATTCCTTATCTTCATCAACTCAGCTTTCAGCCTGTTCAATTCCTGCTCATATACCGCCAGCTCGTCCAGGTCTCGATTAGGACGACTATGGTTCAGTCCATTGTGTATCCTATCTGCAATCATCTTTGCAAGTGAATACCAGGGTTTCCCCCTATCATGGGCTATCGTTTCCGTAAGACTCTCATATTCCTTGTGGAGTCTGCCCAGCTCTTCATAAAATAATAAACCAGCCCAATCCCCCTCCTCTAACATTAATTCTACATCCGCTCTATCCTCTGCTGGTATCCAATCAAGAAAAGCGATCTCATCGAACTCCTCTCCTTCTGTCCCCCGCCCACGGTGCGAGAGCATCCAGTTTAAGGCTTTACTGTCAATGCTGCCAAACTGCTCCACTCGCTCCTTCACCCTCCTTCTGTCCGCTTTCAAACGCTTCAAGTCCTGTTCATATCGCTCCAGGTCTTTGATATCACGCACGTGTGCTATCTTCTCACTTATCCGCTCCGCATCTCTCTTCACAAACGGGTACCAGGGCTTTCCCTTATCCTCCAGAAGCTGCTCTATAAAATCCTCACATTCTTCGTAAAGCTCTTTTCGCTTCTGAACGAAATCTCTGGCTCTCATGCATCATGCGATTGTGATTGTTATTGTTATATGTTATATATGTGAGAGAAAAATAAGGATTAAGGGTGAAAGAAGGGGATGGTAGAAGAAGAGAAAGATAAAGAGAATGATAAAGAGAATGAGAATGGGATAAAGCTGGGTTTTGTTGTATCTGAGTTCCACAGGGATATCACGTATCAGATGGAGATATTGGGGCGTGAGCATGCTGAGTTCCTTGGCGCTGAAGTTATTCATACGTTTTATACGCCTGGAACGTTTGATATGCCACTTGCCGTGAAGGAATTGCTGAGGAGCGAAGATGTGGATGCAGTGGTAACACTGGGCTGCGTAATAGAAGGAGAGACCGAGCACGACGAGGTGATTGCCGCGCAACTCACCCGCAGGATTATGGACCTCGCACTGGAGTATGATAAGCCGGTGGCGCTGGGTGTAGCAGGACCGGGAATGACACGTCTGCAGGCGCAGGAACGTGTTGATTATGCAAAGAGGGCAGTAGAGGCGGCAGTGAAGATGGTGAAGCGGCTGAGGGCATTTAAAGGTTAAGATAAGGGATAGGGGATAGGATATAATAGTCCCGAGAGGATTCGAACCCCTGTCACAGGCTCCAAGGGCCTGTATGCTTGACCACTACACCACGGGACTTACTTTTACTTTAATAGTAATAGTAACGTGTAGCATATCAATTATATTTAAGTGTAAGGTAGGCATTAGGATGACACATCTTTTCCGTGCTTGAAAAGTATGTTTGAGAGTTTAAGGTCGCGGTGGATTATTCCTTTGCCGTGTGCATGCTTCAAACCTTTAGCGAGATCAAAAATTATTGAAGCTGCTTCTTCCACTCCCATCGGTTTGGGCACTTCTTCCCGGCTCCTGTCACAAAGCTCCATCTCAAGATATGGTATCGGAAGTGCCACTTCCTTACCATCCTTAATACGAGCAGCTTTGAATACCCTCGCAAATCCCCCTTCGCCTATGTATTCTATATCTGAGCAAAAAGGCTCAAGCTCGGCAGGGAAGAAAGCATGTGCCTTCCTCTCTCCTTCTCTCTTCTTCCTTTTTCTCCTCTGCTGGCTCAGTAACATTCAGCATGAAAAGATTCTCTGCACTGTATTCTTTACCCTCAGCGTCTTTATAAGTTGTTTTTAGCTCTAAAGGGACATCACCCAGTTCATTTAGCTTCAATACGATGCTTAATTTCTCTTCCTCTCCAGAATTAATGTTTAATTCCTTCAGACCTTTCACCTCAAATTCTTTTGAAAATTCTATTTTTACTGCTTTTGCATCTGCTCCCTTCGCATGGTTATATCTACTTATTTCATCTTCCGCTGCTTTCTTGCACTTTTCTGCGTATTCTATCGCTTTTTCGTATTCTCTGTTGTCGAATTCCAATATTGCCTTTTTATGTAAATCCTTAGCATCTGACATCTGACATATTTATCCCGAGTTTCTCTGCTTCCTTTATCTTTGAATATGCGAACTCAAGGGATTGTTTTGCACTTCTTTCTGCTGCCTGTTTATAGTCTCATAGTCTCTTATTTTCAAGTTTAAGCTATTTCTACATTCATTCGCAAGTTTCGCTGCATTTGAGAAATTCTCTTCGTCAAGTTTAAGTTTTGCGTTATTCAACTTCTCCTATCTTATAGCATCCTCGTATCTTCCCAAATGTTCAAAAGTCATTCCTTTTTCTATTTATTGCGCCATTTTTTAGCAGTTTTTCTCCCAATCTCCTTTTCCCTTATAGGCTCACTTATCTTCACTTTTGAAGTCTTAAATGTTTCACAACATTCTCCACACCACCGATGGTGGTCTTTGACTTTTGGCGTTCCTCTAATTTCTTTACACAAAATGCGCATACATGATAAGAAGAATGTGAAGAATCATGATATTTTTGGTAAGGTTAGAGGCTGTCTCGCAATTGCTTTTGGCACTAAAAAAATCGCTTCTTTTTGGATTTGAAGCCCTATTTGCCCTTCTTTTTCTTCCGTTTTTGAATTGTTGGACAGCCTCGTTAATAATAAAAAAGAAGGGGTTATAACCCCAGTTCATTCAACTTCTCCTCAGTTGGATGCCCGTTTTCGTCGTACCCCCGCTTCTTATAATACACCTTTAGCATCTCCTCTAAGGGATGCACCTTTCCTTTTGCAGGACCCCCAGGCATCGGCTCCTTCAGCAGTCTTTCAGGCAATGTGTCATCCTTCCTCCCGAACCCTTCTCGCTTATTGAACATCCTTTCCAGTGCGAATATCCGCTCACCGGTCTTCACAAACTCTTCTGTTCCATAGCCTTCCCAGCCCGTGACGGCGGCAATCATATCCGCATATTCCTCTGCGCCTATCGCGAAGGTTAAGAACAGACAATTACACGCGGAATCAACCGCAGCAGTTAAGTTCTGGAACAATATCGTCAGGTCCACCTTATCTTCGCTCGCATCAAACGGGTCAACCTTCAGCGGCGACCCTACTATCTCTGCCGCAATCGTATATCCGCTGACGTGACAGCCTCCACGGTTCGCAGTAGCGAAATTCAACCCTATGCCCATCGCCCCTCTCGGGTCGTATGCAGGAATCTCAAGTCCTTTCACCTGCATCGCATAATAATCCGAACCTTTACCTATCCTCTCTGCTGCTTTCCTCGTGCCGTCGGCGAGGACATCACCAAATCCTTCTCGCTTCGCTATCAGTTCCGTCATCTTCACCATCGCATCCGCATCACCGAATTTCAGTTCAAAACCAACGTCATCCTTCGTTATTATTCCTCTCTCAAAGAGTTCCATCGCAAATCCTATGGTGTTGCCCACGGAAATCGTGTCCAGTCCATATTCGTTACATATATAGTTCACCTTCGCGAGCGCATCCAGCTCGTTCACGCCGCATTGCCCACCGAATGCCCATGTCGTCTCATATTCAAGACTTTCTCCTTCTAATCCCGCATATTTACCCCCTTCTATCTTTATCCATCTCCCACATTCCATTGGGCATTCATGACACGCAGTCGTCCTCACAAAAATCGTCTCCGCCATTCTCTCACCCGATATCTTCTCAGCATCTGGAAACACACCGGTCTGGAAGTTCCTCGTGGGATAAATCCCCGAAGCATTGATGATATTGGTAAGCACCGCTGTTCCGTATGAGTTTAGCCCTCCACCTTCCTTCGTTACGGGGTTCTCCGAGATTATCTTCAGCGCCTTGTCCGCCGCTCGTCGCAATGCAACAGAGTTAGCGACTTCTATCTCCTTCGTGCCCCTAACAGCGATTGCTCTCAGGTTCTTGCTCCCCAGAACTGCACCTAAACCCGTTCTACCCGCGGCTCTATACTTCTCGTTCATTATCGCCGCCGTATACGACTTCTTCTCGCCCGCAATGCCTATCTGCAACACTTTTGCTTCCTCATCGGTCTCCCCTCTTATCCCATCATCCACATCAATCACAAGCTTGCCCCAGTATTTGCTCGCATCCCTGAACTCCACATTCCCATCATTTATCCACAAATAAGTCGGCTTATCCGCTTTTCCTTTTATCACTATTGCGTCGTATCCTGCCTTACGAAGCTCAACAGCCCAGGTTCCACCAGAACTCGAAAACGTTATGCCTCCTGTCGCTGGACTCTTTGAGACCACAACATGCCGTCCACTGCTCGGCGTTTTCGTCCCGGTCAAAGGTCCAGTCGCGATCACAACGATGTTTTCTGCGGAAAAAGGGTCCGTTCCAGCAGGAAGCTCATCGTATAAAATCTTCGCTCCAAGTCCTCTCCCACCTAAGAATTTCCGTCTTGTCTCCTCCTCTATCTCCTCTTCCTCAAACCTCTCCGAGGTCAGGTCTATTCTTAATATCTTTCCTGGCATTTTTATCAAGATTTATATTTATTTACCTCCTAATTAAATATTTTTCGATTTCATTTTTTATTGCATTGTGGCACAATTCTCTCGCCGGAAGATGAAGATATAGAAATATATTTGTGATTTGGACGGGGAAATAAAATATGGAAAGAAGCAGCGAAATAGGGAAGTGAGGAGCGTGGATGGGATGAAGAGTATGAAAAGAGGGGAGATGCCCGGTTACGAGAGGTTGCGTTCTGAGGTGGTAGACCGAAAGCTCTGCACATTTTGCGGCGCCTGCGTCTCGGCATGCCTGCTTCGCCATCTTGAGTGGGCAGATGAGCCTTTAAGGCGAGAGAAGAAGGCGGCATGCGAGGAATGCTCACTCTGCTACGACGCCTGTTATGTTCCAAAGCTGCAGGAGGAGGAAGGACTGCTTGAAGAAGAAGTCCTCGGAAGAAAACGGCGCATGGAGGAAGAGCCGCTTGGCATTTTCAGTCGCATACTTGCTGCGAAGTCAAAAGATGAAAGAATTCTCGAGAACGCTCAGGACGGTGGCGTGGTTTCAACTATTCTTAAGCATCTTTTTGAGCAGAAAAGCATAGATGGTGCAATAGTTGCAGGTATGAGGGAAGGATTTTGGGAGCCTTTTCCAAGAGTTGCAAAGAATTTTGATGATGTAATAGCATCTGCACGCACAAAGTTCGGCATCTCACCCAATTTAATGCTCGTTCGTGATGCGGTTCTTGAAGAATATCTTGACAGTATTTGCATCGTCGGTCTTCCTTGCCACACGAGAGCGTTAAGACACATGCAACACACAAAATTTGAGCTCGCACCCGCCATTTCTCTCACAATAGGGCTCTTCTGCAGGGAAAATTACGAATATCTCCCGTTGAGAAACTATGTTGAGGGCGTTTTGGGCGAGGGTTCTATCGCTGAAGTGCGTAAGTTCAGCGTGACAGAGGATGCAATGCTCGTATTCAGCGACAAAACACTCTCAATTCCGATAACAGAAGTGAAGAAGTGGGTTCCTCGCCACTGCTTGCTCTGTTCAGATTACACAAACGAGCTTGCGGATATTTCTGTGGGTTGCGACGGCTCTCCAGATGGATTCTCAACGGTCATAGTGAGGACAGAGCGAGGGAAAAGCGTGTTTGCAGCGATTGAGGCGAAAGGTCTTGTTGAGACGAAGCCGGCAGACATCGCAGCAATTCGTGAAATTGCAGAAAGGAAGCGCAGGAAGGCTGTGCAAACGAAAAAAATTTACGATTTGAGGTCTGCGGGTTTGAGTGCGGAGGAGATTGCCACCCGGCTCGGAATTGAGCTGGAAACAGTGCTGCATAGATTGGAGAAATATTAGTAGAATAGAATGCTTTAGCGAGTATCAGCCTGGAAAGGATGTCTTAAGTCATCTCCCCAGTATCTTCGGTGGACACGGAGTGAACTTTTAAATAGAACATCCCATAAATAAAATTAAGAATGGGGCATAGCGCAAAAACATCGAAGATGAAGAATAGAGTAGCAGATAGGGTGAGCCAGATAAGAGGTTCAGGGATAAGAGAATTCTTTGACATCGCACAGCGTATGGATGATGTAATCTCCTTAGGTGTTGGTGAGCCCGACTTCGTAACACCATGGAGCATAAGGGAGGCGTGTATATTTGCACTTGAGAAGGGCTACACATCCTATACATCCAACTGGGGGCTATCAGAACTGAGACAGGCACTATCTGATTATACATACAGGGAGACGGGTGTGTATTACGACCCTGAGGATGAGATACTCATAACAACGGGAGTGAGTGAAGCCCTTGACATCGCGCTTCGTGCCGTTCTCAACTCCAATGATGAGGTGATTGTGCATGAGCCTTCTTATGTGAGTTATAAGCCCTGTACGATATTCGCAGGTGCAACGCCCGTCTGTGTGGATACAGAGATGCGGGACGGATTCAAACTGCGTGCAGACAAGATGGAAACGAAGATAACAGATAAGACGAAAGCGGTGATCCTGAATTACCCGAATAACCCCACAGGTGCGACAATGGAGCGTAAAGACCTGGAAGAGATAGCAGATGTAGCGAGCGAGCATGATTTGCTCGTTATATCAGATGAAATCTACGGCAAACTGACTTACGAAGGCAAGCATACATGCTTCGCATCACTGAACGGCATGAAAGAGCGCACAATATTGCTTAATGGCTTCTCAAAGGCGTATGCTATGACTGGCTGGCGAATTGGGTATGCCATGGGACCCAGGGACCTTATAGGAGCGATGATGAAGATACATCAGTATATAATGCTCTGTGCACCGATTACCGCGCAGATGGCTGCCTTAGAAGCACTTAAATGCAGTACCGAAGTTGAAGATATGGTTGCCGCTTATAATAGACGGAGGAGACTGATGGTACGTGGTCTGAAGGAGATAGGGCTGAGTTGTTTCGAGCCGAAGGGTGCATTTTACGCCTTCCCTTACATCGCTAATACCGGACTGACTTCGGAAGAGTTTGCACGCCAGTTACTCATGACAGAGAAGGTGGTTGTGATACCGGGTAATGTCTTCGGTGCGTGTGGCGAGGGTTTCATAAGATGCTCCTATGCAGTATCGGAATATGAGTTAAAAGAGGCTTTAGAACGCATTGGGAAGTTCATTTCAGGCTTATAATATTATAATATTACCAAAACCAAACACATGTCTCGATGCGGGTAAAGAAAAGGGAAAAATAATGAGCATAAGTCCCGGACCAAATGACCCTCATCCAGTCGCTTCTTTGAGCATGCTCTTAGGTCGAAAACGCGGAATCCCCTTCTTGCTGCTGATTAAACCGCGCTCTTTATCGAGTTTATCAAGATAGGTTGATCTCTTCCGCCGTTTTTTCGATTCCCTATCCCAGAATGTGGTGGATCGGTAAACGTAGTATATGGTTTTTGATTTTAGAACAGCTTCCCACGGTTCATTATCCCGTTCGGGTCAATAACCCTGAGAAACTTCTTCCATACCTCCGAAAGATACCCTATTCGTTCCACTGTGGGTTCTATTATTCCCGCATAAGGTCTGAACCAGCCATAGATTCCTATATCCAACAATTTATGGAACTGCTTATCATTGTAAGACCTCAACTTCGCACCGAATTCGGGGTCGCTACCATCATAAAATATGTCAAGCTCGAAGTAGCATAGCTGACCGTGGAAACTGGATATCGGGTCGAGATAGAAATGGACATTGTTCGCGGGGATTCCAACCTCCAAAGCCGTCTTTTCATGCGCTTCATAATATCGCGTAGCCAGCTTCAACGGTCCATAGAACCCGATGCAGTGGTAATTACCCTTACCCTCCAAGCCGAAGACCATACAGCTCTTCTCTGCACCTCCCAGACTCTCATGCTTGAATGTAGTTGCGAATTCATGCGGCAACTCCAGAACCTTCCCGTGTGATTCCTTCATATACGCACGCACTAACTTATCTTTTGCCTCAAATATGCCATCTATGCCCTCTATCAGCACGCACAGGACGAATTTCGGTAGCTCCTCGTATGGATAATCAAAGGTGCCACATATCCCCTTTAACCAGCTCTGATTGTCCACCAGCCTTATACTTGCTGCCAGTTCATCATACATCAAATTATAAATGAACTTCTGTGGCGTGCTCACATCGTCAAAACCGATGAAGTATGTTTTCCTGTTGTCATATAACCTGTAAAGTTTCGCCGTTAATTCGGTTACCACACCACATGTCCCGGGATGTGCGCAGAATATACCGGTAAAGTCTGGACCTACGCCGTATCTAAAGTAAGGCATATTAGAGAGAGCTCTTGAGCCCGTTTTTATCGTCTCGCCATTCGGTAGAATCATCTCATACGAGATCGTGTGGTCATGCCCATCAGTCGCAGCGGTCTGATATATCCCGCGCAGGTAATAATTTACCAGCACGCTCACGGTAAGCGGTGCATCCGGAAATGCCGGTCGCAACTTATACTTACGCGTTTGCTCAAACAGCATGCCAAAAGTCACACCTGGCTCCACGGTAGCGGTCTTCATTTCTGGATTTATCTCTATGATGCGATTCATTCGCCCCAGGTCCAATAAGATACTGCCATCGTGAACCGGGATTGTCAGACCACGCACATTTATTCCCGTGCTGTGAGGTATCACCGGTATCTTCTCACGATTCGCAAGCATCAAAATCTGCCTCACTTCTTCTTTACTACCTGGTCGCACAACGTATGCAGGATTCTTTGCAGGCACGAAATGCCAGTGCTGGTCTCTCGAATACGAAGTACAGATCGCTATATCATCTGTGGCGTTCTCCTCGCCCACTATCGCTCTCAATTCCTCTATCAATCTCATTCCCATTTCTTTAACCTAAAATCAGGGTGTGAGCGTATTTAAAAGTTATTGCTTTTGCCCGCGGCTAATCCCTTATTCACAAGCTCCACAACATCATACACTCTCGTTCCCTTCCCCTCTTTCTCTGCCGCCTCTCTCAAATTCCGTTTACAGAACGGGCACGCACTCACAAGTGCCTCAGCACCTGCTTCTCTCGCCTCTTTCAGTCGTTCGGTAGCACACCACAGTGCGAACCCATCATAAGCGGACTTCACGCCGCCACCAGACCCACAGCACCATGCCTGCTCCCTCTCGCGCTTCATTGACTTTATCTCTGCCACTTCGCTCAGAACCGCTCTTGGCTCGTCATATATGTCCAAATCCCTGCCTAAATGACAAGGGTCATGATAAGCCACCTTCATATCGCCCTTATTCAGGTTCATACCATTCCCCAATCGCCGTGCTAAAAACTCCGTAGCATGCACCAGTTCAACACCCATATCAGGATAATTATTCTTGAAAGTCTTCATACAGCCAGGGCAAGTAAAAACAACGGTCTTTGCACCACTCTTCTTTATCTCTTCAACGTTGTGCGCCACGAGCTCCTCCGCCGCCTCTACCTGTCCCGTTCTGAATAATACCGAGCCACAGCACCATTCCTCATCCATCACCTGATATTTTATACCCAGTTTATTGAAGATTGCGAGCATGGCATCTGCAATCTCAGGCACTCTGTATCGTGCAGTGCAGCCGATATAATAGAGGACATCGGCATTACTGTCGGTTGATTTCGCATCATATTTGTATTTCTCGCCATACGCATTCCTCGTTTCTTTTATCTTCGCTACAATAGCCCTGTGCTCATCAAGAATCCAGCCCTTGGTCGCCATCTCGTGCCGCATCGCTTCAAACAGTTCCGGTGCGCCCAGCTCCACGTTCGTTATCTGCTTGCACTTCTCGTAACACGCTCCGCATACCGTGCAGGCATATATCGCGTTCAGTAGCCCCTCCGATGGCTCGGTTATCTCTCCCTCCAATATCGCACGAAAAATCTCCATCTTGCCCGGTGCGTAAAACGCCTGATAGCCGTAATATTGCCCGCTGGGGCATAACGGCAGCCATTCATCGCCCGGATGAAAACTCGCAATGCTACACAACTTGCACTTCACACAGTGGTAAATCGCACTCAGTACCTTCTCTCTTTCCAGTTCCATCACCATATTCTCACCCTTAACAAGATAATAAAACAAAGATAAAAAATAAAAGATGGAATATGAAATGAAATACCGGAATGAAAGCGGTGATACTGGCAGCGGGAAAAGGCGAGCGACTCTCTGCTGCGATAAGCGCGCCAAAGCCTCTTACTCCTTTGCTCGGTCTCACAGTCATTGAGCGAGCGATATTATCGCTGAAAGAATGTGGAATAACCGATTTTGTAATCGCCGTTGGGTATAGAAGCGAAGAGGTGAAGAGATATGTGGAATCGCGATTTCAAACTCATGCTGATGTGAATATAAAATTCGTTCGGAACGAGGAATTTGACGAAGGAAACGGGCTATCGGTGTGGAAGGCGAGAGAGGCGGTGGATAACGAGGATTTCATACTTTTGATGTGTGACCATGTCTTTGAGCCGGGGATTGTGAAACAGCTCCTGAGTTATGCTCCTGGTACAGGTAAGTGCATACTGTGCGTGGATAGACCTGAGAACGTATTTGACCTTGCGGACGCCACGAAACTGCTTGTAGTAGGAGAGAGACCAAAGCGTATAGGTAAGGGGCTAAAGGAGTACAATGCGATTGACTGTGGCATATTCTATTGCACACCTGCGATATTTAACGCGTTGAGTGCTGCAATTGCAAGTGGAGATACGGCGCTGACAGGAGCGGTTCAGCGGTTGATACAATCAGATGAGCTGGGGGTTCTTGATATACACGGCAGATTCTGGTGCGATATTGATACACCTGCGAGTTTGAGATACGCAGAGAAGCGGATACTGAGCTCGCTCGGTAAACCAGCAGATGGTGTCATATCGAGGCATATAAACCGAAAAGTCTCAACCAGGATATTCACTCCGCTCATTCTCAAACTATATAAGGGAGTTACACCAACTCAGGTATCTTTATTGAGTTTCGCGGTTGCTGCTCTGAGTGCCATTCTTTTTTTCTTATCACATCCAATTGCAGGCGGGATTTTCATTCAATTATCAAGTATACTGGATGGTTGTGATGGAGAAATAGCGAGGCTTAAGAAGATGAGCACAAGTATTGGAGGTTTTACTGACGCTGTCTTAGATAGGTATGCAGATGCTATTATACTACTTGGAATGTTTTATTACCTGATGGTAACGAAGATGTTTGGATTTTACTTAGCTCCTTTAACTATTATTTTTACCTCCACATTGGCTATTATAGGAAGTTTGATGGTTAGTTATACCGCTGCAAGAGCGATAGCCGATTTGAATTATCGACATAAAGGCAATAGGGACCTCAGGCTATTTATACTTTTCATGGGCGGCGTGCTCAGCTACATACATCCCATTTCCGTGTTTTTTTCTCTCTTCATCATTGCTTTAATGACAAATATGACTGTAATGTGGCGCACCGCTATATCATGGAAGAAGTTTCGTGAATAAAGTTTCCTTTACATCTCCCGGCTTGAATTACTTCTAGGCAATTGTGCCGAAAGTGGCAGAATTCAAGAGGCGATTCATTGATACCGGGCAGATAAAAACCGTTGAGGAGGTCCAGAGCGCTGTAAGTATAACCGACCCTGAAGCAAGGTTCATGAAGAACAAGAAGGAGCGAGACGTTACTCAGGAATGCACCGATCATAACCAGTTGCAGCCGCTGATAGAGCTCACCGGGGAGAACCTGGGAGGCTTGCCAGAAGGAACAAAGGTGCAGGTAATATCAAGCCTAATCTAACTAAAATCCGTGAATTTCTCATAAGAGGGGTAGAAAAAGTGCGAATAACAAATAATCCGCATGGTAATGGTAATTAATGTAATGGTAAGACAAAGATAAAATGAAGGATAATGGATACTGAGGAAGATGCAATGTAGCAGAAGAGGTTGCAACAGACCCGCTGTTATCTATCAGCGCTACTCCGGGCTTCATCTCTGTGAAAAGCATTTCATAGAGTACATAGAGAGGAAAGTGAAGAAAGAGCTGAGGCGACAGATGGGAGTGGAGAGCGGTGATAGGATTGCAGTGGCACTGAGTGGCGGAAAAGACAGTTCAGCACTTATATACATGCTGAATAAGTTCTTTCATGATCGCAGGGATTTACAGTTCGTTGCAATCGCGGTGGATGAGGGTATAAAAGGCTTTCGCAAGCTGACATTGGATAATGCCGAAAAGCTCACGAACAAACTGAATATGAAACTCTTCACATACTCCTTCGCTCATGAGTTCGGGTTTACACTGGATGATATAGTATCAAGGGGATTCGAGCAGGCACCGTGTACATTCTGCGGCGTGCTGAGGCGAAGGGTGATAGAGCGTAAAGCGAAGGAGCTGGGCAGTACGAAGGTTTTTACCGCTCATAACCTCGATGACGAGGTCCAGACCATCATGATCAATTATATAAGGGGCGATATAGAGAGATTGAGAAGGCTGAACATGCATCGTATTGACGAGTTTGTACCACGAATAAAGCCGCTGCGGAGTATCCCGGAGAAGGAAATCGCTGTATATGCATATCTCGTAGGGCTACCACTGCTCACTGCTCACTGCCCTTATGCCAAACTCTCTTTTCGATTCTCTGTGAAGCGGATGCTGAACGAATTCGAGATGCGGCATCCAGGTACAAAATATTCGCTGCTGCGCGGCTATGAGCATCTAATGGAGCTCTTGCCTCCATCTACGGAACACCAACGCCGGCTATTAACCTGTGAGCGCTGTGGAGAAGCTTCAGCATCGAAGTTATGTAAAGTATGCGAGATTATCGCACGGATGAAGATGCATTAGTTAGCTAATGCCGATGCATACGCCTGAAAACTGTAGGGCAGATTATACTCGTTATCAGTGCAAGTAATATGATTGCCGACTCCATCGCCTTATCTATCAGGTGCAGTTCCAGCCCAATAGCAGCCATCGCTATTATCAAACTCAGCCGAGAGGATAGCAAAATGCCCGCTGCTATGCTCTCCCGCAATGAATGCCAGATGATGAAGAGTAACGAAGGCACTATCTTCACCGTTAATGCAACAATAAGGAGCGTTGGTAGGAGATAAATCCCGCCCTTCGCCAATGCCCCTATATCAAACTGCATACCCACATTTATAAAGAATATCGGGATGAGGAATCCATAACCGATGCCATAGAGTTTCTGCTCCAGTATCGTACCCCCGCGAAAGAGGAGAGAGAGCATAACACCGGCTAAAAAAGCTCCCAGTACCGCCTCCACATTCGCTATCTCTGATAATGCAACGAAGACAAGCAACAGAGCAAAGGAAGCCCTCACTCCTATCTCTGATGGCTGATCTGACTTGAACCACGCTGATAGCCGCTCTGGATAATGCCATATCGCGAGTTTTCCAAGTTGATACACCGCGAAGAAGAGGATAAACACAACTGCAATCATGAGCATCTCCATTGTTAAACCTTTCTGTAGATACAGTGTGTACACCGTGATGAGCAATACCGTTGCGAAATCCGCAATGAATGCCGATACCAGTATCGTCTGCCCGTAATCGGTCTTGAGCATCCCCAGCTCCTTTATCGTTGGTACCGTCAAGCCAACTGCGGAACTCGAGAGTAGCAGTGCGGCAAATATCCTATAATGGTACTGGGTGCCAAAATAGCCCAGTCTTGACATCAGGTATGCCGAAATGGCAATGGTAAAGAGAAATATAAAGAAACCGATGATGAAAGACTTCGGACCCCGCGTCTCTATAATCGAGAAATCTATCTCCATACCCACGAGGAACATCAGAAATATGAGCCCAAAGCTCGCTAAGAAGTCTATTATTATCTGCCCCTCTCCTTCAACTGATAAGCCCAGAGCACCTAAGAGAATACCGCAGATTATCTCACCAACCACCGCTGGAACACCTATTCTACCCGATAGAATGGGTATTACAAATGCAAAACCCGCTATCGTCAACAGTAGAATATACGGACTTATAATCATCTTATACTTATACAACGGTTAATACCGAGCAGGGTGCATCGTTTATTATCTTCTTTATCAGGTCAGCCCGGATAACTCCGGTTCCCCTCCATGGTATCACCGCCAGCTGGTATTTACCACTCTTCACCTCCTTCACCGCCTCTATCATCGGATTACCTTCTATCCAATTCTCTATTATTTGTATATTAGCCTTCTCCCCTATCCTCTTTATCCACTCCACCAGCTCTGGTATATTCTCAAGTATGAGCAGATGTAGCCTGGCATCACAGAGATGGGCTAATAGAAGAGCGTACCTGCCAACCGACTCTGATGTTGCAGAAGAATCCAAAATAGCGAGTATTTGCTCGTAGTATCTGTATGTCCTCGCCACCAGCACTGGTCGGGAAGCACATTTTATCAGTTTCAGCACTATGCCCCGCCCGAGCAATCTATTCATAAATCCAACTTCTTCCTGGTCTATTATTATACAATCGGGATAATACAAATGCTCCTTCACTCGCTCTATTATTATACAACCGCGATAGTGGAGATGCCGCTTTATTATATCCATCAGCCGCTCATCCTCCATTAAAACCCTTAGACGGACACCCATCTCCCTCGCTGGTAACTCCATTTCCGCTCGCTCTATATCAGGAGAAGAGACAACGGTGATCTCCGCTCTTGCAACCGAAGCAACGAGCAAAGCCTCCTTGAACGCTCTATTCACTGTACTCTCATCCAGAATAGGTACGAGAATCTTCTTGAATGGCACATCTATACCCTTCTCCTCACGTGGGCGCATCAAATCCACAATGAGATTCGCTATCATCTTCGTTGGGAACATGACATAATCAACGCCCAGATCCTGAAAACGCGCTCTGTCCTCCGGGTCCTCCACGCGGGCTATTATACGTGGAACCCCATATCGCTTCGCAATTCGTGCGGCACGATAGTTCACATCATCATCGCCCGTAACGGCGATAAAAGTACTGGCATCCTTCAACCCTACACGGTTTAATAAATCCTCGTCACAACCGTCCCCTATAACCACCTCTACACCCTTCAAACCCTCCAGTTTCTCCCTCTTCTCCGGATTCTTCTCTATTATCAACGAGTCCGGTAGCTGAGCAGCAAGTTCTTTGCCCGTTCTCCCACCACCTATAATAATTGTCTTCATTCCCAGGAGTCCTTTTGAATTAACCTAACGCTAATTCAAATTTTAAAATATTATATCAAAAGATTATTAGAATAGAAAGTAAATGGAGAAGAGAGTGGGTTTTCTATTTGATATAGATTATCTAACGCAAGATGGAAAACCTGTGATAAGACTATGGTGTAAAGGAGAAGAAGGCAATAATTTCGTTGCTCTGGATAGCAGCTTCGAACCTTATTTCTATGCGCTCTCTCATGATTCAACCTTATATAAAGACGATATAGACGATAAGAAGGAACAGATAGAGTCTATTCGCGTATTCACGAATGCAGGTGAGGAGCCGATAGGGGTCAAGCGTGTGGAATTGTGTCAGCGGAAACTGCTCGGTGTGAATCATACCGTTCTGAAGGTCTTCACTTCGCATCCCAGACATGTTCCGATATTGCGGGAGGAGGTGCGGAAGCTTGGTCTTATGGTGCTGGAGGCGGATATCCTGTTTACAATTCGATATCTCATAGACCACCAATTGAGACCTTTTGATATGCTGAGTGTGGAAGGAGAGAGGATAGACCTGGGTTATTCTGAAGGTATAATCGCTACAGAAGTGAAGAGTATAGGAAACGGGTGTGGATTGTCGGCATTTAAACTCCTTGCTTTCGATTGCGAGATGGCTGCTTCTGCTGGTGGTATGCCTTCGCCCAGAAAGGACCCCATCATTATTATATCTGCGGCATACACGAGCCCCAGCGCCTCCGATGGGTTCGAGTCCAGACTCTTCGTGATGAGTGATGAAGAATACAGTAGAGGAGATGATAAACGGGTAATATCAGATTTTCTGCAGTTCATAACTGATTTCCAGCCTGAGATAGTTGTTGGCTACAACTCAGACAGCTTTGACTGGCAGTACATAAGGGAGAGAGCGCGACTGCATGGAATCCGCCTCCGCCTGGGCGCAGACAACTCTACTGTACATTTCGAGAGAGGGGGCGCGCTACCCGGCGTGAACATCACCGGTAGATTGAACGTTGATCTCTTTAAACTTGTAAAACGCGACCTCAGCATTGTGAAGGTGAAGACACTGGAGAATGTAGCTGAATATCTCGGCGTTATGCGTAAAGATGAGCGCGTGAATTTATCACCACGTGAGATCACCCACTGCTGGTTCACTCCCTCGGAACGCCACCTGTTATACGAATATGCGAAGGCTGATGCAGTGAGCACACTGGGTATAGCAAAGAAGATGCTACCGCTTCAGATCGAACTCGCCAGGATGGTTGGTTATCCCCTGGACGAGCTGACGAAGATGGGTAGAGGGCGCCAGGTGGAGGCTTTTCTCACTGCTGAAGCGTTCAAGAGGGGTGAACTCGTACCTCCGAAGCGTGGCAGTGAGAAGACTTACGAGGGGGGGTTCGTTCTACCACCGGAGAAGGGCTTGCATGAGAATGTCATTGCTCTCGATTTCTCCGCCATGTATCCCTCCATCATGATCTCCTTCAATATCTCGCCCGATACCTTCGTGGAGTCTGGAGCGGTCAAGGACGTCTTTATCGCGCCCGAGGTTGGTCATGCGTTCAGGAAAGAGCCTGATGGCTTCTTCAAGCGCATAATGAGCGACCTTATTGCGCGACGGAGGCGGCTAAAAGCCGAAATGAAGCGATATAATAAGGAATCTCCGGAATACCGGTTGCTTGATATACAGCAGCAGAGTATCAAAATCCTCACTAATAGCTTCTACGGATATACCGGCTGGAGCGCTGCCAAATTTTATAAACGCGAATGCGCAGAGGCGACCGCTGCGTGGGGTCGGTATTTCATCAAGCGCACAGTGAATCTTGCAGAAGAGCTCGGCTTGAAGGTCATTTATGGCGATACCGACAGTATATTTGTGAAATTACCGGGTAGTGACAGGGATACTTTGATGGCGAAGGCGAAGGAGGTCTCAGAGCTCATATCACGGGAATTCCCGCTTGAACTCGAGATTCAGAACTTCTTCAAAGCTATATTCTTCACCGGTAAGAAGAAGAGATATGCCGCGCTTACAGATCGGGACGAGATCGTAGTTCGCGGATTGGAGGTGCGCCGGGGGGACTGGTGCGAGCTGGCTAAGGAAGTCCAGACCAGAGTGATAGAGCAGATATTGAGGGAAAAAGACCCTGAAGCCGCTGTGAAATATGTTAAAGAAGTGCTAAAGGAGCTAAAAGAAGGTAAAATACCTCTCCATAAACTTGTAATCTATAAGACGCTCACAAGGAGGATAAGTGGCTATGAGACGAAACAGGCGCATGTGATCGCGGCAGAGCGAGCTCTGGCTTCCGCTTCCTCGATTGACTATGATATCGGCTCGAAGATACCGTACATAATAATAAAAGGGGGAGGAAAGACGAGCGATCGCGCATTCCCGGTGGATATAATAGAGGAGAGCCATGGAAATGAGATATGCGCGGATGGTAGGAGATATCAGATTGATATCGCTTATTATAGTCAGCATCAGATAATACCTGTTGCACACAGGTTGTTGCAACTTTTTGGTTATGATACCTCATCTTTTGAAGATGCGGGACAAAAGACATTGGGACACTGGTTTTGATAACATTGCAGAGGCTGGATAACCGAAAAGCTTATATATACCCTCCCATTACGTAATCATGGTGATGAAAATGGCTGAACTGCCTATTGCACCTATAACCAGATTAGTGAGGAAAGCGGGAGCAGAGAGAGTAAGTGAAGAGGCAAGTGTAGCGCTGGTAGAGATATTAGAAGAAGAAGCGGAGAAGATAGCTAAGAAAGCAGTGAGTCTCGCCAAGCATGCGGGGCGAAAGACGGTGAAGAGAGAGGACATTATAGAGGCTGTGGAATAAATAAACAGAAATTGAGAATAAGGGGGAAAGATGATAAACCCCTTTTTATTTTTTTCCTGTGGCACTTTTCATTTATCTTAGATTTTTATTTCACCGTACCATAATTAATTTAACGAAATGTTTGAGCGGTTGAAGAACAAGCTCAGGCGCTTCTCCAAAGTTGTTGAGGAGAAAATAATAGAGAAAGGGAAGGCGACGCTGAGCGGTGAGACGGTATTGGACGAGAAAGACCTGAGTGAGTCCCTGGAAGAGCTGGAGATAGCGCTTCTGGAGAGTGATACCGCATTAGCTGTGGTGGAAGAACTTAGTTCCACCGTGAAGGCGAATTTATTGGGGAAGAAGGTAAAGAGGGGTACAAATACCGCAGAAATAGTAAAAGATGCATTGAAAGATGCACTATTAAAGATTCTGTCCCCTAATAACCTCAATTTTGATGAGTTCGTTGAGTCGGGGGACAAACCTCTTAATATCACCTTTGTTGGTATAAATGGCACAGGTAAGACAACAACCATAGCGAAGGTTGCGAATAGATTGCTCTCTGCCGGGCATTCGGTAGTTATTGCATCCGCGGATACTTATCGGGCTGGTGCAACCGAGCAGATAGAGGAACATGCATCCAGATTGGGTGTGAAGGTGATAAAGCATCAGTATGGTGCAGACCCCGCAGCGGTCGTCTATGATGCGGTGAAATATGCAAAGGCGAATAGAATAGATGTGGTTCTCGCTGACACCGCGGGAAGGATGCATACCTCGGTGAATCTAATGGAGCAATTGAAGAAGATATGCCGTGTAACGAATCCGGACATGGTGGTCTTTGTGGATGAGGCGATTGCGGGCAATGACGCGGTTGAACGTGCGAAGAGGTTCGATGAACTCATCGGTATTGATGCCACTATACTGACAAAGGCGGATATAGACGATAAAGGAGGAGCTGCTATCTCCATTGCTCATTCCACCTCTAAACCTATAATATTCCTCGGTACTGGTCAGAGCTATGAAAATTTAGAGAAATTTGATGCCAATAGCTTTGTTGAGCGGCTGTTAGGAGGTTGAGAAGGAGATGAAAGTAGAGATGAAAAAGGAGATGAGAGTAAAGACGACGCCGGAAGAATACAGAGATCAGGTATTGAAGCTGGCGGAGGGTAGTGAAGATATAAAGACGCTGTTGCGACTTACGTATCTGTTGAAGGAGCATTCGTCAGAAGAGGCACTTACCAGGAACTTCAGTGCTTTGCGTGATGGTGACTGCAGGATGCTATTGAGAGCTTTGAGGAGGAAGAAGGTACTTGGTCGTGGACCTTTTGATGAGTATATCTGCCGCCCCGGCTATGAAACCGTCTTCGATGAAGTGGTATCCGGCTTTGTACAGAAGCCTCAGCCGCTATCGGGCTATCTCGATACAATGGTAAAAGCGGGGGATAAAGCAGCGATAAAGATGATCGAGTTGCTATTGAAGGTGAGCATACATGGAATTCCGGGCTATACACAGTACCGGCTGATAGAGAAGGAGATATCAGAGTGGTTCTCTCCTTCGGTATTCCATACACTGGAGCAGAAATTCATCGCTGATAACCTCTGTATCTATGGACAGAAACGAGGGCGAGAATTCTTGTGGCTGTATCATCAGAGTGAGGATGAACTGATGCGCACCAGGGAGATGCTGGCAGAGATCAGGGAGAGAGAGCTCTTTCAGATGCCTATTGTCAAGCGTGTGGAGGATGTGATCAGGGTACTCATAGGGTTATCAAAGAGGGAATCCAAGGAATGGAAGGAGATCGCTGCTACTCTGGCTGAGATGCCTGAAGGGGATATAGAAAAGCTCAGTGGGCACTTCAGTGGCTTTAAGATGAACAAAGATTTCCTATTCATCACCGGTGATATGCTCATAGACCGCGATAGCCTGTACCTGGTCATTACTGATACCTTATCCAGGTATGATGTCAGGGAGTGGCGCGAGGACCCTGTGGTATTTATAACCTCAGAGCCACCTGCATGGATAGATAAAGCCAGACAGGTCTTCGAATATGCGTATCCGAAGTTATCAGACCGTAAAATCGCTATTGCTCTCCCTGACAGGGTTGCATATACGAACTACCAGCAGGATCTGCTATCCATCTTCCTCAAGCGAATAGGGATTGACGAGGTTCGGACATTATGAATGCAGCTTGAATGAAGCTCCGTTCGCTTCGCTCACCCAATCACATCAATGCCTGATTATTCGCTTATCAACAACACCCTCGGGAATCTTCATCTCCACACCGGTAGTGAAACTTTTTATCTTCTCTATGAACTTCTTCTTTAATTTGCCCACCAGTGCATGCTCCAGTACATCCTCTATTGTCAATACCGGTACCACCTTCACCTTATCTTTGTACTGCTCCTCGATAAGCACATCATTGAGATTCGCCTGAGGAATCAGGACTTCACGGATACCTGCCTGCGCAGCTGCTTCTATCTTCTGCGTTATTCCCCCTACGGGTAATACATCGCCTCGTACGGAGAGCGAGCCAGTCATGGCTACACTTTGATTGACCGGGATATTCTCAAGGGAGGATATAACGGCGGTAGCGATGGATATGCTCGCGGAATCACCCTCCACACCTTCATAGGTACCTACAAACTGGATATGGATATCTTTTCTGGATATATCCTTACCTGTGAATTTCTTGAAGACTGCAGATACATTCTGAACCGCTTCCTGTGCTATCTCCTGCAATCTACCGGTTGCAATTACTCTGCCCTCCTCTCTCGACTGAGCGGGTGTAACTTCCGCAATTATCGGCAGCACCACTCCTGTATCACCCACCACGGCAAGACCATTTACCCTGCCTATCTCGTAGCCCTCGGTCTTGAACAATTTGTAATCCTTCCGTTGCTCCAGGTATTCATCCGCCACCTGCTGCTCCACCGACCTTGCCATCGTCTTCGCTTTCAGTACATGCTCACCAGTAACATATTTTGCACCTTCCGCACGTGCGATATCACCAGCCACGCGTACCAGCCCCCCGAGATCCCTGAGTACGAGTGTAAGATGCCCTTTTCTACCCGCTCTCCGCCTCGCTTCCCTTATTATCTCTGCAATTCCACTCCGTTCGAAGTGCGGTATCTTCCGGTCTTTCTTCACCTCCTGAGCGATGAATCTAACAAGCTTTCTCCTGTTCTCTATCGTGTCTTCCATTGTATCTTTCATATATATCTCATATCCATTGCCCTTGATTCGTGAACGAAGAGCGGGATGCATACCTGCAATGGCATCCAGGTTCCCTGCTGCAACCATGATGAAATCACAGGGTACCGGCTCGGTCTTCACCATTGCACCAGAACTACGCTCCGACTGACCCGTAATCGGGTATTCCTTCTCCTGCATCGCTGTGAGCAGATTCTGCTGCGATTCTATCCTGAGTGTGTTAATTTCGTCAATGAAGAGCACACCCTTGTGCGCTTTGTGAATGGCGCCGGCTTCCACACGGTCGTGCGCTGGTGTCTCCAGCCCTCCAGACTGATAGGGGTCATGCCTGACATCACCGAGCAAAGCCCCCGCATGTGCACCGGTAGCATCAACGAAAGGCGCAGTCTCACGCCCATAATTGGATACGAGCAGCTTGGGTATCATCGCCTCCTCCTTCGGCATCATCCATCTGAATACGAGGAGAACGACAGCGGCAGCAATAACAGCCCAGAAGAAGGTGCTTATGTTACCTCCCGGTCTTAATGCATAAAAGAGACCAAGCCCCATGATGAGGAGGAAGGTGAACATGAGGAAAGTATTTCGCATTTGAACACGCTTCTGCACCTCCTGCTTCTGCGCATCCACTATCTCTTTACCCTTACCACGAGGTACAACCCTTATCTTTGGTGTGTTCTTGTCCTCTGGATTCGGATATACAAGTATATCCTGTAGCTCTTCCCTGGGTAGTAACTCTGCCATACTCTTCGCCAGCATAGACTTGCCCGTGCCTGGAGTGCCTATCAGCATCACATGCCTCCTCTGCTTCGCTGCTTTCTTTACTACCTCCACTGCATGCTCCTGCCCCAGTACCTGGTCTATCAGTAATTTCGGTACTTCTATCTCCTCTGTATTATTCACTTCTATGCCAGCGAGGAGATCGTCGGCATCTTTTAATTCTTGCTCTGACATATTTTTTTCTCGTTACCTCTTACCTCTATTATTTATTGATTGCATGTGATAAATAAAAATTTCTATATTCCTCATTATAGAGAATTATTTCACCCATCCATGTATCTCTCCCTTGTTCTCTTCCTTATTAACTGTCCGAAGTGCCTCATCTCATCCGGAGGCAGAGGTCTGGGTACTGAGGTTAACCGGTTTGTATAGACCTGAACCGCTAACTCACGGAACAGGTTGGCAATATCGCTCTCTGGCGATTTCTCTATCACCGTCTTGCCCTCTATCTCCGCTTCCGCAATTTCATGCGCGTTTGGCACGCAGCCAACGACCTGAGAGCCTACTTCGCTTGCAAAGTCACGCACAACCGACTCATCATCGAGTATACCTCTGACATTGTAGATGATACCACCGAGGGGAGAGCCACCTTTATTTGCGAACTCGCTTATGCCCCTGCAGATATTGTTGGCGGCATATAAAGCGAGGTAATCCGCTGATGTTACTATATATACCGCATCAGCCAGACCCTTACGCAGTGGCATTGCGAAACCGCCACATACTACATCCCCCGGTACATCATAAATTACCGCGTCTGTTTTCAGTATACTGAAGGCATTCAATCTCTTGAGCAGGTCTATTGCGACAATAACACCCCTGCCCGCGCATCCGAAGCCAGGTTTTGGACCCCCACACTCAGCGCAATAGATTCCACCATAGCCCCTATAAATGATCTCATCGAGTTCGATTCTCTTACCCGCTATCAACGTTTCCAGACCCACTCGCTCTATTCCTTTCTCCCTCAGGAGGTCGAGAATTGTCGGTATCTCAACGTCACCACGTAAATTCATTGTGCAGTCATGCTTCGGGTCACAGCCGATCATAAATACAGATAAGCCACGTTCAGCCAGTGCAGCAGCGATGTTGGAGCTCACTGTTGACTTACCAACTCCGCCCTTTCCATAAAATGCTATCTGTAACATTGGATACTGGATAGTGGATATAGATACCTATTCATCTTCTTTCATAAGGTCACCGAAATGGAGTGCTATCTCTCGCCTCGCTGACTCTTCAGAATCTGATGCATGTATCACGTTCCTCTGTACGTCAATTCCATAGTCCGCCCTTATAGTACCGGGTCTGGCTTGTCTGGGATCAGTCGCGCCCGCCATCTCCCTCGCTATTGCTATTGCATTCTCTCCCTCGATGACAAAGGTGACAACAGGAGCCGATGAGATATAAGAAACAAGGTCGTTAAAGAACTCTTTACCTCTGTGCTCCTCATATTGCCGCTCTGCTTGCTCTCTACTCAGTCTGGTGAGATTCAGCGCCAGGATTTTAAAACCCCTACGCTCAAATCGCCCTATTATCTCCCCTATCAGCCCTCGCTCCACACCCTCTGGTTTTATCATCAAGAACGTTCTCTCTATCATAGTCATAGTTATAGTAGTTAGAGAGGCAATTACAAAAATAAAAGAGTAAAGAGTTCAATCCGGCTTTGGCATTCGGGTCATTACAAGAGCATCTTCGTCACCATAATAACCCGGGATTATCGTATACAGTGAGAATCCCAGATGCCGGTAGAACTTCTTCGCCGCCTCATTACTCGCTCGCACTTCCACCATCGCATATCCGCCTGTTCTCTTTAATACCTCACCAACAAGCCTGGTGCCTATACCTCTGCGCCTGTATGCCTTTTTTACTGCGATAGAGATTATATGACCATCGGAATAGAAGATGATGTAAGCCACAACCTTATTCTCAACCAGATAAACAAGGAAGTTATTCCGGTACGCTGATGCATAGTAAGAGAAAGTAAATCTACTATAAGGAGATTTCGGAAATGCCTCCTTCTCTATCTCCATTACCGTATCCAGGTCCGTCCATTTGAATCGCCTTATCATCGTCCGAAACGACGTTCTCGCAACTGGAAATCGCGAACAGCCCTGAATAAATCTATCTTCCGGAAATTCCGCCAGTTCACATCGGTGAAGTAGAACTCACTGTAGACCGATTGCCAGATCAGAAAATCGGTTAAACGCGTGGCACCAGACCTGATAACGAGGTCAGGTTCCGATTTGAATATCAGGTTGGCTTCAATCATCTTCTCATCTATCTCATCTGGCTCTATCTCCCCGCTCTCCACATGCTTTGCTATCTCCCTTATCGCCTTCGTCAATTCGCTTCGCCCGCCCATGCCGATAGAGACATTTATCTTCTTTACGCCACCTTCCTCTCTCCCGTTAGCATTAATGAACATGGCAGACGCGTAAGAATCGGTATATACAGCAATAGAAGCTCCCACATCCACATCACTCAATGCGGAGATTACAGCTTCCCTGAGGTGTTCGTGCACCGCATCCAGCAGCTTCCTGCCCACACCTTCACGAATTACGCTTATGTAGATACTTATAACATCTATCTTTAGCGAATCGCACCATTTGATGAAGAGCTTCAGTCGTTTCAAACCCTTTGTGGTTGCGTTACCGGACATAGACATAGATATTCGCCCTTCTGGTAGGAGGTCACTCTCATCCAATACGAGAAGGATATGATTCACAACAATCTGGGAATTCAGAACCATTCGCTTCAGTATCTTCTCGTATATGGCTATAATCGGGCTGAACAGGGACATAAGCGCCGGGAGAGGGATTCGAACCCTCGCTCCCCGTAAGGGGAAGTGGGTTAGCAACCCACCGCCTTAGACCACTTGGCTATCCCGACATGACATCTATTATATAATATTAGGTTATACATTTTGAACTTTTTGTTGCAAATGTTCTATCCACCAAGATACAACGCTTTCACTTCTTCGTTTGTGAGTAAGCTCTTTCCCTCGCCTTCAAACCGTTTCATACCCATCTCAAGCACGTACCCACGATGACTCACCGTTAACGATTTCTTTGCGTTCTGTTCCACGATCATGAGCGACGTTCCCAGCTCATTGATGCTGACGAGTTTCTTGAATAGATTATCAATGAGCTTCGGTGATAACCCGCTTGACGGTTCGTCGAGCAACAGAAGGGTCGGCTTGAGGACCAGTGCCCTGCCTATTGCGACCATCTTCTGCTCGCCACCGCTCATCGTGCCCACCTTCTGCCCGGTCTTGTCCTTCAATTCGGGGAATATGGTTAAGACCTCCTCAAGCCCTTCCCTGAACTTATCCTTCCGGATAAAAGCACCCATCTCAAGGTTCTCCATCACCGTAAGCGAAGGGAATACGTTCCGCTCCTGCGGGACATAAGCCATCCCTCTCCTCACTATCTTGTCCGTTCTCAATCGCGAGATGTCCACGCCGTCAAACTCTATCTTCCCACTCCTCAACCTGACCAGCCCGAAGATGGTCTTCATGAGCGTTGATTTACCCGAACCATTTGGTCCTATTATTGTGACTATCTCGCCTTTGTGTACCTCCAGTGAGACACCCCGGATGATATCCATATCGGTATAGCCGGAAACGACATCGGAGAGTTTGAGCAGCATCATTATCATGCGCCTCCAAGATACGCCTCTACCACCCGCTCGTTGGCTCGCACCTCTTCGGGCGCGCCGGACGCGATAACTTTCCCCTTATTGAGCACATAGATGTAATCGCTCAGTTGCATGAGCTTGGGCATATCGTGCTCGATGACCATGATGGTTATGCCGTCATTCTCATTATCACGGTCGCGGAGTTCCTTTAACCATTCCAGGATTCTCAGCGCCAGCGTGGGATTCACACCAGCAAACGGCTCGTCAAGGAGCAGCATCTTCGGGTCCACCATGAGCGCGCGTGCAATCTCCAATAGTTTCTTCTGACCGCCAGAAAGCGCACCTGCATACTCATGCTTCAAATGAAGCAGTCCGAGGAACTCAAGTAAGGCATGAGCCTTCTTTATATTCTCCGCCTCCTGCCGCTTAACGTCTTTAGGACGTAACCATACATTCCATATACGTTCGCCGTATTGAAATTGCGGTGCGAGCAACAGATTCTCCTCTACGGTTAGTTTCGTGAGTGCTTTTGGAATTTGAAAGGTGCGAATGAGCCCTTTACGTGCAATCTCAAAACTCGCTGCACCCCCGATATCTTCACCGTTGAATACGATCGTGCCACTGTCCGGCTTCTCAAATCCACTGATTATTCTGAACAGTGTGGTTTTGCCCGCGCCGTTGGGACCTATAATACCAACAATTGCGCCCTTCCTTATCTCTAATGAACACCCATCCAGTGCTTTTATACCGCCAAAACTCTTCTCAACGTTGTGAACCGATAGCATAGGCATAGCATGCTTTCTCCTTCACTTCGTCAGTGTTAGCTCCTCTTTCTTGCCTAATAGCCCTTCAGGCTTGAACATCATTATCAATATCAATAACAAACCAATAAATAATATTCTGAGCGCGCCCATTTGTGTTGGACTAAAAGGGAGATAGCCCTGAGCGAAACGTGTACCACTGAAGAAAGCCCATAGGATAAAAGCGCCCAAAATCGTGCCTCTGTTGTTGCCACTCCCGCCAAGTACAACGGCAATCCACGCATAGAACGTTTCGATGGGCATAAAGTTTCTCGGATTTATATACTGCAAGTAAAAAGCAAGAAGTGAACCTGCAAATCCCGCTATCATGGAGCCTAACACAAGTGCCTGAATTTTGTACGAGAAAACGTTCTTGCCAAGTGATGCAGGAACGTCTTCGTCCTCCCGTATGGACTTGAGCACACGCCCCCAGGGCGATTTGACGAGCTTCTCCAGCAGTAAGTAACATATTACGAGCACGCCCAGCACGAACGGGAATAGGAAAAAGTTGTAATCCCCCGGTATCAGTTCCTCAAAAGGTCGTGAAGAAACATGCACCCCCATCGGACCCCTCGTAAGCCATTCCTCGTTTAGCAAGAAGAATCGTATTATCTCCGCGAACCCGATGGTTACGATTGCTAAATAATCCTCCCTGAGCTTGAGCGTCGGTATTCCCAGGAGACCGCCACACAGTCCTGCAAGAGCGACACCCGCAATCACCGATAAAATGAGTGGAACACCGCTCAGGTTCAACAATACGGTCGTATATGCACCTATTGCGAGAAATGCGACGTGCCCGAAATTAACCAGCCCCGTGAATCCCCATTCTAAATTCAGACCTAACGAGAATATTGCGTAAATAGACGCAATCAGCAATACTGTGATTATATAAGGCAGATACTCTATCTCTATCCCTATCTCTATCATCTTTGTCTTTGATTACACCTCTTTACTAAACTAACTAATCATGAGCCCAATATCCCACGTGGTCTTATAAAAAGAACCACAATCAGTATGAAGAATGCTACCGCTTGCTTATATTCCGTGGGTAAGATTGCCGTGCTCAGTTCTTGTGCTAAGCCTATTACTACTCCTCCGACCATTGCCCCGTATGGACTGCCGATACCGCCGAGGATAACTGCGGCGAACATTGGAAGTAGCATGAACCAGCCCATATTCGGGTTAATGTTCGTTATCAATCCGTATAAGATGCCGCCAACCGCAGCAAGAGCCATTCCAATAGCCCATGTATAGCGTATCACCCGGTCAACATCAATTCCGGAAGCCTTTGCGAGGTCAATATTATCGGATAACGCACGCATCGCTTTGCCAATTGTGGTCCTTTTCAATAGATAGTGAACCAAGAACATACAGATTACCGCCACCATTATGACGAAAATTTGATTTTGAGTGATGACTACGCTTCCCAGTTCTATCCCTCGCTTTACCGGTAAGTCGTAGCGTTTGATGTCCGGGCCCCAGAGGAATATAATGAGATTCCTGAGGAATAGTGCCAGACCGATGGAGATGATGATCAAAGTTAGACTACCAGCACTTTTCTCACGCATTGGCTTCCAGATTGCATAATCGCAACACACAGCTATAAATGCTGTAATAACTACCGCAATTGCGCTTGCGGGTATAAAATGGACACCCAGTATCGCACTGAATACAAAGGTGAGGTAAGCACCGAGAGCTAAGAAGTCGCCATGTGCAAAATTAGCAAAGTTCAAGATGCTGTAAGAGAAAAAGGATGAACATGAAGATGAAGAAGGCAGGTTCAGGTTTAGTGATAGCCGCTCTGGTTCTGGCAGTCTTCCTATCAGGTGGCAATGCGTTAGCAGCAGAGGAGGTGAAAATAGGAGTTATGCAGGCATTGACCGGTGACCTGGGCACCTATGGTCAACCTATGACTGACGCAATACGGCTGGCGGTGAAAGAGGTGAACGAGAACGGTGGTGTGCTTGGTAAGAATCTCACACTTATCGTTGAAGACACACAGACGTCGGAATCGGCATCTGTGGACGCAGCAAACAAGCTCGTTAAGGTGGACAAAGTACCTGTGGTCATCGGTGCAACCGGTAGCGGCTCGAGCATGGCAATCATTGACATTACCACGGGCAACGGCGTCCTTCAGATTTCTCCGTCCAACACCGCTCCTGACTTTACCTCATATCCAGACAACGACCTTTACTTCCGGACGTGCCCATCAGACGCATTGCAGGGGAAAGCAATGGCACACCTTGCCATCAAGGAAGGATATACAACCGCAAGCACGCTGGTGCTGAATAACCCCTATGGAGTGGGTTTTGAGGACGTTTTCGTGAAGGAGTTTGAAAGGCTTGGCGGTAAGGTATTGGAGACCGTGAGATACGACCCGGCAGGAACTATTTTCGACTCGGAAGTTGAAAAGGCTTGCAAACCGAAGCCCGATTTCGTAATGCTGTGCTCATATCCGAAGACCGGCAGTGTGATACTGAAAACGGCTTATGAGAAGGGGTATATGGAAGACATTGATTGGCTGCTTTCCGAGGGGCTACGAGATGAAACGCTGGCTGAGATGGTGGGCAAAGACACTGCTGGTAACTACATCATAGCGGGATTCAAAGGTACAACACCGGACCCAAGAGCGATAGGTCCTTCGTACGAAACGTTCAAACAGAAGTATATAGCGGAATATGGTAAAGAACCCACAACCTACTGTTCCAACAGTTATGACGCTGCGGCAGTCGTGGCACTGGCAATAGAGAAGGCGGGAAAAGCTTCCGGGACAGCTATCCGGGACAGTATAAGGGACGTTGCAAATCCGCCGGGTGAAGGAGTCAGCGATATAGGAGAAGCATTAAGACTTATTCGTGAGGGGAAGGAGATAAACTATCAGGGCGCTTCGGGTGAAATCACCTTTGATGAGCATGGCGATGTGTCTGGAGTTTACTGTGAATTCTCAATTGCCGATGACGGAAGCATCGTGCTGGGAGAGAGGATCCCGCTTGAACTGGAAGCAACACCAACACCAACACCCACGCCTACGCCTGAAGAACCCGGCTTCGAAGCGATAGTTGCCATCGCAGGAACTCTCGGCGTTGCATATTTGATAGTGCGGAAAAGGCAAGGGTGAGTAAGCCAAAAGATTGTAGATTGTAGAAACGTAGAGGAGCTATTTTATTTTATCCTCCCCTTTTCTTTTATTTTTGTATATTCTTAGAAAGAACTAATCAATAGAAGATGTGGATTCCCGTTGTTGACCCGATGAAATGCATAGGTTGTGGTAAATGTGCGGAGGTATGTCCAGAGGAGGTAATCGAGATAGTGGATAAGAAGTCGGTCATTGATTACAATGGCTGTACTTGCTGTGGCGTTTGCGACCGAGTTTGCCAGACGGAAGCGCTGACGTTTAAGAACCCGAAGATGCCAGCGATAACGACGAAGCCGGATAATTTTAAGGAGGAACTGAGTGCATTTAGGCAGGTGATGAGAGAGATGAGGCGGGAATTAAGGGGAATTTAACGAAAACTGAAACAGAGTTTCAGCTTCATTTGCAGTGATTATAAATCAGTGCGAGAGAAGAGAAAACGCATCAAATCCTGCTTATGGGCACTGAGCCGCAGGGAGCTTTTGATCGTTGATTGCTCGTTAAATCCAGTGCTAACATCAATATCACGGTGGTGTGCATGAGCGTGGGAATCGTAGAGAGCAAAGGGTACAGGTTCTTTTGTATGCACCTTCAGGGACACCGGCGTGTAATGGTCGGGCAGGGCTAATATCTTATAGCCCGTATCCGCATATTCTGATTCTAAACCAGACAATATTCTACCTACCACACGGGCATCAAAGTCCTCTATTGCCTTCACCTTCTGTTCGATGTCGCCGCTGTGCGCCGCTTCATCTGGCGCTTCCACATGAACGAGTACAAAATCGCGCTCTCTCAGGCTCTGTAATGCATATTCCGCCTTGCCCTCATAATTCGTGTCTATATAGCCCGTGGCACCAGGCACATCTATCACGTCCAGAGCAACACATCGTGCAATACCCTTAACCAGATAAACACCGGAAATCACCGCTCCAGTCACGCCATACATCGCTCTGAACTCAGGCATTATCGGTTTCCTGCCACCGCTCCAGAGCCAGACCATATTCGCCTTGTTCTTATTCTGAGCTGCTCTCCTCTTATTCACATCATGATTATCAAGTATCTGCCTCGAAGTGAGGATAATACGCTTCAATAAATCGCTATCGGGTAATTCCGCATCAACCAGTGCACCAATAATATCGTGCGGAGGTGCGCCACCCTCTACCTCATCTCCTGACTTCAGGACCATAACGTTCCTATAACTAACGCCGGGATAGAAGATTATCCCCTTGCTTTTAAATTCCGCATTGGCATTGAGCGATTCTATCAACTCCTTCGCCTCATCATTCGATATATGTCCGCCGCTGTAATCCACGATTCTACCACCTGACTCAGTTACAAGGTTGCATCTGTAAGCTATGTCCCCTTCATCGAGTGGTATGCCCATCCCCATCGCTTCCAGTGGTCCCCTCCCCGTGTAATATCGCGCGGGATCATAGCCCAGAATCGAGAGCGTGGCAATATCGCTACCCGCCTCCATACCGTGTGGAATTGTTCTTACCATGCCGCAGATTCCTTCGGTAGCAATGAAATCGAGGTTTGGGGTAGATGCAATTTGTAGAGCCGTTCTGCCATCATACTCGGGGATAGGATAATCAGCCATTCCATCCCCTATCAAAATCACGTATTTCATTCCTGCACCTGGTAGTATTTATCTTATTTAATCCAATTATTTATTAAGTGAGGAAGATGGAGACGGATATACCGCTGCGGGATATAATGGTGCGCGAGGTAGTGACAGGAGATGAAGATATGAACGTCAAGGAAGCGGCGAAACTGATGAGGAAGTATGATGTGGATAGCATAGTTGTGTTAAATAACAGTGGTCAGCCGGTGGGTATAGTAACGCAGGGGGATATAATCAATGAGCTTGTGAGTAAGGACACAACACCGAGCACTGTGAAACTGAAGGATGTGATGACCACACCTTTGATAACCGGTTCGCCAAATGACCGTCTTTCGGATATCGCGAAGAAGATGGCAGCGGAGAAGATAAGGAAGTTGCCGATAATAGAGGATGGGAAGTTGGTGGGAATTGTGGCTGATGTTGATATACTCGCGGTTTCTTCGCAGATGAATTCGATCCTGGCGGATTTGATCGAGATGCATGTGGAGCGTGATATAGTAGGGCAGGAGAGCGAAGGAGAAGGAATCGGGCAGGGGATATGTGAGAAATGTGGTTGCTTCTCCAACGATCTGGTAATGAAAGATGGTTTGATGGTGTGCGAGAGTTGCAAAGAGGAGATGGAATCGGGGGAGTAAGTATCACGTATCTCGTGCGCCAGGCTTTATCTCTTTTTACTTTCAATTTTATACTCGTATTCAGTCTCAGTTCAGTCTCGTATTCCAGATTTAGTAACTGAGAATACCGCTTCCGCCTCTGGCAGGTTGGGTGAGTCAACCAGACGCGCTATTCTCTTCTCTCCTTTGGATTTACGGAGGTATATCCTGAAAGTGGCGGTATGCCCAACGATATGTCCACCGATAGGTCGCGTAGGGTCGCCGAAGAAGGCGTCAGGTCTCACCTGCACCTGGTTCGTTATCATCACCACCGCATTGTTCAGGTCTCCAAACCTGAGAGCGTCATGGAGATGCTTATTTATCTTCTGCTGACGATCTGAGAGCGTCCCCCTGCCCACATATTCACTCCTGAAATGCGCGGTTGCAGAATCAATTATCAACAATCGAACAGGCTTTTCAGTATCTTTCAACTCATCTGCAAGCTCTTTCGCTTTATCCACGAGTAGTATCTGATGATTTGAGTTATAAGCACGAGCAACATGCACATTCTTTAATACCTCGGTGAAATCAAGTCCAACACCTTCCGCCATATCCTTTATCCTCTCAGGTCTGAAGGTATTCTCGGTATCAATCATGATGGCGGAACCGTTTAAACCTCCTTCCTCCGGTGGTAACTGGACATTTACAACGAGTTGATGTGCTATCTGTGTCTTCCCGCTTCCAAATTCGCCATAGAACTCCGTCATAGCGCGCGTCTCAAGCCCGCCACCCAGTAACGCATCCAGAGCTTTAGAGCCCGTGGTCAACTTGCCAATGCTCTCTCGTCTCTCTAATATCTTGTCCCCGGTCTCAAACCCGCCGATATCCGCAGCTTCACGTGCTGCATTTATTATCTTCGCTGCCGTCGCCTCCCCTATCTCCACAGTGGCTACCAACTCCGCAGGTGACGCTACTGCAATTGCTTCCAGGGAATTTAAACCAGCCTCACGTAACTTCTCTGCTATTGCAGGTCCAACCCCTGGTAAATCTTCCAGCTCCACTCTCCTCTTCACCTGCTAAAATCTTGTGATTACTATTATAAATCATAATCATGATCAGAGAAAAGAAATGAGAAAGCTTTATAATGGGTTAAGTGACTCATGAATCTAAGAGTAATGGCGGTAGAAGCGCTAAAAGAGATAAAAAAAGCGGAGGAAGAAGCAAGGAAGCTGGTAGAAGAGGCGAAGGAAGAAGCCGCAGGTATGGTTAGGGAAGCAGAGGACGAGCTGAAGAAGCTGGAAGCTGAGGCGAGCGAGGATATGGAGAGGAGAGCGAAGGAGATAGCAGATAAGTATGCGAAGGAGGGCGAGGATGAGGGGGAGGCGATACTGAGAGAAGCGAAGGAAGAAGCGGAGAAGTTGCGTGCAATTGCCGAATCGAGGTTGGAGAATGCGGTGGAAGCTGTGCTGGTAAGAATTCTGGGCTTAAATAAGCAGGCAGGAAGGTAGAGTAGAGGGTAGGGTAGGTGATGCTTGTGGGTGCATCAGAGTTAGTGGAGCGGATAAAGGAGGAAGCAAAAGAGGAGCAGGAGCGGATATTGAGAGAAGCGAGAGCGCAGGTGGAGGAGCTGGTCAAGAACGCGAAGGCGGATATAGAGGAGCGAAAGAAGCGATTTATTGAAGCAGAGAGCCGAAAAGCGGCTGAGAATAAGGAAAGAATCATCAGAGCAAAGAGGCTGGATGCTAAGAAGTTCAGATGGGATGTGGAGGAGAAAGCGATAAAACGAGCTTTTGAGGAGGCATTGAAACGAGTACAGCGTGTGAAGGAGGAGGGTTTCAGGGGTAAATCGTATCCCGGCATCTTAGCAGGCTTGATTAAGGATGCTGCATTGAGTATTACAGCAGGTAGTGAACGTAGTAGTAGCAGCAGCAGTAGTGAACTTGAACTGGAAGTGGTACTCAGTGCTGAGGATGCACAATTTGTGACAGAGGAGATGCTTAAGGAGATATCAGGTGAGGTAGGTTGTGAAGTGAGGCTATCAAAAGAAAGGATAAAGACGGTGGGGGGAGTAATAGTAAGGAGAAGCGACGGCAGGATAGAAGTGAACAACACGTTCGAAGAGCGGATGAAGCGTCTCTACCCTGGGTTGAGGGAGGATATAGTAAAGGTTCTATTTCGTGCTCGTGAAGAATGATTGCTGTGATTGGTGATCGGGAAACAGCCACTGGATTCCGACTTGCGGGTGTGCAGGCTGTGTATGAAGTGTCACAGTCACAAGATGAGAAAGAGAGGGAGAATGAGACACTCAATCTATTAGATAAATTGGTGAGTGAGGGTGGAACTGCCCTTACCCTTATAATCATAAATGAGCGGCTTGCAGCAGAAGCACGCGTTCGTGATAAGATAAGAGCGATAAATAAGAATAAGCGGGGGGTTACACCGATCATCGTAGAGATACCAGACAAGCGAGGACCGATGGAGCAGAAGGTCAGTGAGATAGAGCAATTGATAAAGCGGGCAGTAGGCGTTGCCCTGAAATGAAATCATCTATTCCCCGCTTGCTTTAGCAGTGCTTTGAATTTCAATGCGTCGTCGAACATCGTGTAGTTATTGAAGAGGACATAGACCTGAGAGAAGTACCGGCATCGCTCGTGCAGGAATTGCAAGTCAGCCTCTGTGTAGGAGTAATGGTACATCCTTCTTCCTGGTGGTGAGCCATGGAGCCTGAGATAGCCGAAATCGGTACCACTCACAGGCTGATCTGCGAACGGGTCTACGCAATGAACGAGGTTCAGTTCTTCACAGATCGTACTTATTGTGCTCCTCTTCCATTCGCCCCGCGGTTCCCATACCATTATTGTATCACCACGACCACGGTCTATCTCTATCGAGTGGAAGAAGTCGTGCATGTTCTTTATGTGCTCGGGACTCTCCACAAAGCTTGCGGGTGATTGGAATACCACGATCCTGGCGTTCAGAGCTCTTCTTATCTCTTCTGTTGCTGACCATGCCTCGAAGACCTCATTTGTGGGTCTGAAAAGACCGTATCTGGAGACTTTACTCGCGTCTATCTTCAGCTTCGCCTTACGATAGGTGGGGCTGCGGGGTTCATGGGTAATTAATTGCCATGCCTTCAGTGAGAATTCGAAATCATTCGGTGCAGCTCTACGCCACCGCTCTGCTGTGGATTTGAGTACGGGCTTGTAAAATGTCGCCTGTACCTCCACAAGCCTGAAATTCGCAAAAATAACGCTATGAGACCTCGGAAAACCACAAACACCAACTTTTATCATTGCTTTATTACTAACCTATATTCCGCACATCTTGATATAAATTAGCTCAGAATTTTCATCGGGTTCTTATCTATATGTCTGTATGTCCGTAAGTCATTCGATGGTCGAGCCAAATAGGAACTCATCACATCTCATCAGTGTATGCCATTTATCTTTGCAATCGCAATTCAAGCCTTCGAGGATATTCAAGTCCTGTGTTAGATTGAATTCCTTTATCGCTTCCTTCACTGCTGTATCACAGTAGCCGCAATTATGCGGTCCCCTGAGATGACCCGCGCCCACCGGGTCGGACATCACCACGATGTGCTTCTTTTTCTGTTTTATCGCACGTATCGCTTCGACTGCGCTCCATAACCATGGAGGTCTGTAATAGCCCCTTTTCCATAACTCCTCTAATGGTGTGTAGCGCTGGACATTACAGAGATTCAGAGATATTACACCACTAAATGGAGCGACAAGCTCGGCTGATTTTATTACATCCTCGAGCGCACTCCTCTCGGATACAAAAGGGGGTTTAAGCAGGAGGTAGGTCTTCACTGTGGCACCGCAATCGGCAATGAGCCTCGCAGCGTTCTTGAAATCCGCGAATGAGAAACCCTTATCTATATAGTGTAACCGGATGAAATCATCTGCTGTTTCCAGACCCATAGCCACTTCAAGATGCCAATGCCCGATATGCAGCAAATCATCTATTTTAGCTGCACTGACATACTCCGGTCTTGTCTCTATTACCAATTTCTTTATCTTTATATCTTTACCTTGTGGTTGCTCCAGCATCCGTGCTATATGCCGCCTCGTGGTAGCTGATATCTCACGCTCGTCGAGGAAGCTACCGGAGGTATAGAGCTTCAGGATGAAATCCTCTTTCGGGCTGGCTCGTAATGAATAATCAAGCTGAGCGAGTATATCAGCCTGTGTTATATGTGCGGAGGATTCATGCCAGTAGCCACACATTCTGCATCTGCGCCACTGGCAGCCAGCAGTTCTAAGTATTACAGTGAGGCTTCTTACCGGTTTCTGCTCCTCCATAAGGAACTCATAATCGAGCCATGAAGCCACAGGTCTGTTTATTTTTATTTTCGTACTGTTAACGTCGGTCATGTCCATCTACATCTTATATCTGTATGATTCAAAGAAGTGAATGTAAAATAACAGTCTATTCTAACTAATGTATCTAATGTATAACCGTAACTCTTCTTTTTAACATAATCATTAATTTTCAATTTTTAATATATAATCAAGGGTGGATTAAAATGGTAGTGGAGACGAAGGAGCTGCGGTTTGATACACGTGGCGAAGTGGATATAATAGACATAACAGGCGAAGTAAATAGCAAGTTGAGGGAATCGGAGATAGAGAACGGCATTGTCACCATTTTTGTGCCCGGTTCTACCGGTGCAGTAACGACCATCGAATACGAATCAGGATTGCTGCACGACCTGCCAAACGCACTGGAGCGACTATTCCCGCGTGATATAAATTACGAGCATGAGTATAGATGGCATGACGGCAATGGACATTCACATGTCCGAGCCTCTTTTATCGGTCCATCCCTTACTGTCCCTTTCCGGAATAAAAAGCTGATGCTGGGGACGTGGCAGCAGGTGGTATTCATCGAACTGGACAATAAACGGCGGTCAAGACGGCTTATACTGCAGATAATAGGATAAAAGAATGCTATGTGCTATGCCGACTTCGCCTTAATCCTCGACTTACCCGGCGGTAAGAGACTCAATACTTCATCATGGGTTACCATCCCCGCTTTACCCTCACCCTCACCTTGCGCATTGAAGAACTCCACAATCTTATTTGCGAGCGAATTCTTATCCAGCTCATTATCGGGCGTCAGCTCCACGAATAACTCCAGCCTGTCCTTCTCTAATTCCGGAACCGCAACCAGTCTGCCATTCTCGATACCTATACATAGCCCTAAAGGTGCCTTGAGATACCGCCTCTTGCCCCGCACTATAAAGCTACCTTTGGCTATATACTCGCCTGACGGGGGTCTCTTGCTCACCTGCTCACCTCTAACAAAATAACACTCACCCTCGTAGAACCCATATTTCCACAAGCTGGAATACGAAACTGCGAATTGCGCTATCGCCTTCAAACTCCTATCTGAGAGTTCACCATTGCACTTCGCTATCACAACCGGTGCACCACTCGCCTGTGTATGACAGAAGAGGTCATTCCTGTCCATATACTTCTTCACCAGCATCTCATTCGTGGTTGCATCCTTGCCCGCAATCACAAGAACACCTTCTGAGGTCACAAACCACCTGAACCGCTCGTACCACTCCTTCTTATTGGTTCGCACAGCCCGCTTCTCCGGTATCGCGCCTTTCGCAACTGCCACTTCTCGTGCCCTTGCCTGCTCTTGCGCTTGCTTCAGCTTCGCCATCGTCTCTTTTATTGCCCGCTCCACGCCCTCTCGCTTCCTCTTGAATGCTTTCGCACGTTCATACCAGATACTTGCGTTCTTGAATAAGGATACAGAAGTATCAATCTCCAGTGTCAATCCGGGCAGAGACACCTCCACTATCTTCTTTTTACTATCCATCTTACGCAGGATTTCCTCTATCTCGCTGTATCTCGCATAGATAAGCTCGCCTATTCTCCTGCACTCTGCCTCCTTCGCCTGGAAATCACGCAGTGCCTCCTTCTGTTCCTTCAATATGCGTTCGTATCGTGCGATCCTACTCTCATGCTCGTTCTGTGCTGCCGCTTCTATGCTCTCCACTATCCTCTCGGTGAAGAACTCATCCACGGCGTCATTAAATGAGGGAAAGAATATCTTCTCCGCATCGCTATCGCGATACCTGCACAACTCAAAGGGCAGGACATCCACCCTCTCACCGTTCTCTATCACGATATGCGGTTTCAACCCTTCTCCTGTCATCACGGGCTTCAATACTTCCTGTATCGTATCCCATACGGTCTGCACCTCGGCATCCTCAAGCTCACTGGCTCGCCTGTGCCTATCAATGCATGCCCGCTCACAGACTTCTTCCGCATATACTCCACCCAGACCCAGATCCAGTGCAAGCATTCGTACCACATCTCTATCTGAGGTGTTGCATATAAGCTTCAATTCTTCCGCGGTCATTCGCATTGGGTTTACTCTTGAGGGCGGGCTCTCGTAGCGCGCATGGGGTTTTATCTCACGCGCTGAGAAGCTCATCCGTCTAAAAGGATGCAATATCTCACCCCGAGCATCTACCAGGAGGATATTACCCCTCGGCAGTAACTCCGCTATCAGACCGAGCTCGCCTTCTCTGCTATTCACTCTCAACTCCACTATCCGATCGAACTCGAACTGTTGAATTCCAACAATCCTGCCGCCACCGAGGTGCTTCCTGAGTAGCATTGCGAAGTTAGAAGGTACTCGCGGCGCCTCTCGCCTGTATCTCGTTATGTGTATTCGTTTACCCGCCTCTATTACTAAGTCAATGGAACCCCTGTTCTTCTGATGGAGTTTTAATCTTATCTCTTCTCGCCCTATCTGGTAGACCTTCTCCACTCTGGCTCCTATCAGCTCCTCCTGTAACTCCCTGACAATTACTGCTATATCCACACTGCTCAGCGATTCCTTCATTCAGCCATACATGTATTGAGAGCTATCGGCACCCACACCATCGCCACGATAAGTAGAGGTAGACTTCGCTATCTGCTGCTTTATACGCTCCTCAACGGCTTCTGCACTCTCATGCAGCATCTTCTCTATCGCTCCGGTCTCCAGTTCCAGCCCTGACATGCGCTTGAACGCCCTTAAAGCCCCTGCACAGGCTCGCAGGTCCTCCGGATATTTACCAACCCCGAGTATGGAATAACTCTCAATGCCCAATTTCGATGCGAACCCGGGAAGCAGTCCCGTCTTACGAATGATTGTGTATCTGCCAATGTTCTTCCTCGTCATCTTCACGGAAGCATGGGGCAGTTCCTTATGCGAGCCCTCAAAGTAGCCTATATACGCCTCTATACCCGGCTTGGTATTCCTGAAAGGCTGCTGAAAGGGCATCACCACACCCACCGTGTATAATTCGCGGACATGCAGCTCTTTTGCCACACGAGCCAGCCCCTCTGACTGTTTATATGCCGACTTTGGCAGATATTCCGTCTCCGGATATTTACCAATGTAACAGAACAATCGCTTCTCTTCACTGTACCAGAGCTCGTCGTGCGGTATCACAAACTCCTCATCATGCGCCTCCACCATTGGTGGGAAGTTATAGGAATAGAAGCTCATTATCTTCTCCGAATCGCTTAAAAGCTCCTTCAGGTGGTATGGTATGATATTACCGAGCGGTGGGAAGCCAGCTACCATGATATTGTAGTGCTTACTTATCTTATCCTTGAACTTCTCCTCATCCACGTTCCAGTAGATTGAGAGTTCTTCTACCTCAAACTCTTCCATCGCACTTTACTTTATATTTATATCTTATCTTTTAGATTTATAGATTTATTAAAACTTAAAACTTGAGTCGAGCTGCGAGCAGGGATGTCAGGTCCTCTATTTCTATCTTCCTTTCCATTTTCAGGCTCTCCAGTGCACAGTCGAGATGTATCCAGCACTTAGGGCATGTAACAACGAGCTTTGATGCCCCTGTTGCTTCGGCTTCGGCTAACCTTGACATCTGCATCGCCCTTGCTATCGGGCTGCAGCTCAAAAAGCTACTCACACCACAGCAGAGTGTGTGTTCTCTGTTATGTGCCATCTCCACATGTTTAACACCGGGGATACGTGCCAAAATCGCCCTCGGCGCATCATATAGCCCCAGATGCCTCAACCGACAAGGGTCGTGATATGTGGTGATGAGCTCTTCAGCCGATGTATTCAAATTGAGGTGCTTATCCTTTAAAAACTCAGTGATATGCATGACCTCAAACCCCAGCTCACCATAAAATCGCCGGTAGTCAATATCAAAAGTTCTGAGGCATTCAGCACATGTGAAAACCACAATTTTTGCACCGCTCGACCTTATCAGCTCTATATTTGCCCTCATCAGTGTCTTGAACCCCTCTTCATCGCCCAGCCAGAGCAGGTCGTGCCCGCAACACCTCTCCTCACTGCTCACTGCGGGCACAATCCCTATCGAATTGAGTATCTTCACTGCACTGCGTGCGATATCAAGCAACCTCAAATTGGCTCGGTCGTGGTATACGCGGTCGAGAAAAGAGAGACAGCCAGAGAAGTAGTAAACATCTCCCCTATCTCCTACTTTCAGTCCCTCCACACCATCAAGCCATCTCAACCTCTCTTTGTTACTTATATCCTCCACTGCCAGCCGCCCCTGCTCACTGTAATGTGGTACATTGCCTTTGCCCCTGCCCACTGCTAAGGTCCTCACACCCTGAATGAACCTCAGGAAATCCACGCCATACGGACATATAGCGTTGCAGATACCACAGGTGATGCAGGACCATATCTCTTCACTCAATGCGAGTTTATCAGCATCCTCCAGCATCGCCATACCGGCGAGTTTTCGTGGCGAGAAGCCCGGGTCTATCGCAGCAACGGGGCAGGAAGCAGTGCATTCGCCACATTCCGCACATTTGTTCACGCCCGTAACGTATGTCAGCCTCGCTATGAATGCATCCACATCAGCTATCTCGACTTTCAAGCCCGAATCAGTCAGTAAACAGCCTCTACACCTCATGCATCTACCCGATTCCGCCACTACCGCTTCCTCCGCTAAACCTGTTTTCACCTCCTTGAAGCTGGCTTTACGCACTTCTATATCTATCTCGGGCATTTCACATCGCCTGGCTCTGGCTATCAAGCCCAGCGCCTCCTCATTCCTCAACTCCTCCGTTATATATGCCTCTTCATCCGCCAGCTCTGTGGCTGCTCGTGGCACTGGCTCTGACTTTGACTGCGCTCCCATCTCAACGCCACTCAGAAAACGGTCTATTGAGTCCGCAGCGACATTACCATCGGCAATAGCATCAACTGCGAACGCAGCACCGTGAACACAATCGCCACCCGCAAATATACCCTCCACCGTGGTGCAACAGAACTCATCCACTTTTATCAGCCCATGCACCGTCTCCACACCACTACCTTCGAGGAACTGAAGATTCGTTGCCTGCCCTATTGCCGGTATCACCATATCCACAGCCATTGAGAACCTGGAGCCTTTTATGGGCACTGGTCGTCTCCTGCCAGACTCATCCGGAGCTCCTAACTTCATCCTGATAAGCTCCAGTCTCTCCACTCTTGACGACCCAAGAATCCTTACAGGGTTAGCCAGGAATAAGAATTTCACTCCCTCTTCCTCCGCTTCTCTTACCTCTTCCACACTCGCAGGCATCTCATCTCGCGACCTCCGATATATAACTGTTACATCCGAACCCAGCCGAATCAAGCATCTTGCAACGTCCATAGCCACATTACCACCGCCTATCACCGCTATTTTATGCCCCGCCCCTATCTCCACCTCTTTCATATTACTGCCCTGTAGATGCCTGAGATTGAACTCACGAAGGAACTCAACACCGCCCACAACACCTTCCATATCCTCGCCTTCTATTCCCAGTCTCCTGCTCTCTTGCATACCAACAGCGATGAAGATAGCATCATACTCCTGACGCAGCCGCTCAAACTCGCTCTTATCTATCTCCTTACCCGCTTCTATCTCCACTCCGGAACGCTTAATAAGGTCTATCTCTTCTTTCAATACCTCCTTCGGCAACCGGTATGGGGGTATACCAGCGAGGAGCATGCCACCTTCAGAGGGCAATCGCTCGTACACCTTCACTGCATAACCTTTACTCGCCAGCCGTAAAGCAGCCGTCAGACCCGCGGGTCCAGCACCGATGATTGCTACTCTTTTGGTTTTGCTATCTGTCCTTGTCTTTGTCCTTGTCTTTGTCTCTGTCTCTGCCTTTTGTATACCATAATCACCCACAAATCGCTTGACTGCCGCGATGGCAATAGGAGCATCGAAGAAGCCTCGCCGGCATCTCAATTCACATGGATGATGGCAGATTCGCCCGATAGATGCAGGTAAAGGTATCGTCTCCATTATAAGCTGGTAGGCTTCCCTGTACCTGCCTTCTTCAACCAGTCTCAGATAGCCATGAACATCACAGCCAGCAGGACATGCTGATATACACCTCGGCACTTCCCGGGCTATACCAAATCCAATTCCTTCGCCCGATTGTAAATATTCCTTATACGGGGCTTTTCGTTCAGTGCTCATTCCAATTTATGCTTTATGCTTATACCAATGGACGATTTCGATGTTATTGATAAATAGCAAGTCTGCGGTTATATATTTATACTCTGAGACTTAGTAAATAATGTTTATTTTGTTAATATGAAGATAAGGAGGGTCAGAGGGACCAATGCGGAGGTTGCCGAGTTGGACAAAGGCGTGAGGTTCAGGGCCTCATCCCGAAGGGGTTCGGGAGTTCGAATCTCCCCCTCCGCATCCGCATTAACATTAAGTTAAGGATTCACAAATAAAGGAACATGAGAGAGCACGACCGGATGAAGGTGCTGCTAAGGAACGTGGAGGAGATAGTGACGAGAGCTGAGCTGGAAGAGGCTCTTGCATCAGGCACACAGTTAAGAGCGTATGCAGGCTTTGAGCCGAGTGGCAGTGTGCATATCGGGCATCTACCACTGATAACAGAGTTGAAGGAGTTGCAGCGGCTCGGATTTCATATCATCGTGCTTCTCGCTGATGTACATGCGTATCTAAATGAGAAAGGCAATTTTGAGCAGATAAGAGAGACTGCAGAGTACAACAGGAGATGCTTCGCCGCTGCTGGTCTGAGTGAAGAGACCGAGTACATACTTGGCTCTTCTTTTCAGCTTGATGCTGAATACACGCTGGACTTATTACAACTCGCAACCGTGACGACAGAGAAGCGAGCGAGGAGGAGCATGGATGAGTTATCTCGCAGTAAAACAGACCGCAAAGTATCGCAGATGCTGTATCCGTTGATGCAGGCAATGGATATCGCATATCTCAACATAGATGTGGCAATTGGCGGCATAGATCAGCGGAAGATACACATGCTCGCACGAGAGAACTTACCGAAGCTCGGCTTTAAAACTCCTATATGTATCCATACCCCACTTTTAATCGGGCTGGATGGGGCGAAGATGTCCTCCTCACTCCATAACTACATCTCGGTGCACGAGTCAGAATCGGAGGTGGAGCGTAAGATAAGGGCTGCTTTCTGCCCACCCAGAGTTGTTGCTGGTAATCCTGTACTGCAAATCTACCGATATATAATCTTTGGCGCTCTCGAAGAGGTTAAGATAGAACGCAAGCAGGAATATGGTGGTGATGTGATTTATCATAGTTATGAGCAGTTTGAACGCGATTACGAGCTGGGTAAGTTACACCCGCAGGACGTGAAGCTGAATGCCTCGAGATATCTAAACGAGTTGCTTACGCCCATAAGAAAGAGATTGGATGTCTCGAAAACTTTTTAAGATGCAAATACCAATATTACTATTGAAGGAGGGAAAAAGGTGTTATTGTCGCTCCTTGGCTTGAAGTTTTTAATCCTTCTTCTACTATTACTCCTCTCTGGCTTCTTCTCTGGCTCTGAGACCGCTCTGATTGCAATTGGTAAAGTAAGAGCGAGAGCACTGGTGAAGCAGGGTGTGAAAGGTGCGAAAGAGATAGATGAACTGATGAACCAGCAGGAAGCGATGCTCACCACTGTCCTCATTGGCAATAACATGGTGAATATCGGGGCATCGGCATTGGCAACATCAATTGCAATGGAATTCTTTGGTAGTTATGGCGTGGCAGTTGCAACCGGTGTAATGACATTCCTGATACTCACTTTCGCGGAGATTCTACCCAAGACTATCGCCGTTCACCACGCAGAGCGGATCTCTATCATCGTATCCAAGCCGATAAAGATAATGGCTTATCTCTTTATGCCGTTCATCAAAGTGGTATCCGCAATTACTGGCACTTTTGAACGGTTTATGGGTATGGCACCTTATAAAAGGCATGTACTGACCGAGGAGGAGGTGGAGACGATGC
The DNA here is from genome assembly GCA_003194435.1 of Candidatus Methanophagaceae archaeon. Classification (GTDB taxonomy): domain Archaea; phylum Halobacteriota; class Syntropharchaeia; order Alkanophagales; family Methanospirareceae; genus G60ANME1. The sequence continues at coordinate 20,962 of PQXC01000010.1, read as the reverse complement.
TGGATATAGGCGAGGAGGAAGGAGCGATAGAAGAGGACGAGAAGGAGATGATGATGGGCGTATTGAAGCTCGATGAGATCAGGGTGAGAAATGTAATGACTCCCAGAGATGCGATGGTATGCATAGATGCCAATCAGAGTGTTGATGCTGCGGTGGAGTTGATAAAGAGAACGGGCTTCTCCAGGATTCCTGTATTCGAGCGAACGGAGGATAACATCGTGGGCATTCTATACGCGAAGGACCTGCTGGCGAATAGGGATAGGGGCGAGACTTCGATACGAAAGCTTATGAAACCCCCTTATTTGATACCGGATACGAAGAGAGTGGATGATTTACTGAAGGAATTTCAACGGGGCAGGTTCCATATCGCTATTGTTGTGGATAACCAGGGCAAGACCGAGGGGTTGGTCTGTCTGGAAGACCTGCTGGAAGTGATTGTGGGCAGTATATACGATGAATACGATGTTATTAGCAGAGGTTAGAGTTAAGTTAAGAGGGGTTAGAGTTTAAAATTATTAAATGAAGAATCGAGATAGAGATACGAAGAGAAGATATGAATATGAGTAAGAATGAACAGAGGCGGAATATTAGGGTTGAATTCATGAACAGGAAGCCAGTGGATGAGCAGGAGGTCGAGATGGTGGAGAGGAAGGGACTGGGGCATCCGGACAGTTTATGCGATGGCATTGCTGACGCGGTCAGTGTGGCGCTATGCAGAGAGTATAAGAAGCGATGCGGGACGATACTGCATCACAATACAGATAAAGTGCAGCTCGTGGCTGGCAGGTCAAATCCGAGATACGGTGGTGGTGAGGTCATATCTCCGATATACATCCTGCTGGGTGGCAGAGCGACACGAGAATTTGAGGGTGAAGAGATTCCGGTAGACGTGATTGCACTACGGGCGGCACGTGAATATCTGAAGCAGAACGTGCGTAATCTTGATGTTGATAGGCATGTTGTGGTGGATAGCAAACTGGGTAAAGGCTCTTCAGACCTGTTAACAGTATTCAAAGAGAAGGATAAGGAGATACCAGTGGCAAATGATACTTCCTTTGGCGTTGCTCATGCGCCACTATCAGAGGCAGAATCCATTGCTCTCAATACAGAAGGCATGGTGATGTCAGATTATCGTTACAGAGAGAAAGCAATAGGAGAGGATATGAAGGTGATGGTACTCAGGCAGGGCGACAGGATAAACCTGACAGTAGGTGATGCGTTTGTATCCAGGTATGTGGAGGACTATGACCACTACGAAGCGATAAAAGAGGATTTAAAACAGTTTGTTACCGGGATCGCCACAAGATATACTGAAAGAGCAGTCACAACTTCCGTAAATCAGGCTGATACTCCTCACTCTGTCTATATCACGGTAACCGGTACATCAGCGGAGATGGGTGATGACGGTGCTGCGGGTCGAGGCAACCGCTGTAATGGACTTATCACGCCGAATAGACCGATAAGCATGGAAGGAGCAGCGGGAAAGAATCCCGTGAACCATACAGGGAAAATCTATAATTTGCTCGCCATTAAAATAGCCAATGAGGTCGTGGATACGGTGGATGGCATTCAAGAGGTATACATAAAGATATTATCGGAGATAGGCAGGCGAATAGATGACCCGAAGGTGGCAACAGCACAAATTATACCGCAGAGTGCCGGTACCGGCGCAGGGGTTGCAGCAATCGAGCATAAAGTAGCACGGATAATGGATGATTGGCTCTCGAATATAGGTGAGATAACAGAAAAAGCGACCAGGGGAGAGTTGAAGACATTTTAAACCGTTTCCACAGCGATCTTTGCTGGTAGTTTTTCATCTAATATTCTTATATACCACTTGAATATTTTAATATATCATTATAATATTATAATTAATAATTGATCGAAGGCAGGTCATGTGTGGAAGAGGAAAAGGGAGAGGAGCGCGGTTCAGGATGCTCATGAAAGCGCTTCACTGCCCCACAAGATGGACAATCATCGAGTATATTGGTGAGGATACACGAAGCACGAAGGAGATACAACGTTATCTCGGTAGCAGAGAAGGGATAAATGCATCGTGTCTGTATTATCACCTCTCAGAGCTCAAGAAGGCGGGGATACTCGAGGTTGCTGGATATCGGGATGAAGGTGGTGGAGCGCCGGAGAAGCTATGGAGGCTCAAGTCCCGGCAGATAGTGATTGACCTGCTTGATGGGGGTATGGATGAATGAAGGAAGCGATAACAGCTAAAGCGCTTGAAAAGACTTTTAACGGGTTCAAGGCAGTTGATTGTATCTCCTTTACTGTGCATAGTGGTGAAATATTCGGCTTCCTCGGTCCAAATGGCGCAGGTAAGACCACAACTGTGCGAATGCTAACCGGTGTGATAAAGCCAGATGGGGGTAATGCGAGCGTTATGGGGTTTGATGTTGTGGCTGAGACGCTGAAGGCGAGGGAATTGATTGGCGTTGTGCCAGAGGCGGCAAATGCATATCCCGACCTTTCTGCATGGAAGAATATGATGCTCATCGCATCGCTCTACGGAATTGGGAAACGAGAGGCGGAGATACGGACAGCAGAGCTTCTTAAGGAGTTTGGTATCTATGAGAGGCGAGATAGCAAGGTAAAGACGCTATCGAAGGGTATGAAACAGCGGCTTATGCTATCAATGGCACTTGTGAGCGACCCGGAATTGCTATTTCTTGATGAACCGACCTCGGGTCTCGATGTCATGAGTGCGAGGCTGATAAGGGAGAAGATTATTGAACTCTCAGAGGCGGGTAAGACGGTCTTCCTTACGTCCCACAACATGGAGGAAGTGAACCTGCTCTGTGAGCGAATTGGTGTCATAAACCACGGTAAGATTGTGACGATTGATAGTCCAGACAATTTGAGGCATCGGATAGGTGGCGCGCTCGCAGTTGACGTTGTATTCAACAGGGATGTTAAGCTGGCTGGATTCCCGGACGCAATGCGTGTAAGGGATGGATACAGGCTATACACGACCGAACCACACGATACGATATGCTCAATTGTTGATTTCGCATTGCATAGTGGATTGAAGATAGTGAGCTTGAATGTCTGTCTCCCGTCTCTGGAGGACATATTTCTGAGACTCACAGGCGAAGGAGAAGGAGGTTTACATTTACACGATGATGACAATAACACAACTTAGGAAGGCATGGGCTATAACAAAAAAGGACATCCAGATGTACTACCTGAAAGGTCCGGTTGTGATATTCGGGATTTTATTCCCGCTATTCCTATTCTTAGCATTTTATATAGACAGGAAACTATCACCTGAGTTCCTTATACCAGGACTTATTGCAATGACCCTATTCTTCACTTCCACCTCTGTATCACCCGTAATTGCACCATGGGAGACACAGATGAAGACACTTGAAAGGCTTGTCTCATGCCCCCTGACCGTCAGGACAATGATATTTGGGGATATACTCGCATCGTTCTTATTTGGGGTTCTCCTCTCCGTCGTACCGGTCATCATAGGTCTTGCGTTCGGCGTTTGCGTCAGGGCGCCGGTCATTCTGAGTATAGCAATAGTCATAGGTGCGTTTTCTTTCTCTTCCCTCGGGCTCCTGTTCTCTACTATACCGACAGACCTCGTATCGAACGTCATGATGCTATCAACACTGGTGAAGTTCCCGCTCATCTTTATAAGCGGGATATTCATCCCGATTGAAGCCCTTCCGCAGTGGGGTGTGGCTATCGCATCATTATCTCCACTCACATACTTCACCGACATCGCACGATTCTCTATCAGTGGGAACTCTTACTACCCGCTATACCTGGACTTCACACTGCTTATCGTCTCTGCACTTATCTTCCTGATGCTTTCCATAAAGTTCCACGAACGTGCACTTATAAGGCGACTATGAGAGCCGTTTTGAGAGATACTTAGCAAGTGCCACGATTGTCAGTATAGGCGGTGCACCGGGCGCTGCTGGAAGCACCGACGCATCTACCACGTATAGCCCGTCCACCTCTGTCGCCAGGTTCCTATCAACAGCGCTACCAATCCTCGCAGTCCCGCCTGGATGCGCACCTCTTAGCGGTGTGGCGACGAAGGTTCCGGGTTCGACACCTGCCGTCTCCAGTATCGAACCAGCAATAGAAGCTCCTTCTGATAATCTCGCCGCATCACGACCTGTTACTCCTTTGCTCACGCCCTTACCACCATTAACAACCCCGCGCCCCTCATCCTTTATCTTCACCATTATACCGAGTATGTCCGCATGTGAAACTTTTATGCCCCGCATCGCCAGTGCTTCCACGAGATGCTTCGAGAAATGTGGTGCAAGCATGAACTCTTTCATCTTCACGTAGCAATTCATCGTCACTTCCCTGCTGAGCCCCACGCCTTTGAGAACGCCGCCGATTGTTATAAAGGTGTCAACGAATAGGGATTTTGAGGTTGTGGGTAGTCCGAGCTTCTCCAGTAGCAATGGCGTATCAAGAGCGCCAGCGGAAAGAACAACTGTATCATCTGAGAATACGCGGTCACCACACCTGACACCCTTCACTTCCCCGCTCTTCACCACCACCTCATCCACCGTTGTATTCGTAATTATCTCCGCACCCTCTCTCCGCGCCTCTTGCACAAACCTCAATGCGGTCCATTTAGCACCCTCCGGACACCCGAATACGCATCTCCCATCGGGCTTGCATCTATCTGCGTCTATGAACTTAGGCGTTTTCTCCATCTTGAAGCCGAGACTCTCCGCAGCTTCCATAATCCGCTTTGTTCCTTCGCCAAATAAGGCATCAGGAAGAACAGAGACCCCGAGCTCACGCTCCGCAGCCTCAAATTCTTGCTTTAAATCAATACCAGCTTCTCTCAATTCCGTTTCCAGGCATCTCACGCCATTACCGGCTGATACCGTTGTGCTTCCACCCAGACATATCGCTCGCAGAACCTTCACTTCCGATTCAGTGTCAGCATAGCACCTGAATGCATCCTTCTCCTCTATCGCCGGTCCCCGCTCGATCAATTTCACCGGTATATGCTTAGCAGCCAGCTCCTTCGCTACCGTTTCACTTCCCCGCTCTTCACCACCACCTCATCCACCGTTGTATTCGTAATTATCTTCGCACCCTCTCTCCGCGCCTCTTGCACAAACCTCAATGCGGTCCATTTAGCACCCTCCGGACACCCGAATACGCATCTCCCATCGGGCTTGCATCTATCTGCGTCTATGAACTTAGGCGTTTTCTCTATCTTGAAGCCGAGACTCTCCGCAGCTTCCATAATCCGCTTTGTTCCTTCGCCAAATAAGGCATCAGGAAGAACAGAGACCCCGAGTTCACGCTCCGCAGCCTCAAATTCATGCTTTAAATCAATACCAGCTTCTCTCAATTCCGTTTCCAGGCATCTCACACCATTACCGGCTGATACCGTTGTGCTTCCACCCAGACATATCGCTCGCAGAACCTTCACTTCCGATTCAGTGTCAGCATAGCACCTGAAGGCATCCTTCTCCTCTATCGCCGGTCCCCGCTCGATCAATTTCACCGTTATATGCTTAGCAGCCAGCTCCTTCGCTACCGTTGCACCACCCGCGCCGGAACCCACAACTATTACCATTACAGTCCAGCTTTGCTCTTCAATCTCGCATAATCAGCCTCTACACGCGCCTGTATACGCTCTATTGCGTCATCGGAGAGATGCCTGAACCTGCCCTGCTTCTTTGTATATTCTCGCACCGGCTTCAGCTCCGGTAGCTCCAAACTCAGCCGGTATTCACCATCAATCACCTCATAAAGCGGGAACACACCGGTCTCCACTGCCAGACGCCCCACTTCTATCGTCAGATTCGGAGGCGTTCGCCACCCTGTGGGGCAGGGTGATAATACATGAATGTATGCAGGTCCTTCTATATCCACACCCCTGCGCACTTTGTCCATCAAATCCAGCGGATAGGAAGGGCATGCTGTCGCTACATACGGTATCCTGTGTGCAACTGCGATTTCTGGCATATTCTTCTTCCATGTCATCTGACCCAGAGGCTGCTTCTCGCCCACCGGTGCGGTGGTAGTCCATGCGCCGTAAGGTGTAGCAGAAGACCGCTGTATCCCGGTATTCATATACGCCTCGTTATCGAAGCAGACATAGAGGAAATCATGACCTCGCTCCATCGCACCCGATAATGCCTGTAAGCCGATATCGGAAGTGCCGCCATCGCCCGCGAAGCCGACGAATTTGACATCCTTCGGCGCTATCCTGCCCTTACGAATACGCGCTTTGTATGCAGATTCTATGCCCGAGACCACAGCTCCTACATTCTCAAATATGGTATGTATCCATGGAACGCGCCAGGAAGTCCAGGGCAGTTGCGACGAGACGACCTCCATACAGCCCGTTGCAATAACGATAATCACATTCTTGCCCAGTGCCTTACACACAAGTCTGACAGCAAGTGCTTCGCCACAGCCCATACAGGCACGATGCCCGGATACGAAATACTCATCTGTTGTTACCAATCGTGGTATAAACAAATCACCCTCTTTTCCTTTCTCTTTACCTTCTGCCATATCTTCTCCTCCTCTACCCCTCTACTTCTACTTTTACTCCCTCACTCCAAACAACTCGGTTTCCTCCATCTCCTCCTTCTTATCCTTAACACGCTCCTGTGCACGCTTTACCATGTATTTGAAACCCGCAATCGGTATATCTCTGCCACCGAGCCCGCCAATGAACCCAATCACATGCGGCTTATTCTTATTCTCCATCTGATATAATGCCGCTCTCACCTCTGAACAGACGGGACCACCCATGCCAAATGATACCGCTCTGTCCAGAACAACGACAAGCTCAACGTTCTTTACCGCATCCCTGAGCTCAGCGAACGGGAAAGGACGCCACAGACGCAGCCTTAATAGCCCCACATCCGCCCCCTCTTCTCGCATCTCATCCACAGCCAGCATCGCCGTCTCACTGTAACTACCCATGGTCAGGAGCGCAATTCGCGCATCTTCCATCTTATACGGCTCTACAGGCGAGTAATGACGCCCGAAAGTGCGCCCGAAGTCATCCCATACGCTCATTAGCTCCGACTTCGTATGCTCAAATGCCACCTCCTGCGCCTTCTTCGTCTCCGCATATATAAAGGGAGGTGCAAAGCAGCCCATGCTCACCGGCTTGTCGGGGTCTAAAACAAAAGGATGCTCATAGTCGGGTATGAAATCCCTGACCGCATCATCATCGGGCAACTCTATATCTTCAATCACATGCGAGAGAAAGAAGCCGTCAATATGAACCATTGCGGGAAAGAGAACGGACTCGGCTACACGAAAAGCACAGACAGTGAGGTCAAACGCCTGCTGATTGTTCTCTGCAAACATCTGTATCCACCCTATATCCCTGATTGACATCGCATCCGAATGGTCGCACCAGATAGATAGCGGCGCGGACAGCGCCCTGTTAGCCGCAACAGCAACTACGGGCAATCGCATTGAAGACGGTATGTAGAGCACCTCATGCATCAGTTCTAACCCCTGACCTGCCGAGCATGTAAAGACACGTGCACCTGCCGCAGAAGCACCCACGCACGCGCTCATCGCCGAATGCTCGCTCTCAACACAGATAAATTCCGCATCTAATTCACCATCTGCAATCATCTCCGCCAATCGTTCAACGATGTGTGTCTGTGGAGTAATAGGATAAGCAGCGATGACGTCCGCATTTGCCATTCGAACCGCTTCAGCGACCGCGAAGGAACCCTCCAAACCCACTCTTCTTGTCATCTCTATCAAAAATAAACCAGCTCACTTAAAAATGCTTTCGTTTTTTGATTTTTGATGAACCCTGGTGAAGTGAAGTAAAAGTAAATAGCAAGTTTTTTTATATATTCGCAGTAACGTAAAAGGTGATTGCAGATGTTAAAAGTAGGATTTGTGAAGTTGGGGAATATAGGCACTTCAAGGATAGTGGACCTCTTGCTGGATGAGCGAGCAGATAGAGAGGATATAGATGTTCGGGTGCTGGGCACAGGAGCGAAGATGACGCCGGAAGTCGCAGCCGATACCGCGCGGCTACTCGATTGGGACCCTGATATGGTGGTGGTAATAAGCCCAAATGCTGCCCTACCAGGTCCTAAACGCGCACGTGAGATGGTGAAGGAGCGTGGCAAACCCTGCATCGTCATCTCTGACGGTCCAGCGAAGAAGGCAGTGAACGAGCTGAAGGAGAACGGTTTCGGGTATCTGATAATACCAGGTGACCCGATGATAGGAGCGAGGCGTGAGTTTTTAGACCCGGTTGAGATGAGTATCTTCAATTCAGATGTTCTTTCTGTCCTATCGGTCACGGGTGCTATGAGACTGGTGCAGGAGGAGATTGACAGCGTTATAGAAGCGCTAAAAGCAGGTAAGGAGGCGAAATTGCCACAGATGATAGTGACAGCCGAGGAGGCAGTAGAGCGGGCTAAGTTCTCGAACCCGTATGCGAAGGCGAAGGCAATTGCCGCTTATAATATGCTGGAACGTGTAGCAGAGATGGATGCACGCGGTTGTTTCATGATGAAGGACCCCGCGGATTATATACCGATGGTGGCGGCGGCGCATGAATTACTCCGAGAAGCATCGAAACTCGCTTTTGAAGCAAGGGAGATGGAGAAACAGGCAGATAGACTGGTTCGTGAGCCGCATGCGAGAAGCGGCGAGCTAAGGAGTAAGGAGAAACTGTTAGAGAAGCCAGGTGCGTAATCATGTAATTAGCTAATTAGCACCCAATATCAGTATCAGCGTCAGTATCTTTTCAGTACCTCTATCCCTGGCAGATTCTTCTCCAGTAGATAGTGTAAGAATGCACCTCCTGCAAGGCTGACGTGAGTGTGTGGTAAATTCTGCTTGTTTATTCCAAGCGTGCTCATAGCAGCCGAGGTATGCCCACCGCCGATGAGCGAGAAGGCATCAGAGGATGCGAGTGCACGCAGTATCTCCTCTGTACCCTTTCGGAATGCCTCATGCTCGTACCAGCCTGCAGGTCCCTTCATTATCACCGTCTTCGCTCCTTTTATCTCCTCTGCATACTCCTTCGCCGTCTCCTCCCCTATATCATACACCTTCTGCTTCGGCTTTACAGAATTAGCGGGTATCTCCCTCCTCTTACCATTCACCTCCACTGCAACATCCTTCGGGCACTTTATCTTGTCATCTCCGAGCTCCAGAATCCGCTTCGCCCTCGCCAGGTTCTCCATGAACTTCTTGTTCCTCTTATCCTCTTCGCTCGGCTCAATTATACCGCGTGCATACAGGAATAAGGTACCGAGAGTGCCTGCGGTGAGTATCTCATTTACTTTACCTCGCTTCAACGTGTGTTCCATCACATCAAATACTTCCTCGGACTTCACACCACCAAGAACATAGATGCAGGGTCTCCTTATGCTATGGACCGCTCTTCGCAGTGCTCTCAACTCACGCTCCATTAATCGCCCTATACCCGATTCCAGCACCTTCGGGAAGCCCACCACCGATGCATGCGACCTGTGTGCTACTGAGAAAGCATCATTTATGTAGATATCAGCGAGTGGAGCGAGTTTCTGCACGAATATTGACTTTGCATGCTCCTCCGGCGTCCTCTGAAGCGTCTCTTCCGCAAGTAGCCTCACATTATCAAGTAGTAGAACTTCACCATCCCAGAGCTTCCTTATCGCATCGCGCGCCGCCGGTCCCATTACGTCATCAATATACCTCAAGTCAACGAAGTTCCTCAGTAATTCCGCATGCTGCTCCAGAGGCAGGAAATCCGCACCTCCTACACGACCCTGATGTGCGAGAATAACAACCCTCGCCTTTTTTGCTGAGAGTTCACGAATTGTCTTTGCATTCTCCTTTATCCGCTCCTTCATCTGCACTTTCCCGTCTACAACCACCGAGTTTATATCAGCCCTGAAGAAGATCGTCTTACTTTCCACATCGAGATCGTCAATGGTCAGGAACTCTTTTAAATCCTCATTATTCATCACTTTGCCCTCCTCTTTGCTAATACCCCTTCTCTTCTATCTGCTTCAACATATCCACCACTCTGCATGAATATCCCCACTCGTTGTCATACCATGCGAGCACCTTCACTAGGTTACCACCCCGTACATTCGTGTAACCCGCATCAACAACTGCGGAGTAATTCGTACCGATGTAATCTATGGATACAAGAGGCTCGTAAGTGATGCTAAGGATACCTTTCAGAGAGCCCTTTGACGCCGCTTCAAAGGCTTGGTTCACCTCCTCCGGGTTCACTTCTCGTCCAACCTCAGCCACGAGGTCAACAATAGAGGCATCGAAAGTGGGCACACGGAGCGATATGCCGTCCATCTTACCGGCAAGAGAGGGCATTACCACCCCTATCGCCGCTGCTGCACCGGTCGTCGTTGGCACTATTGACATTGCAGCCGAACGAGCACGTCTCAAATCGCGATGCCTGCCATCAAGTAATCTTTGATCGCTCGTATATGAGTGGACGGTGGTCATGAACGCTTTTGTTATTCCAAACTCGTCCTCCAGCACCTTCGCTACTGGCGCCAGGCAATTGGTGGTGCAACTGGCGAGGGATATGATATTATGTGATGCGGGGTCATACATGTCGTCATTGACGCCGGGTACAACGGTCACATCGGGGTCTTTCGCTGGTGCGGTTATTATAACCTTCTTGCAGCCAGCGGTGATATGCTTTGATGCGTCTTCCCGGCTCCTGAACTTACCCGTTGATTCCACCACCACATCCACACCCAATTCGCCCCATGGCAATTTATCAGGCTCCGTCTCCGCGAATATCGGTATCTCCTTGCCGTTCACTATCAGCCTGTCCTTCTCCGCCTTTATATCGCAGTCGCAGACGCCGTGCACAGAATCGTGCTTTAACAGATGCGCCATCCAGTTCGCCTCTGCAGCATGAGTATTTATTGCCACGAAATCTATATCAGCACTTGCATCATTTTTTAATGCAGCTCTAAATACTATCCTGCCTATTCTCCCCCAACCATTTATCGCTACTTTTATCATATAATTCTATTCCCGCTATTTATTAAAATAACCTTTGTGTCATATGACACCTGGTTCATGATAGAATATGTACATGAACCAGGAAGAATTGGAAAGGTTGGTAAACAAATCGGACAGGTAGCTGTTTATCAATGACCTGAATACCGGTTTTGGACTGTCTCAAGTGGATTTCCTTCCATCCTATTTAAATAGATTTCCGCTTTCCGCATCTTGAACTCGTCTTCGCTCTCGAATTCAAACCGCAGGACCTTATCCTTGAACCATCAAACTTTAAGAAAGTTTGATCAAATTTGCTTCGCTAATCTGCCTTCATCGCCTTTCCCCTCGTTGGGTGTTTTGTCCCGGGGATTTTTATATGCTCATCAATGCTGGATGCAGCAAAGGTTCACCACCACTAAGGATGAGCTCGCTTTGCGGCAGTGGGAAATTGGTGCTGAGGAAATCCTCGCATCACCTTTCGGGTATGGATATCCACGAACTTGTCTCGTTTATCTCTATTACTTCCTGCTTTACCACATCAACAGTAGCAATAACGGTCTTTTTAGGCTCTTTTATGCGTATATAAACATCTACCAATATTTCTTTATCACCACCAGCCTTTCTTGTATGTTCCTTAACTTCGTATTCTTTTCCTTCTATTCTTTCTTTCACCCTCGAGTCTTGTAGTGCCACTTCCTTTGGCGGTAGTAACGATTTCCACACATGAACTTTCCATCCATTAATCGTCTTGCCGTTTAATTGCTGGTTCTCTGGTGTGAGATTACCAACAAATATATTTACGTCCTTATAGCCTGTTCGAGGATCCCACCCATACGACCATGCACCTATTTCCGTCTCCGGTTTCTCTTTGAGTCGTTTTAGCTCTGCGTTAAGCTTCTCTTCTCCCCTCTTAAATTCTACATCTTCACTTATGTTCATCGTCCATCCATCGATAATCTTGCCATTTAATCGTTCATTCTCCGGTGTCAGTTTGTATACAAAAATATCTACTCTCTTTTCCGCTGTATTCACCGACCATCTGCTTAGATGTATTTCAGGTTCAAGTAGCAAGCGCTCTATTTCAGACTTTACCTCTGTGGGAAGTTCATTTTCAGTGGGTTCCGCTCGTTTTCCCGCTTCATCTGGCTGTTTTACCATGGGTGTAGCCATGATACCCACGATTGCTATTACAAAAACAATGCCAATTATTAGCACTTTCCTTTTTCCTGCAAATGCCTTCTTCATCTTCTCTTTTCTTACCTCATATCAGTCATACTGAAAGAATCTCCAGTCGCATTTTTATTTCCCTGTTTCATTCACCTCTGGTGGCACACGAGCTTTCCATACACAGACGCGAATATATAATTAAGCATTAAGCGTGAGGAGTGTGGAAGCTGCTCTCGCCGCTGCACTACTGCCCTGAGCAACAGCAAGTGCGATATCCTTCGGACCTGCCACTGCACCCGCTATGAATATACCTCTCTGTTCCGTATCTACCGGCGCTACTCTGGAATGCAACTCCCTGAATAGTCCATCTTCTGTAGTAAGCGGGAGCTTCAGCATCTCCGATAACCTCTCAATATCTTCGCCTGGCACACTACCAGTTCCGAGAACCACCATCTCAACCTCTATAGTCCTCACCATACCCTTCAACGTATCTTCCACTCTTATCTCCAGATTGCCTTTCTCATTCTCTATTACCTCTGAGGGTCTACCGCGGATAAATCGGATACCAAGCTCACGTGCACGTGTATAAAACGCTTCATAACCCCTGAAAGCTGCTCTTATATCTATATAAAATATATAGCATCTCACATCCGGGCGCTTCTCCTTCAGCAGTATCGCATTCTTTATGTTCTCCATGCAGCATACACCACCAGAGCAATACGGATTCCTGTTTATATCCCGTGACCCAACGCAATTGATGAACCCCACACGCATCGGCTCCCGGCAGTCTGAGGGTCTGATGAGATTCCCGCCGGTTGGACCATCGGGAGCGGTAAGTCGCTCAAACTCCATCGTTGTTATCACATCATCTAATAGCCCGTATCCATAATCGTGCCCTGGTTCGGGGTCGTAAGTTGCAGACCCGGTTGCTACAATTATAGCGCCCGCTTTCAGCTTACTCTTACTCTTGCTATTATGCTTATGCCTCGCCTGCGTGAAATCTATCGCGTTATATTCACATGCATTTATACAGGCATCGCACTCCTCACCCCCGCTTCGCAGGCAACTCTCAATATCTATGACTGCGCATGAGGGGACAGCGTGAGCATAGGGGATATAAATAGCCTTCAGTGTGCCAAAGCCCTCATTGAAGCGGTTCGGCTGCTCCACCGGGCATACCTCCATACACCGCCGGCAACCTGTGCACTTATTTGCATCAACATAGCGTGGCTTATGCTCTATTGTAATTTCAAAATCGCCTACCGAACCCTTAACAGCCACAATCTCCACATAAGTGATGAGTTCCACATTCTCTCTGGCTGCGAGCGTCCGCATCTTCGGCTCCAGTAATGCGATAGCACTCTCATTTGTGGTGAATATCCTGTTGAGACGCGCCATTCGTCCACCTATCGCAGGCTCTTTCTCCAGTAGATACACATGGAACCCCATATCGCTGAGTTCGCTTGCTGCCTGTATGCCCGCGATACCACCACCTATGACCACTACACTCCTCGTATCTGTCATTTATCTCTTATCCCCGTCATTCCCACGCATAAGAGGACCCAGCGCTCTTATCTCGGCTGTGAAGTCACGCATGACCGCTGCAAATCTCTCGCCCTCGGCAGCAGACATCCATTCCAGACGGAGACGTCCCGGTTCAATTCCCAGATACTCCATTGCCTTCTTTACGTTCTCTACCCTGCGCTCGGCATTCAGGTTGCCCGATATATAATGGCATTCCCCGGGATGGCACCCAGTGATAATAACACCATCAGCACCGTGTTTGAAGGCATCGAAGATAAATTCGGGTTCTACTCGCCCTGAGCACATCACACGCACTATGCGCACATTTGGCGGGTACCGAAAGCGCGATATACCTGCGAGGTCTGCGGCTGCATAGGAGCACCAATTACAGCAGAAAGCCACGATTCTGGGCTCAAACATCTCACTTTAAATCAGTTCTAAATCCTTTAATTTCTTCAATAAAACCCTCACCGACCTCTTGCAGTCCTCAACTGTCTTCCCACCCGTTATAACCAGTCGTCCCGAGCTGAATATCAGTATAGCACTTTTTGGCTCCTCTATACGATATACCAGTCCGGGGAATACCTCAGGCTCGTATTCCATGCCCTCGAGTTCTAAACCCACAACAATGGCACCGAGATTAAGTTCCTTTCCGAGATTGGCAGAAGCAACGATGTTCTGTACCCTGAACTCCGGATGTTCTGCCACTTCAATCCCTATACGCCTGAGGTCTGCGGCAAGTATGTCCATCACTTTACGCACACCTTCCTCGGTCTTCGAGCCCGTACAAACCACTTTTCCCGAACGGAAGATAAGGAAAGCAGCTTTCGGATTGTGTGTCCTATACACCAGCCCGGGGAATTTCTTCTTCGTGAATACCGCATCTTCTAACTTTGATTCTATGTATTTCAGATCTAACTCATCAGCAATCCTCGCATTTGCCACAACGTTCTCTACTTTTATATCTACATCTATATCTACTTCCATCATCCTCCCTGACCCCCGATTATATAAAATATGATATGAAACTAATGTTGTGATATAAAAGCAACATATATAAATAAGAAGGATAAATTCTGTGCAAATAGGGTACATCACGTTAGGGTTGGTAAGGGTAGAGATGAAGAAGAGAGTAAAGAAGATAAGGGGTACAAGAACCTGTGGCGGGGGCTCACACAAGAAGAGGCGAGGCAAAGGAAGTAAGGGTGGTTCAGGTAATGCGGGCGCTTATGCGCATCATTTCGTCCGTTCCTTGAAGCAGGGCATGAAGAAAGGGAAACAGGGCTCTGGTTCTGCACGCCATTCTAATTCTAAAACTTACGACGCAATAATGAACGTGGGTGAACTGGCAGAGAAGCTGGAGGAGCTGATAAAAACAGGTAAAGCGGAAGAGCGAGGTGATGCTGTTTTCCTCGATGCCACACAACTCGGAATAAGGAAGATACTGGGCAGGGGAGAATTGAGAGGAAAGCCGAAGCTGATAGTGAGAGTGAATGAGATATCAGGTATAGCAAAGGAGAAGATAGAGGAAGCGGGTGGCAGGATTGAAATGATTGAAATGCCAATTGAGGAGTGAATGAATAAAGAATAAAGTGAGTAAGTGAGTGAGTAAGTAAATGAACTTAAGAGAGATACTGACACCGATTCTGGATAGATTCCCGATGGTTGAGCGCCCGGGTTGGCATGTCCATTTCAAGACCAAGCTGGGATGGACTCTGGGCATACTCATACTCTATTTTGCACTTGGTAATGTGCCCCTTTTTGGGCTCTCTCCTGAATCATTGGACCTTTTTGGTAGATGGCGCGCTATATTCGCAGGTGAGCGATTCTCACTGACTGCCCTGGGTATAATGCCGATTGTAGATGCGTCAATCATTCTGCAGCTACTCGTAGGCGCCGGGATAATTAAACTGGACTTGAGTAACTCCAGCGACCAGGCATTCTACCAGAACATCCAGAAGATTCTCGTTGTGGTATTCGCACTCTTTATGAGCCTGGTCTATGTAATGGGCTTCTATAAGCCTGATGCGGGAATAGCTTCAAAACTCGGTGTATCTCTACAAATTATCTCTATACTGTTGTTCATTCAGGTATTTCTCGGTGGGATGCTTATATATTTCATGGATGAGGTAGTATCAAAGTGGGGGATAGGGTCCGGTGTCTCGCTCTTCATTCTCGCCGGCGTATCGCAGCAGGTAATTACCGGACTCATTAATTGGCAACCAGACCTGAGCGGGCTGCCGGTTGGTGTAATTCCCAGGTGGTTCCAGTTACTCTGGCCCGGCTCGCCACTGCATGTGGAAGCGTATGAGATACTGGAAGGTGGTATTACATTCCTCTTTCAACATCACCTGATCGCTCTCATATCCACTATCGCGGTGTTCTTCATTGTTGTTTATCTGGAGAGCACGCGCCTGGAGATACCGCTGGCACATTCGATGGCGCGAGGAGCCCGTGGTAGGTTCCCTATCAAGCTGTTATATGCGAGTGTACTGCCAATGATACTCGTAAGAGCGCTGCAAATGAGTATTCAGGGTTTCGGGCGAGCACTCTGGATGCATGGAGTTACCGTATTCGGGACGTATGATGAATGGGGCAATGCAGTATCTGGTTTGATGTATTATCTGAGTCCGATCTATGGACCCTGGGATTGGTTTCCAGCACTCATGTCAACACCACACGCGGGCTGGCAAATAGCTCTGCGCCTTGGTATTGATCTGACTTTTATGGTGGTAGGGGGTGCGATATTTGCACTGTTCTGGATAAATACCACAGGTATGGGTGCTAAAGATGTTGCACGGCAGATACATCGCTCTGGGCTGCAGATACCTGGACACCGCAGGAATCCAGCAACGATAGAGCGAATGATGGAGGGCTATATACCACGAATAGCGATAATGGGTGGTGCACTTCTTGGTGGACTGTGTGTACTGGCAAATATATTTGGTACACTTGGTCAGGCTTCAGGTACCGGGCTATTACTGGCTGTGAGTATTGCTTATAACCTTTATGAGCAAGTGGCATCGGAGCAGATGATGGAGATGTACCCGGCGATACGAAGGTTCTTTGGTGAGGAATGAAGAAACTGCAATTGTTCTATGACAGCAAGAGTAGAGAGGTTGTGACAGAAGTGATAGAAGCGCTTGAAGCGGTATTCAGAATAGAACCAGGAAGCGAGGCGGTTGTAAAGGATGTGGATAAGGAAGCCTATGATAGGAGCAGGATGCAATACAACGCCTCGATTCTACTCAATTCTATTACCAGCACCAGCGCCAGGGCTACGACAGACAGTTCAGTCTATTTATTATGGATAGTGAGCGAGGACATATTTGTGCGTGGCATGAATTTTGTATTTGGGATTGCAAAGCCGGGTAAAGGAGCGGTTCTCTCTACATACAGGCTTGATTCGCTCAATTTGATAAAGAAGGAGGCGATACACGAGATGGGGCACGTATTCGGGCTGCAGCACTGCTCCAATAAATGTGTGATGCAGTTCTCAAATTCGGTAAACGAAGCGAAGAAGAAGCCAGCAGAACTCTGTGATAAATGCAAATACATGCTTAACTTGCTTTGTACTCGAGACTGTCCTTAGTCCTTAAATTACATGATTTGCATAATTAGAGCGATATAGAGAGATATAAGGCATCCGTGCTGTTGGTGGAGAATAGAAAATAGAATAAAGAATACAAGAGCAAGAGGATACTCAGGTGAATAATAAATTATCAAAAAAGGGCACTTATGGTGCTCTATCGGGGAATAAGGAAACGAAGGGCGTGGAGACATTACTTGGCGACCCCAAAAGAGCCATTATCAAACTGTCATTACCCATGATCGCGGCTATGTCCGTACAAACAATCTACAATCTTGTTGATGCGATTTGGGTTTCGGGTATTGGTGCTGATGCACTCGCGGCAATTGGTTTCGTCTATCCCTTCTTCTTCCTCGCTATGGGGCTCTCTAATGGGTTGGGTGTAGGTGCAGGGTCTGCAATATCCCGCAGGATTGGTGCTCGTGATAAGCCGGGTGCAGACAATGTAGCAGTTCATACAATCGTTATAATGCTGTTATTCGCAGTTGCCTTTACCATACCGTTTTTCGTTCTTGCTCACGACATATTCGCTCTGATAGGTGCGGGTAAGACCACAGGTATGACAGTAGCTTATGGCAGGGTTATCTTTGCCGGTAGTATTTTCATATTTTTCACTAACGTTGCGAATTCAATACTGCGTGGAGAAGGAGATGCCAGGCGAGCCATGTATGCCATGGCACTCGGTGCTGGTCTGAATATCGTATTGGACCCGATTTTTATCTACTACTTTGGTCTGGGTGTTGCAGGCGCTGCATGGGCTACGGTCATATCGCTTGGTGTTTCATCCATTATCATGCTAAACTGGTTTCTATTCAAAAGAGATACCTATGTATCGTTCTCATTCAGCGATTTCAAATGGAGCAAGGAGATTATTATGGACATCTTCAGAGTTGGTCTGCCATCTTCAGTGATGATGATTTCCATGTCATTCATGATGCTGATAATGAACGCTATAATAGTAATGGTAACGGCAGGTAACACCGATGGCGTGGCAATCTATTCCACTGGATGGCGTGTGGTGAGCATAGCAGTTCTGCCGACGCTGGGTATCGCTACTGCTCTTGTCCCGGTAAGTGGTGCTGCTTTTGGTGCGCGCTCATTTGAGAAGGTAAGTATTGCTCATCTCTATGCAGTGAAGATTGGCTTTTTGATGGAGACAGTTATAGCGGTGGCAACCTTCATCTTCGCACCTCAGATAGCAGCGGTATTTACACATGCGGAGGAGGCGGCACGTATCGCACCTGGTTTGACGACTTTCCTCAGGATAATCAGTTTTTACCACCCAACAATATCATTTGGCATGCTCTCTTCTTCGCTTTTCCAGGGCACAGGTAAAGGTATGAACGCACTGATTGTCACGATTTTACGAACACTTATACTGACTCCACTATTTACGGTCGTATTTGGGTTCAATCTTGGATTGGGTCTGGTGGGAGTCTGGTGGGGGCTGGTTGCAGCGAACACCGCTGGTGTAGCAGTAGCATTCGCATGGGCTCGGCTGTATATACGGGGGCTGAAAGCTGCTGAAACCACAAGATTAACACAAGGAATCATATATAATTAATAATTATTGAGAAGCATGATCGTTGATATCCTGCTGGAGCGGATACAATCGGAGAATAAGCGGTTTGAGGAGCTTTATTCTGATCTGGATATGTTAGAGGCTGATATAACAGAGAGAGGCTATCAATTCCACAAGCTCGAGGAGCTGTTGAGCGCAAACTTCGTTCAATACCGCCCGGAATTGGAAGAATTCGCTGATATGGATATGCCCATAGATGCCACGCTCTCTGTGGTGAATAACGAAGATGACTGGCGTGCTGCGCTATTGAAGAAATTCACAGCGGAGATACCCGACAAATTGCAATCCATCTATATGCAACTCTTTGAATTTGAAGATATTCATTCCATACAGCCTGCTGTGGTGGCAGATAACCCGATAGAATTCTACATTGCTGGGAGCACACTCCACTCTGATATCCAGTTTATGCACGAGATGTCCGGTTTTTGCTTTAAACACGGCATCTTCATTTACACCTCTGGTATGCGGAGAGAGACACTGGCAAACCTTGCTCGTAAGATGAACGAAGGCGAGACGCTGAAGATGGCATTCAAAGCTGCATTGAAGTTTGAAACGGGCTTTGCACTGAATCTCGTTGTGCATGAACTCGCACATGCTCAGGTTCCCGAATTGTATGATAGAGATGTTGCGCTGAAGAAGGAGATTCTATCACTGGAAACGGAATTCTACCACAGCCTGGCATCAAATGAGTCGCTTATTGACGAGCTCAATGCCAAATTTGCAGGCTTACCTCAAATAGAGAAACGTATGGCTCTCACTATCGCTATTCCACCCGTTAACCCCGCTAAACTTACAAAATTCCCTTTTGATTTCAAGCTCATATCCATACCCACACCCGTACCGCAGTTCACGTTGCCTGCTAACGCAGAGGAGCTGAGGAGCGAGATAACAACGCTTGTGGAAGAGCGCTCTGTCCTCGGTGCGATAATTGAGGGCTATTCCTCGTTTGTTTCCGAGCGCCTCTTAGCTAACAATGAGGATTATCTATTCTTCAAGGATGAGCGAGACAGGAACCTGAAGAGGATAAAAGGACCAAGTGCAATCATGCGCGAGGTTACAGTTGCAAAGTACGGGAGCGAACTGCTGAAGCGATTTTATGAGCGGTATGGTAAGAAAGGCTTGAGAACCATTCTGGGGCATCCCCCTAAAACATATAATGAACTGTTACATTGTTGCTCATTTCCCAGCATTTAGCACTATCCGTGGTCTTCTGTATGTCTCCTCTCTAATATATCCCTAAATTTATATCGAAGTATCTCATCCAAATTAGCCATATCTTCAGGCTCTATACTTCTCAAATCCAGATGAGCCTGTCTGTACAGCCTTTCTTTTACTCTTCTTGCCTCTCTATACCACTCCTCGTTGGTCAAGCCCCAGTATTCCACGTATACATTCCCCTGAGGCAAGTACCAGTCGCAATACATCAGTCTATTACTGACTGGAACTCTTCTTTCAACCTCATGTTGTATCCCATTATGATGAAACCAATCATCAATCCTTACTTCATCGGAAGACCTCAAAAGATGTGTATCCACAGCGTTATATTCCCTTGGCATCTCGTTCAAAAAAGTCCTCAAATGATGTAGTATAAAACATTCTCTGCAGTATCTGTCGTTATATCTGAACTCTCCCATATCTCTATCGCACCCATCGCATCTCGTTGTAAAATCATAACCGCTGAGATGTTCGGGGGCTACATAACCTGTCCTCATGGTATGTTCATAAAGTCTTCTGTATATTTCTACTCTATCGAAAAGTTCTCTGCTTCCTACGATTATTAGCTTCTCCCTTGCTCTTGAAACCGCAACATTCAGAAGGTTTCTACTCACCTCACCCTCCAATAAATATCCAAAGCCATTACTCCTGCCTCTCCAGTATTTAGTAGTAGCAAAGATAACCACGCTCCTCTCCTGACCTTGAAATGCATGCACCGTTCCACACTCAATATCGGGAATTTCTTCCTCGATCCTATCTATTTGTGCCCTATATGGAGATATTATTGCGATATGCTCTTTTATTTCATCACCGTAATACTCCTTGAACTTTTTGATTATGTTTTTGATAAATATTATCTCACCAGTAGAATATGCTGAATAATTGTTGTCATAATCGGTCCAGAATCTTCT